>NZ_CP103852.1:2750887-3101774 GCF_024925465.1 Ralstonia pseudosolanacearum | reverse complement strand
CACGCGGACCACCAGTCGCGCCTTCGACAACGTGCAGATAGACGATTCCTAGCGCGCTGAGTTGCGAGACGATGTATTCATACTGTGTCTGCGGATCACTGCTAGAGATTCCGTTCGCGGGGGAAACGGGGGAAATGCGCACGCCGGTGCGTTCGGCGCCGATTTCTTTCGTAACTGCGGCGACAACTTCGAGCACCAATCGAGCGCGGTTTTCAATCGAGCCGCCATAGGCATCTGCGCGCTGATTGGCCCCGTCTTTGATGAACTGCTCCAGCAGATAGCCATTAGCAGCGTGGATCTCGACGCCGTCGAAACCGGCAGCGATAGCGTTCGCTGCTGCTTGGCGAAAATCGTTCACGATACCCGGTAGTTCGTCGAGTTCCAGGGCGCGTGGTTCAGACGCGTCTACAAATCCGTTATTGACGAAGGTTTTGGTCTCCGCGCGGATCGCTGACGGCGCGACGGGTGCCGCACCCCCCGGCTGGACGTCGACATGTGAGACGCGGCCTACGTGCCAAAGCTGGACGAAGATGAGCCCACCTTTGGCGTGCACAGCTTCCGTAACCTCGCGCCAGCCATCAATTTGCTCCGGCGTGTACAGGCCGGGTGTGTCCTGATAGCCCTGAGCTTGGGCCGACACCTGGGTAGCTTCGGTAATGATCAAGCCAGCAGAGGCGCGCTGACCGTAGTAAGTCGGAGCCAATGCGCTGGGCACGAGACCCGCACCCGCGCGGTTACGAGTCAAGGGCGCCATGACAATGCGATTGGCGAGCGTCAATTTACCCAGAACGTACGGTTCGAAAAGCGTCTTTTCGGTCATGTTGGTTCGGTCTCTCACAGGTAGGAGTGGCATTTATGATGATCATCATAATCTAACGTGTCAACACTTTGATGATGGTTGACATCAATGTATAGTCGGGGCACTAGGCAGACACGGATCCACGCAGACGAGGCATGAAGGTCACCAAAGCACAGGCGCAGGCCAACCGCGCGCGCGTTGTTGAGACGGCATCCACCCTGTTCCGGGAGCGCGGCTACGACGGGATTGGCGTTGCTGATTTGATGGCCGCCGCGGGCTTGACTCATGGCGGTTTTTACAAGCAATTCGGCTCGAAGGCTGACCTGATGGCAGAGTCGGCTGCCTGCGGCATCGCAAAGACAGCCGAACTCACCACTGGCGTGGATATGTCGGAATTCGTGCGGCTGTATCTCTCCCGAGAGCATCGCGACAGCCGCTCGACCGGTTGCACGCTGGCCGCGCTAGGCGGGGATGCCGCACGTCAACCAGAATCCGTCCGAACTATCTTTGCGGCTGGTATCGAGCGGCAGCTTGCTGCACTCAGTGTTGGGTGCCAGCAGGTGGACAGTGCTGAAGCAGGCGGGGCACGAGCGCAATCTCTCGACATACTGGCGCACGCGGTCGGCGCCCTTGTGATGTCGCGTGCCTGCCCGGACGATTCGCCGCTGGCAGACGAAATTCTGTCAGTGTGCCGGGACTCGATCCTCGCGCTACTGAGTTCATCTGCTGCAAGCGGAACGTGTGCAGGCACTCCTCGATGATTCCAAGCCGATTCAGGATGAGGTACTACCAATGACCGTGGACCAGACCATCGAACGCTGGAGGGCAGAAGAGGTAGCAATACGCGCCCGGTTGAGAGAAGCCGATGCGGCCCCTCAGGAGCAGGTCGCCGGACGATCTGGCATGGAAATCTTCGAGGCGATTTTTGCTGGCGAGCTTCCACCGGCGCCGATGGGCGAAACACTCGACTTCATTCCCATCCACATGGAGCACGGCGTGGCAGTGTTCCAAGGGCGGCCACAACGTCGGCACTACAACCCGCTCGGCACTGTGCACGGTGGCTGGTTCGCGACCCTCCTCGACTCGGCCGTTGGATGCGCGATTCACACCATGTTGCCGGCGGGCAAGGGATACACCACGCTCGAACTCAAGGTGAACATGGTCCGGGCACTCGGACGTGTCAGGAATTCTGTGTGCTGAGGTCGGTTAAAAAATCTCAGCGTAGGGCGTTGGTGAATCGTTCGCCGAAGAGGATGGCGAACTGGTTGGCCGCCTGCTTCCAAGTGATGGGCGGCATCTTCCAGTCTTTCTCGATATTGCGCAAGGCCAGGAACAGCAGCTTGCTGGCCGCTTCGTCGCTGGGGAAGTGACCCCGGTTCTTGACGATCTTGCGCAACTGCATGTGCATGCTTTCGATCGCGTTGGTGGTGTAGATGATCCGGCGCACTTCGGGTGGGTAGACGAAGAATGGGATGACCTGCTCCCACTGTCGGCGCCACATATCGGCCACCGTCGGGAATTTCCGGCCCCAATCGCTAGCGGCGAACGCCTCCAGTGCGCCGGCGGCGGCTTCGGCCGTGGCGGCCTGGTAAATCGGCTTGAGCGCGGCCGCCAGGCCCTTGCGGTCCTTCCAGCTCGCCAGGTTGAGCGAGTTGCGGATCAGGTGAACGATACAGGTCTGGATTTGCGCGTCTGGATAGACAGCCTCGATCGCTTCGGGGAAGCCACGCAGGCCGTCAACCACGGCGACCAGGATGTCGCCCAGGCCGCGGTTCTTCAGTTCGTTGAAGACCTTGAGCCAGAATTTGGCGCCCTCGGTCTGCTCGATCCACAGTCCGAGCACTTCCTTGCGCCCGTCAGCTCGAATGCCCAGCGCGAGGTACACCGCCTTGTTCTTGACCGTGCCTTCGTCGCGGATCTTCAGACGCAGTGCGTCGAAGTAGACGATCGGGTACATCGCCTCCAGCGGGCGTTGCTGCCATTGTTCGACCTCGGCCAGCACCTCGTCGGTGATGGTGGAGATCAGGTCGGGCGAGACCTGCAGGCCGTACAGTTCTAGCAGGTGACCCCCGATCTCGCGCACGCTCATGCCGCGCGCATACATGCTGATCACATGGTCGTCGAAGCCGGGTAGCCGGCGCTGGTACTTGGCCACCAGTTGCGGCTCGAAGGTGGCCTGCCGGTCGCGTGGAATGTCCAGCTCCAGCTCGCCGTTGGGCGTGAGGACGGTCTTGGGGCTGGTGCCATTGCGATGATTGCCGCTCCTGCCTTGCTGGGCCTCAGCAGCCAGATGGTGCATCAGCTCGGCAGTCAGCATGCGCTCGGCCAACTGCTTCTTGAGCAGGCCAGCTAGGCCCGATTCGCCGAGAATTGACTCGGCGTCTTTGTTCTCGAGCTGGGCCAGCAACTGGTCGATCAGTTCGTCGGGAACAAGCTTGGGCGCCTTCGGTTTCGTGGTCTTCTTGCGGGGCATTGCTATGGTCATGGTCAATTTCGCTTACAAGCATCTCATGACCTCGGGCACACGGAAAATCTGACACGCTCGGGCACTCAGCAGCGATGTGCCGCTTGTGCGTGCTGAGGGGAAGGTGATCCATGTAGGGCGCCAGGTCGCCACTGCTGAGGGACGCATCGTCGGACCCGACGGCAAGCTGTATGCCCATGCAACCACTACCTGCCTGATCCTCAACTATCCTTCTCTCGCGACAAGGAGCGGTCCATGAGCACGTCCCGCATCGCCGCAACGTTGCACTGAGCCCTGGTGTTGGCGAGTAAAGACGGTGTCATCAAATGCGCACGTAACAGCAGGGAGGTCGCATCACCGGCCTACAAGACCGTCAAAGTTCGTTGCGACCCTGTCGCAATGGGAGTACGGCCGGCCCGAGGGACGTTGTAACGCGCCGGCTGGTCCTTCTATGTACTCAGAGGTGGGCTCCCTCAGTAGTTGTCCATCGGGCGCGCCCGTCCCCGAAGGATGAAGCGCGCTTGCGGTCAATGCCTTGCAATTGGATGGGGATAAGATGGCCGGTGGTGTTGGCAACGAGGTCGGCCGGATCTTGGTGCCCCGAGCCCGTTCAGTAGTTGGACCCGCAGCCCTGCGAGCACCCCGAATTGTGACCACGGGTGGTGACACCCTGGAGCACGCCTAGTAGATTTCGACGACGAGGGCTGCTGCCGATGCCATTGACTCTGGCAGGAGGCTCCATGCAAGTACTCTATCCCCGCTGCGCCGGACTGGACGTGCACAAGGACACGATCGTGGCCTGTGTACGCTGCGTCTCGGCGCCCCTGCACCAGGAAGTGCGTAGCTTTGACAGCACCACCAGTGGGCTGCTGGCGCTGACCGACTGGCTGGCGCTGCACGGCTGCACCCATGTGGCCATGGAAGCCACTGGGGTGTACTGGAAGCCGGTGTGGCACATTCTTGAGGGCAACTTCGAGTTGGTGCTAGCCAACGCCCACCACATCCGGGGCGTGCCCGGCCGCAAGACCGACGTCAACGACGCGATGTGGATTGCCGATTTGCTGGCCCATGGCTTGATCCGGTCGAGCTTCGTGCCACCGGCGGCCATTCAGGAACTGCGCGATCTCACGCGTACCCGCAAGCAACTCGTGCGCGAGATTGCTCAGCACAGCCTGCGCATCCAGAAAGTGCTCGAAGACGCCAACCTCAAATTGGGCAGCGTGCTCTCGGATATCCTCGGGCACAGCGGCCGCGCCATGCTCAAGGCCATCGTCGCCGGCGAGCACGACCCCATGCAGCTTGCCGCGCTGGCCCAAGGCAACGCGCGCAAGAAGACCGCCGAGTTGCGCGAGGCGTTGCGCGGACACATTACCGACCACCACCGCACGATGCTCAAGCTGCACCTGGACATCATCGCCGCCCTGGAACACACGCTAGCCGAGCTCGATGCCGTGGTGGGAAAAGCGCTGGCGCCGATCCGACAGCGCGCCCGCCTGCTGACCACAATCCCAGGGGTTAGCGACTTGACCGCTCAGGTCCTGTTGGCGGAGATCGGCGTCGACATGACGCGCTTTCCTGATGCAGGCCACCTAGTGTCGTGGGCAGGGCTGTGCCCGCGCAACGACGAGAGCGCCGGCAAGCGGCGCAGCACGCGGGTGCGCAAGAGTGGCACCTGGCTCAAGACTGCCCTGGTGACCGCCGCCTGGGCTGCGGTACGCGTTAAAAGCAGCTATCTGTGTGCCCAGTTCCTGCGCATCAAGGCCCGCCGCGGCGCCAAAAAGGCCATTCTCGCGGTGGCCGCCTCCATGCTCACGGCCGCTTACCACATGCTCCGGGATGGCGCTGAGTACGCCGACCTTGGCTCCGATTACTTCAACCGTCACGACGTCAGCAAGACCATCCGTCGCCTACTCAAACGCCTCGCCGACCTCGGGTGTCATGTGGATCCGATTGCCATGCCATCCAGCGCTTCCTAGTAGACCCCTTCTTTTTTGTGCGCACGGATTTGTGGGGGTGGAATCGGGGCACCTCGCCCCGTTCGCCAGCCGCGATAGCGGCTGCCTTCTGTTCTTAAGTGTTTGAAATTAAAGGGAAAATTTACCTAGGAGGGCTTTGTCTGCGTGCCAAAGTTCCAAATTGAGTGACCAAAGTTCCAAATTCAGTGAATCTCGACAGTCGACGTTGATCCCCCGTTCTTGAAATAGTCATACCCCGTCCATATAATTGGCACTCGCCTGGAGGGAGTGCTAACAACACGCTCCCGCCGCCGAAGCTTCCTGAGCGCCGCACTTGAGCGGCGCGTTTTGTGAATAAACACTCACTTTGCATCGAGGAGTTTGTATGAATCTGCGTCCCTTGCATGATCGCGTGATCGTGAAGCGCCTGGACAACGAGACGAAGACCGCATCCGGCATCGTCATTCCCGACGCCGCCGCAGAAAAGCCGGATCAAGGCGAAGTGCTGGCTATCGGCCCGGGCAAGAAAGACGACAAGGGCAACCCGATCGCGCTGGACGTCAAGGTTGGCGACCGCGTGCTGTTCGGCAAGTACGCCGGCCAAGCCGTGAAGGTGGATGGTCAGGAACTGCTGGTCATGCGCGAAGAAGACATCATGGCCGTGGTGACGAAGTAAGCGCGCGCTCGGCCGCAATCGCTTACCCGTAAACCATTCCTCATTGCTCGCGCGGTCTGCGTGGGCAACACCCAAAGTATTCGGAGATTCTGAAGATGGCAGCTAAAGACGTAGTGTTCGGCGATGCCGCACGCGCCAAGATGGTCGAAGGCGTCAACATCCTCGCCAACGCCGTGAAGGTGACCCTGGGCCCGAAGGGCCGCAACGTGGTGCTGGAGCGCAGCTTCGGTGGCCCGACCGTGACCAAGGACGGTGTGTCGGTCGCCAAGGAAATCGAGCTGAAGGACAAGCTGCAGAACATGGGCGCGCAGATGGTCAAGGAAGTGGCTTCCAAGACCAGCGACAACGCCGGTGACGGCACCACCACCGCCACGGTGCTGGCCCAGTCGATCGTGCGCGAAGGCATGAAGTACGTGGCCGCCGGCATGAACCCGATGGACCTGAAGCGCGGCATCGACAAGGCTGTCGCCTCTGCCGTCGAAGAGCTGAAGAAGATCAGCAAGCCGACCACCACCAGCAAGGAAATCGCCCAGGTTGGCGCCATCTCGGCCAACAGCGACGAGTCGATCGGCGCGCGCATCGCTGAAGCGATGGACAAGGTCGGCAAGGAAGGCGTGATCACCGTCGAAGACGGCAAGTCGCTGGAAGACGAGCTGGACGTCGTGGAAGGCATGCAGTTCGACCGCGGCTACCTGTCGCCGTACTTCATCAACAACCCGGAAAAGCAGGTTGTCCAGCTGGACAACCCGTTCGTGCTGCTGTTCGACAAGAAGATCAGCAACATCCGCGACCTGCTGCCGGTGCTGGAGCAAGTGGCCAAGGCTGGCCGTCCGCTGCTGATCGTGGCTGAAGACGTCGAGGGCGAAGCCCTGGCAACGCTGGTGGTCAACAACATCCGTGGCATCCTGAAGACCGCCGCCGTCAAGGCTCCGGGCTTCGGCGACCGCCGCAAGGCCATGCTGGAAGACATCGCCATCCTGACGGGCGGCCAAGTCATCGCTGAAGAAGTCGGCCTGACGCTGGAAAAGGCGACCCTGAACGATCTGGGCCAAGCCAAGCGTGTGGAAATCGGCAAGGAAAACACCACGATCATCGATGGCGCCGGCGACGCCCGCAACATCGAAGCGCGCGTCAAGCAAGTGCGCGCCCAGATCGAGGAAGCCACGTCGGACTACGACCGTGAGAAGCTGCAAGAGCGCGTGGCCAAGCTGGCCGGCGGCGTGGCAGTGATCAAGGTTGGCGCGGCCACCGAAGTCGAAATGAAGGAAAAGAAGGCCCGCGTGGAAGACGCACTGCACGCCACCCGCGCCGCTGTGGAAGAAGGCATCGTGGCTGGCGGCGGTGTTGCACTGCTGCGTGCCCGTGCGCTGATCTCCGGCCTGAAGGGTGCCAACCCTGACCAGGACGCCGGCATCAAGATCGTGCTGCGCGCCATGGAAGAGCCGCTGCGCCAGATCGTCACGAACGCTGGCGACGAGGCTTCGGTGGTGGTGGCCAACGTCATCGCAGGCAAGGGCAACTACGGCTACAACGCCTCCACCGGCGAGTACGGTGACCTGGTGGAAATGGGCGTGCTGGACCCGACCAAGGTGACCCGCACCGCGCTGCAGAACGCCGCTTCGGTCGCATCGCTGATGCTGACGACGGACTGCGCCGTGGCCGAACTGCCGAAGGACGATGCCGCTCCGGCAATGCCGGGCGGCATGGGTGGCATGGGCGGCATGGACGGCATGATGTAATTTGCCTGTCCGGCACCCGGCCCGGTCGCTGGTTTGCGCCAGTGGCCGTTCCGAACAAAAAACCCCGCGGGTGCGAGCCTGCGGGGTTTTTTGTTGTCCGCTGGCCGGATCGTTAAGGCCGAGTTAACAGCGGTACGGTACGCCGTTGGCTACAATCGGCTCGCACCGCCGCGCGGCGGACGAACAACAATTCAAAGGGAAGGGTCATCAGATGAACGACATCGCACGCGAGCCCGTACTGGGCGGCGCCCCGGCTCCGGCCGCCCCGCAACCGTTGCGGGTGCGCTTCTGCGGCAGCGGCTCGGAGTACTTCCGCATCTGGATCGTCAACCTGCTGTTGACCATCGTGACGCTGGGCATCTATTCGGCGTGGGCCAAGGTGCGCACGCTGCAGTATTTCTACCGCAACACTCAACTGGGCGGGGCGAGCTTCGACTACCACGGTAGCCCGACCGCCATTCTCAAGGGCCGCGCGATCATCTTTGTGCTGGCGCTGGCGTTCAATCTGTCCGGGCATGAGTCGCCCATGCTGACGCTGCTGCTGCTGGCGGCGATCGGGCTGGTGTTTCCGTGGCTGCTGGTGCGGTCGTTGCGCTTTCGCATGGCGAATTCCAGCTACCGGGGCCTGCGCTTCGCCTTCACCGGCAAGGACGCGGAGGCGTACAAGGTCTTCCTGCTGTGGCCGGTCCTGACGGCGTGCACGTTCTATCTGCTGGCGCCGTTCGCGCACCAGCGCTTCAAGCAGTATCAGCACCGGAACACGCGCTTTGGCACCGCGCAGTTCGATTTCTCGGCCACGGCGGGCAATTTCTACGGCGTGTATTTGCGTACGTTTGGCCTGGCGCTCCTGGCCATGGTCGCGATCGGTGCACTGATCGGTGGGCTCGGGTTGTCGATGGCCGCGGGAGCGGGGCCAGCGGACAAGTACATCATCTTTTTCTTGGTGGGTGCCCTTGGCTACGCGTCGATGCTGTTCCTCGGCCCGTATTTCATGGCGCGCCTGCAGAATGTCGTGTGGAACCACACCACGCTGGGTGCGCATCGGTTCAAGAGCGAGGTCAGCGCACGCAAGCTGTTCTGGATCTACATCTCGAATGCCGCGCTGCTGCTCGTCACGCTCGGTCTGTTCATGCCGTTCGCCAAGGTTCGCCTGGCCCGCTACAAGCTCGAATCGGTGACGCTGCTGGCCGCCGGTTCGCTCGACACCTTCGTCGCGGGCGAGTCCACCCGGGTGGGTGCGCTGGGCGATGCGGCGGTCGATTGGTACGACATCGACATCGCTCTGTGAGGCCGGCGGGATGAGGGCGCGCGCATGATTCTCGCCACATATTTCGATGGCCGCACGTCTCGTGCGCAGCCGGTGCGCCTGGCGGTCGAGCAGGGCGAGGCGCTCCTGTTCGACCCGGAGGGCGTGCCGGTGCGCCGTGCGCCGCTGTCCACGCTGCGGGTGTCGGAGCGCGTCAAGCATGCGCCGCGCCTGATCACGTTCGAGGACGGCGCCTTCTGCGAGATCGCCGATCCGGCCGAGCAGCAGGCATTGAATGCGCTGCTGCACCGGACCGGCTACCGCGAGGGCGCGGTGGTGCAGGCGCAGAACAGCTGGCGGCTGGCGCTGGGGGCGCTGGCGCTCATGCTGGCCGTGCTGGTGCTGGGGTATCGCTACGGCTTGCCGTGGGGCGCCAAGGTGCTGGCCGGCATGGTGCCGCAGCGGGTGGAGGCGCAACTCGGCCACGCCTCGCTGGAGGCCTTCGACCAGCACTGGCTCGAGCCCAGCGCGCTGCCGCAGGCGCAGCAGGCACGCATCCGCGCGCGGTTTGCCGCGCTGAGAGCGCCCGATGCCACGCATACCTACACCATCGCGTTCCGCAATGCGGGCAAGCTCGGCGCCAACGCGTTCGCGCTGCCCGGCGGCGACATCATCGTCACCGACGCGCTGGTCAGGCTGGTGGGCGAGGGCGACGGCCTGATGGGCGTGCTGGCGCACGAAGCGGGCCACGTCGAGTACCGGCACGGTTTGCGGCAGTTGATCCAATCGTCCGCCATCGGTGCGACGGCGGCGCTGCTGTTCGGCGATATCTCCACCATCCTGGCCGGCGTGCCGGCGACCATGCTGACGCTGCGCTACTCGCGCGACTACGAGCGTGACGCCGACCGCTATGCCGCGCGGATGCTGCAGTCGAACGGATTGTCGGTGGCCGCGTTCGCGGATGTGCTGCAGGCGCTGGAAGACAGCCATGGCGGCGCGCGGGGTACTGGCACCGACAGCGGCAGGGCCGCCGGCAGGAAGGAGGAGGACAGCGACGATGCCTCCGGATTCTTCTCGTCCCACCCGCTCACGCGCGAGCGCATCGAGACCCTGCGCCGTTTCGACCGCACGCACGGCGGCAGCGACGCGGATTGACGCACCAATCCCGGGCGGGCCTCCGCGATTCATGGGGTGGCCCGTCATCCGTTTGACGGATTTCTTTCCCGCGCGGGAAAGGCCAAGAATGGTCTTAAAAAAGGGGGGAGGCGCGCGCGCACGGGGCGCTTCGGCGTCGATTCCATTCTGCGTCGCCGGCCGCTGTCTCGATCCGCTTTCAAGGACCGCCCCCAACACGAACCGCAGCGCGGCAACCGGGCCGCGCGCGGTTGGATCACCGAGCGGGGGGCATGATGCGACAAGCCGAAACCAGCGTTACGAACGCACTCGCAGGCGTCGTTCCTGGAACGATCGCGCGCCTGCTTCCGGATCGCATGGCCCTCGTCCGGATATTCCGGTTCGGCATTTCCGGGGGCGTTGCCACCGGTGTGCACGTGGCCCTGGCGATGCTGCTGATCACCGGTTGTTCGGCAACCCAGGTGGAGGCGAACGGTGTCGCCTTTGTCTGCGCGAATGTCTGCTCGTATCTGCTGAATGCGCTGTGGGCGTTCTCCGTCCGCCCGGGGCGGGATAACTTTCTGCGGTTCTTCTGTGTGTCGGTGTTCGGGCTGCTGTTGACGCTGGCCATCTCCTGGGCCGCGCAGAAGGTTGGCGCGAACTACTGGACCGGGCTCGCAGTCATCCTGGCGACGGTGCCGCCGATCACATTCGTCCTGCATCGGTTCTGGACGTTCCGGTAGTACGCTACCAGGGCGGCCCGCTCTGCGATGGTGTGTCCGGCAGGCCGCTTGGGCCGCCAGTCGGGCAAGCGTGGGCCAATGCGATGGAAGAAGCTCGCGCCGCTTGGCATCGCGATCGGTATGTCGAGGTCCGGCTCCCTGTTTCATGCAGCGGGATTCCCATGTCCAAGCACTGGATCGATCGCCGGTGTTCCGTGCAATGCGTCGCTAAACTGCAGCGGGACCGGTTGCGTCAACGGAAGGTCTGATCTTGCACGCTGCGTGCAAGAGGCGGAGCCGGGCGGCTTCGTTGCCGCAGGCGTCTTGTTCAATCGCGAACCAGGGGGCAACCATCACTATGGTGATTGCATGACGAAGTTGAACGGCGTACAGGGGTACCGGACGCTTGTCGGTGCCCGCGTGCTCAGCTCGGGCATCGTCTGGGTGGACTTCACGCTGATATTTTCGCTGCTCGGCTATCACTGGCACGCCGACGCGGTCACGATCGGCGTGGCCTCCGCCTTGTACGGGCTGCCCGGCCTTCTCCTCGGACCGTTTTCGGCGCGCTCGCGGATCGGTTGAACCTGGTCAAGATGCTGATCGTCAGCTATCTGGCGCGTTGCCTCAGCTCGGTGCTGCTGATGGTCGTCCCGGACGTGAGCCTGTTCGTCTTGCTCGTCTCGATCAAGGGCTTGGCCAATCTCGGGGCCGCCCCAGCGGAGCAGGTCATCACCCGGTCGATGCTGTCGAAAACGCAGCTTGTCTCCAACGCCGGCATCATGACAACCATCGATCAACTGACGAAGCTCTGCGCGCCGCTGCTGGGGGCGGGCATGGCCGGCCTGCATCATCCGGCTGCGGGGTTTGGCTCCTCTGCGTCATTGGCCGTGGCAGGCATTCTCTGTGCCGCCCGCCTGCGAAAGCCTGTCGAAATGTCCCGGCGCCACGCGCGCCGGCCGGGCCTTGCCGTTTCCGCGTTCACGGATCGGGCGCCGGGCCCCTTGGTCATTTACCGGCGCGCAGCGTGCCCTCGCTGCCGGTCGGCTTGCGCCAGGCGCATCTTCGCGTGTGCCAGCGAGATGACCTGCCTGTTGCCGACAGCCCGCTCGCGCGGCCGGCGCGCCTGGTAGCGGCGCTTGACCAGGTAGATCGGACGCCCCTTGGCCTCGTCGTAGATGCGGCCGATGTACTCGCCCACCACGCCCAGGCCGACCAGCTGCAGCCCGCCGAAGAACAGCAGCAGCGACAGCATCGACGCATACCCCGGCACCACCACGCCGAATATCAGGGTGCGCGCAATGATGAACGTGCCGTAGAAGAAGGCGAGCGCGGCCACGGCCAGGCCGATGTACGTCCAGCTCCGCAGGGGCAGCGTGCTGAAGCTGGTGATGCCCTCCAGCGCGAAGTTCCACAGCCGCCAGCCGGAGAACTTCGATTGCCCGGCGCTGCGCGGCTCGCGTTCGTACTGCACGATCACCGTGGTGAAGCCGACCCACGCGAACAGGCCCTTCATGAAGCGGTGCCGCTCCGGCAGCTGCCGCAGCGCATCGACGACGACGCGGTCCATCAGCCGGAAATCACCGACGTTCTCCGGCAGCTTCAGGTCGGACAGGCGGTTGTGGATCCGGTAGTAGGCGGCCGCCGTCACTCGCTTGAGAAAGGAATCGCAGGCGCGGCTGGCGCGCTGGGCCAGCACGACCTCGGCGCCCCGGCGCCAGTGGGCGATCAGGGTCGGGATCAGTTCGGGCGGGTCTTGCAGGTCGGCGTCGATGGGGATCACGGCGTCGCCCATCGCCTCGTTGAGCCCGGCTGTGAGCGCGGCTTCCTTGCCGAAATTGCGCGTGAGATCGATGACCCGGATGCGCGCATCGTCGTGCGAGACGGCGAGGAGCTTGGCGAGCGTGTCGTCGGCGCTGCCATCGTTGACGCAGACGATCTCGAACTGCATCGATTCGATCGCTTCGAGGATCGGGATCACCCGTGCGAAGAACGCGTGCAGCGCATCGCCCTCGTTGTAGAACGGCACGACCAGCGAGAGCAGCGGTGTGTCGTGGTGGTTCGTCTGCATGGCTTCCCCCATTTTTGTTCTGTTGGTCTTCAGGCGCGGTCCGTCCGGCGGCCTGTCGGTTGTCATCCGGATACGTGCGCACCGGCCTCGCGCTGCAGGCGCGGTCCGGGAACCGGCGCCTGGGCGGACGCGCTGGCGGCCGCACGGGTCTGGCCGGCCACCCGCCGCAGGATCATCAGCACGACGGCAACGGTGACGAGCGGGCCGACCTGCGGCAACTTGAACAGCGGATTGGTGAACTCGAACACCGGCAGCAGCCACGCCACCACGAGCAGCATGCGCTCGGTGCCCGACAGCCCGAAGCGGATGCCGTGGCTGACGTACCCGGCAATCGCGATCACCAGCCAGGTCAGTTCGTAGGTGCGCACGTACGGAGAGATCAGCAGCGTGGCCGTCGCCAGCATCGCGGTGCGCAGCCCGGTGTCCGTGGTGCGCAGCCACACGTAGATCAGTGCGCAGGCGGCCAGCAGCGCCACCGTCACCTGCGCCGTATAGGCGCCGGCGACACCGATGCCGGCCGTCCGCGCCGCCGCGAGAAAGGTCGGCATGACATACCACGCGATTCCGCCGTCCTCGACCAGGTAGGTCTCGGCCCAGCGGGCATTGTGGAGAAAGGCCGGTACCGTCTGCCAGCCGCACACGGCGATGCTGATGCCGGCAAACAGCGCGGCCGTCAGCGCCGCGCTGGCAAGGGTCTTCCATGCGCGCGCGATGATCAGCGCGACCGGAAGGAGGATCGCCAGTTGCGGCTTGATGGCCAGCAGGCCGATGGCGACCCCGGCCAGCACCGGCCGCTTGTCGAGGCAGGTCATCGCCGTCGCCGCGAGTCCCGCTGTCAGCATGGCGTTCTGTCCCATCAGCACGGTGACGAACACCGCGGGCGAGCCGAGCACCGTCGTCCAGGCGCGCTGGCTCGGGGCCACCCGGCCCGCCAGCAGCGCCATGGTGGCCTTCACGTAGAAAGCGCCGGTGGCGAGCATGAACAGCAGATAGCTCGGCCACAGTGGCAGCAGCGACAGCGGCAGCACCAGCAGCAGGAAGGTCGGCGGATAGAGCCACGGGAGGATGCGCCCGGTGCCGATTTCCAGCGTGCCGTACTGGCCGATCACCGCCATCATCCTGTCGATGTCGTAGGCGTGCAGCGGGTTGCCGTGCAGGGCAATGTGCGATGCCCCCCAGAACACCGAGAAATCGGAGGCCGGCCCGGTGATGCGGGTGTCCGTGAAGCCGTCGGTGACCCATGCGCCCAGGGCGAAGATCAGGATCGAGAGGCACAGCATCACCGTGCTGCCCTTGCGCACGGTGCTGGCATTGATCCAATGGCGGTCCGTGCCCGGCTGCGATGCGGTCTCTCGCTGCGTGGCCAGGTTTGTTGTCTGCCGGCGCATGACATCCCCCGTTCGTTGTTCTGTTCGCCTAGTTCGCCAGGCGCGGCGGGACGTAGGCACCGTAGTAGGTACCGGAGCCGCCGCCGCTGTTCACCACCTTCTGGTTGGCGGTGAAGTGCCCCTCGATGTAGGAGTGCGATCCGTTCGTGACGATTTTCGTGATCGTGAAGCCGGCGAACGCATACACGGGGGAGGTGGCCCCGGGCGTGAGCGGGGACACCACCGGCATCGTCACCGTGAGCGGCAGGGGGGGGATCGCGTTGTAGACGCTGGTCTTCACGCCGGTGGAGATGTTGATGTTCTCGCCGATACTGACGTTGGTCGGGTTGCCGCTTGAGACCAGATTCTTCTCCGTGGCGGCATCGGTGGGGCCGTTGAACCCGGTCCATTCCCCGCTGGCGCACGTCATGCTGCTCGGCGGGTAGCTGGTATTGATGTCGATCACGTAGGGCTGGCCGGTGGAGGGGTCATTGAGGGGCTGGCCCGTGGTGTAGTTCCAGTACAGGTCGAACAGGCACTTGTTGAGGGCGACCGGGAACAGCGATCCGGGATTCGCGCTGCCGGGCGCCGCGATGACGGCCACCGCCGTGGCCTGGATGCTGGCTGCCCCGCCGTTGAAGACCCAGGTGAGCCAGCCGCTGACCGGCCCGCCATTGTTGCCCGGACTGCGCGTGACGATGACCTGCACGCCGGGCACGTCGTTCGAGCCCGGGGTGATGCTTTGCGCTTGCATGCCGGCGGGGCTGCCCGTCAGGTTCCAGTAGCCGGCCTGGACGGTGCCGCCGGTGAGCTTGGCGCTGTCGGAGGCATTGAGCTTGACCGCACTGGTGCCCTGGGCCACGCCGTTGCTCCAGTTGGGCTTGGGGTTGGCGGGGTAGAGTCCGGCGGCACCCGCCAGCGCGGCGGCATCGGCGGCGTTCTGCAGTTCGTTGCGCACGACGAACAGGTGCGCAATGTCGACGGCCATCACGCCGATGGACAGAAAGACGATCAGCAGCATCGGGGCGATGATTCCGACCGCGCCGCGTTGCCGGCGGGTACGGGGGCGCAGGGTCTTGGCGGTCATGGCATACCTCGCTTCAGGCAAGGGCAAGGACAGGGGGGACTACTCGCACAGCATGGTGGTCTGCGCGCTCAGCGCGAGCGACCCGGTGAACGGGGCCAGCTTGCCGAGCACCAGGCCGGTGAAGGTGTAGGCCACCGTCACCGTGAGCGGATTGCCGGTGGCGGAGCAGGTGGTCACGGGCGATACCGTGCAGTTGGCGGCCGCGCCGAAGGTCACCAGCTTGTTCTGGCAGTAGTTCGTCGCCACGCTTTGGATCTTGGTACTGGTGGGCACGGGCGAGCTGAAGACCACGCCGGCACGCGCGGCTTCGCGGCTGGCATTGGTGATCACGGACTTGTCGTACCAGGCGGCGCCGAACTCGACGATGCCGAACACGACCAGCAGCAGAATCGGGAAAACCAGGGCGAATTCGACGCCGGCGGCGCCTTGCATCCTGCGCGTGCGCACCAGGCGGGGCGCTGGACGGGGAGTGGCATGGGAGCGCATGGCGGTCTCCTTGGGCGAGGGCGGCACTATTGCTGGACGGCGACCGAGCGCAGCGCGCCGACCACCTGGATGGCGGCGGGGCCCAGCAGCACGACGAACAGCGACGGGAAGATGCAGAAGATCAGCGGGAACAGGATCTTGGTGCCGATCTTGGCGGCGCGTTCCTCGGCCAGCATGTGCCGCTTGGTGCGCAGCATGTCCGAATGCACGCGCAGCGACTCCGCCACGCTGGTGCCGAAGCGGTCGGCCTGGATCAGCATCGCCACCAGCATGCTGACGTCTTCCACCCCGGTGCGCGCGGCGAGGTTGCGCAGGGCCTTCTCGCGTGCCAGGCCGGCGCGCAGCTCCAGCGTCAGCAGTTCGTATTCCTCGGCCAGGGCCGGGCGCGCGGTGCGCATTTCCTCCACCACGCGCAGCACAGCGGCATCGAGGCCAAGGCCGGCTTCCACGCACACCATGATCAGGTCCAGGCTGTCGGGGAACGCCTCGAAGATGTCGCGCTGGCGGCGCCGGATCTTCAGGCGCAGCAGCACGTTCGGCAGATAGAAGCCGATCAGCGCGGCACAGAGCAGGACGGTCAGGTATTCCGTCTGATGGCTGGCGTCGAACCGGCCCAGCAGCGCCAGCGAGAGCAGCAGCGGCAGGCCGGCGGCCAGCAGGGTCTTGATGCCGAAGTAGATGGCGATGGCCTCCGGTGCGCGCCACCCGGCGTGCACGAAGCGCGCGCGCAGCTCGGAGTTCTCCCAGCCGTCCTTGGGCAGCGAGGCCTTGGCCAGCGGCTTGGCGATCTGCCCGATCTTGCGCAGCCAGTCGTAGGGCGTCTCCTCCTGCACGCGTCCGGGGGCTTCGCGGTCGATCTGGCCGAGGCGCCGCTGCAGCGCGCTCGGCCGCAGGATCGTGAGCGCGGTCAGGACCGCACCGAAGATGACGATGAATGTTCCGGCCAGCAATACTGTCTGTGCGATCTGCATGTTCATCCGGGGAGTGTCCCCGCCTCCGAATACGGTTCGATCCCGACGCTCAGATGTGGATGCGCACGATGTGCCGGATCCACAGCACGCCAAAGCAGGTCATGGCGATGGCGTACCACATCATGTGAATGCCCACCGGGTCCTTCCACAGCGTGGACATCAGTTCCGGGTTCAGCTGATAGACCACCACCGCCATGGCCGGCGGCAGCGCCGTCAGGATCCAGCCGCCCAGCCGCCCTTCGGCGGACAGCACGCGCACCTTGTCCAGCAGCTGCAGGCGCTTGCGGATGAGCGTGCCGACGTTGTCGAGGATCTCGGCCAGGTTCCCGCCCGATTCGCGCTGGATCAGGATGGCGATCACCAGGTAGCGCAGGTCATCGACGGGCACGCGGTCGATCAGTCCGGCCAGCGCATCGTTCATGGAGATGCCGTAGTTGATCTGGCCGAAGACGATGGCCAGTTCCGGGCCGATCGGCTGGGGTAGTTCGTCGCCGGCCATCTCCAGCGCGCTGGACAGCGAGTGGCCGGCACGCAGCGCGCGGCTGATCAGGTCGGTCGCTTCCGGCAACTGCGCCTCGAGCCGGAGCAGCCGCCGCGTACGCCGGTACATCACGTAGAACGAGGGCAGCGCGCCGGCGGCCACGGCGAGGGCGAGGGTTGCCGCCCACGGTGGATTGAGCGGCGACACGCCGACGATGACCAGCACCGGCAGCCCGAGCGAGAGCGCCAGGAACCGGCCGGCCGACCAGTTCAGCCCGGACTGCAGCAGGACCAGGTCCAGTTGGTGGATGCGCGGCAGCCGGCCGAGCATCGCCGCCACTTCCGGCGATTCGGCGAGCACGCGCTGCTTGAGAATGCTCTCGTCGCCGCCGTGCCGCGCGCTGTTGAGCAGGGCCATCTTCAGCCGCTGGCTGAGGCGCTTCGCGGTCTGGCTGTGGCGGCTGTCCCACCACAGGTAGAGGGCCGACACGCCCAGCACGATGGCGACGAAGACCGACAGCACAAAACCGATCACCAGGGTATCCATGATGCCTCTCCCTAGACTTCGTACTGCACGGACGGGTCGTACAGCGTTTCCGGCAACTGGATGCCGAAGGCCTGCAGGCGCTCGGAGAACTTCGGCCGCACGCCGGTCGCGCAAAAGTGGCCCTTGATGCGGCCGTCGCGGTCGATGCCCTTGCGCCGGAAGGCGAAGATCTCCTGCATGTTGACGACCTCGCCCTCCATGCCGGTGATCTCCTGCACGCTGACCAGCTTGCGGTAGCCGTCGGTCAGGCGCGAGACCTGCACCACCACCGTCAGCGCCGAGGTGATCTGCTGGCGCGTGGTTTTCGGCGGCAGCGACAGGCCGGCCATGCTGATCATGTTTTCCAGCCGCGTGAGCGCATCGCGCGGGGTGTTGGCGTGGATGGTGGCCAGCGATCCTTCGTGGCCGGTGTTCATGGCGTGCAGCATGTCGAGCGCCTCGGCGCCGCGCACTTCGCCCAGGATGATGCGGTCGGGGCGCATCCGCAGCGCATTCTTGACCAGCGAGCGCTGCGTGATCTCGCCGCGCCCTTCGATATTGGGCGGGCGCGTTTCCAGGCGCAGCACGTGGTTCTGGCGCAGTTGGAGTTCGGCGGCATCCTCGATGGTGACGATGCGCTCGTCGGCCGGGATGTAGCCCGACAGGATGTTGAGCAGCGTGGTCTTGCCGCTGCCCGTGCCGCCCGAGATCAGGATGTTGAGCTTGGCCTTGACCATGGCGTCGAGCAACTGCGCCATCTCCGGCGTGAGCGTGCGGAAGCCGATTAGGTCCTGGATCGTCAGCGGGTTGACGGCAAAACGCCGGATCGACAGCAGTGGGCCGTCGATGGCCGAAGGCGGAATGATCGCGTTGATGCGCGAGCCGTCCGGCAGGCGCGCGTCCACCATCGGGCTGGACTCGTCGATGCGCCGGCCCACCCGAGACACCATCTTCTCGATCACGCGCATCAGGTGCGCATCGTCGTGGAAGGTGACCGTGGTGAGTTCGAGCTTGCCGCGGCGCTCCACGTAGACGCGCTGGTACGTGTTGACCAGGATGTCGGAGATGGTGGGGTCGGCCAGCAGCGGCTCCAGCGGCCCGTAGCCGAGCATCTCGTCCTGCACGTCGGAGACCAGCCGGCGGCGCTCGGCCTCATTGAGCTGGTGCTTGCCTTCGTCGACGAGGCGTTCCACCAGTTGCGCCAACTCGCGCTTGACCTGGTCGGGCTCCAGTTGCTGCAGGCGGCCCAGTTCGACCCGGTCGATGATGGTCTGGTGGATATCCATGGCCACCTGCTGGTAGGCCGTGCTGGTCGAGGCGGCCGCGCCGTTGGCGTGGGCGACGCGCTGCGGCAGCGCCTCGCCGGCTTGCTGGAAGAGTTGTTCTCGCAGTGACATGATGCGCTCCGTGTGATCTTCGGGTTAGGCCCGTGCCGGGGCCGGCACTTGGCTCGCGTGGCCGAACAGCTTGCGCAGCAGGCTGTCGCGCTGGTGCGGCGAGGCCGGGAAGAGCTGGCGTGCCATGTCGGTCAGCGCGCGGGCGATCGGGCTGCCTTCGGCCAGTTGCAGCACCGGCACGCCCTGGTTTGCGGCGTCGCGCACCGTGCCCGGGTCGTACGGCAGGACATGTGCGACCGGCATGCCGAAGGCGCTTTCCAGCGTGTTCTGGGTGATGGGAACGCGCTTGTCGTACTGGTTGACCACCAGCCGCAGGCGATCGGCGTGGTAGCCGAGCGAATGGCAGATCTCCATCAGGCGCCGGCCGGCACGCAGGTACGGCAGGTTCAGCTGCAGCACCGGATAGATCACGCTGCTGTGGTCGAGCACCACGATGGAGGCCGGGTTGATGTCCTGGCCGAGGTCGAAGACCACCACGTCGTACATCGACGCGGCCAGAACCAGGATGCGCTCCAGGTGTGCCGCCTTGATCTCGCCGGCCTTGACCGGATCGCCGGCACCGGCCAGCACGTCGAAATCCTGGGAGACATGCGTCACGCACGTATCCAGCAGGGCCGCATCCAGCCGGTCGATCTGGTTGCACACATTGGCCAGCGTGGCGGGCGGCGACTGGTCGGTCACCAGAAAGGCCGCGTCGCCATACTGCTGGCAGAGGTCGACCAGCAGCACGTGCTTGCCGTGGCGGGCGCTCAGCACGTGGGCAAAGTTGGCCGCCGTGAAGGTGGTGCCGCTGCCGCCCTTGCAGGAGAGGAAGGACAGCACCTGGCCGTCGTTGCGCGTGCCGGACAGCGCGTGGCTGGTGCAGCGTTGCAGTTCGTCGCGAAACTCCTGCGCGTCGGGCGGCCAAGGCAGCACGCATTGCACGCCCGCGCGCATGGCGCGCATCAGCAGATCGGCCGACGGGTTTTCCGTCAGCAGCATGCAGGGCGTGTCCGGATGCTCCGAGGTCAGGCGCCGCAACTGCTGGATGTCGTCCGGGTTGAACGCGGCCGCTTCCAGGATCAGCAGATCGGTGCCCTGTCCAAGGCCGGGCTTGGCGAGCGCTTGCGAGGGTGCGGCGCAGGTCCGCTGCACGACATGGTTGGCGGCGTGTGCAATCAGTCCTGACAGGTATTGCAGGCGCGCATCGTCAGCGGATACGAGGGCGATCTTGGCCATGACCTTGCTCTCCTGTGAGCGTCTTGCGCAGCGCCGCACGTCGCGGCGCGCGCTGCTGCTGTTATTTGCCCATGGTGTCCAGGCTGCTGCCCGAACTGATGCCCACCGTGAAGGCACTGACATCCGCCTGCGGTGTGCGGAACTGGGTGTTGTAGCGGTCCATGGCGGCGGTGGCGGCACGTCCGTCGACGCCGGCGACCGGATCGCTGTTCATCGACGCATTCGGGTTCAGCGTCTGCATGACGCGCACGGTGCGCGCGGCCTCGCCGAAGTGCGCGTCGTAGACCGGGGTGGAGGTCATGCAGCCCGCCAGGGTGACGGCGATCGCGCTGCACAGTCCCGCTCGCGCCAGCTTCGAAGTGATGTTCATGATCGTCTCCTTGAAGGTTCGGTGCGTTCGGGTTGACTCAATTGGGGAGGGCCTGCTCGCCCACCGCGACAAAGTGGCGCGTGTCGCGGGCCGGTGCGGCCGCCGTGGGGGCGTCGTCGGGGGCCGAGTGGTCCGAGGGCGCTGCGGGGCTCGAGGGGCTTGCAGGCGATGCAGCCGGGGGGTCCTTGGCGGTCGGCTCCGGCATGGCCGGGTCTGCGGCAATGGGCGCCGGCGCCGCGGCTGCGGTTGCCGCAGCGGCCGGGACGACCGGTGCCACCGGTGCCGGTGCCGATGCTGCGGCCGGGGCGGGCGCCTTGGCGGGGGGCACCGGATGGCCTTCCATGTTGCCGTTCAGGAAGATCTCGGCGGGGTTGGCCTGGCCGAAGCTGTCGGTGGGCAGCGGATACTGGGGCGGCAGCGGCTTGACCAGGCGCGGCGTGACCACGAACACCAGTTCGGTCTGGTCCTGCTGGAAGCTGGTGCTGCGTGCCAGGGCGCCGATCACCGGCAGCTCGCCGATGCCCGGGATGGCCTTGAGGCTGCCGGTGACGTTGTTCTTGATCAGCCCGCCGATGGCGAAGCTCTGGCCGTCATGTACCTGCAGCGTGGTCGAGGCGCGGCGCGTCGTGATGAGCGGCAGGATCGACGTGTTGTTGCTGTTGGGCGCCGTCACCGCCACGCCAGTCGGCGAGAGCTCGGACACCTCGGGCGAGACCTTCAGGTTGATGCGCCCGTTTTCCATCACGGTCGGTGTGAAGCGCAGGCCCACGCCGAAGGTCTCTTCCTGCAGGATGATGGTGGCCACGCCGTTGGTGGCCGAGCCCTGCGCCACCGGAATGAACACCTTGCCGCCGGCCAGGAAGCTGGCTTCCTGCCCGCTGATGGCCATCAGGCTGGGTTCGGCCAGCACCTTGACCAGCCCGTCGCCCTTTTGCGCATCCAGGGCGAACTTGAGCGGCAGGTGGTTGTTCTTGCTGAAGTTCACGATGTCGTTCGAGCCGGACAGGAAATTGGCGAGCGCGCCGAAGGTCCAGCTGCCGAAGGCACCGTTGACGTTGAGCGCCGAGCCCATCTGGTCGATCAGGGTCTTGGAGACTTCCGCCACCTTCACTTCCAGCATCACCTGCTGCGGGGCTTCCACCGCCATCATGTTGATGATGCGGGGGCTGCGCGGCGGCGCGCCGGGGGTGGCGCCCAGGCCTTGCATGGCGCCGCCACCTTGCGCGGCGCCGCCCTGGTCACCCTGTGCCGGGCCGCGGGTCTGGCGCATGACGAAAGCATTGGCGATGTCGAGCACCTTCTGCGCCTGCACCGAATCGCTCACGCTTCCGCCCAGCACCAGGCTGTCGGCGGCAGCCGAGACCTGCACGTTCTTGGCGCCTGGCATCAGCGTGCGCAGGGTGGATTGCAGCCCGCCCGGGTCCGCGCCCACCGACACGTCGATCACGCTGCACGAGCCGCTGCGGCCCTGCACGATCATGTTGGTGGTCCCGATTTCCTGGCCCAGCAGATAGAGCGTCTGCGGCGAGACCAGCATCGCCTGCACGATGTGCGGATTGCCCACCGTGCGATTGCGCACCGGTTCCGGCAACTGCACCATGGTCGACTTGCCGACCGGCACCGTCACCTCGCTGTGCTCGCGCATGGCGCCGGTGCAGTTGGGGCCCTTGGCCGCCGACTCGCGGCTGGCCTCCGCCGTGGCCGCGCTACCGATGGTGACCTGGATCGGCCCGCCGGCCGACACCCGCACGGGCTTGGTCGGTACCGCCGCGTTGTTGTTCAGGATGGCGGATTCGACGCCCACTTGCGCGTGCGCCGAGCCCAGCCACAACTCCCCCACCACGGCCACTGCCAGCGCAGTCGCCTTCATGTACGGTCCCATGCAGCGTGTCTGCTTGCTGCGATGCTTGACGAGTCGGTCCATGACGATCCCCCAGATTGTGGTTGTTCTGCATGACAGGGCCGGTGGCCGTGTCGGACTCTCTTCCCGGAGCCTGTGATCTGTTCTTCCTTGTGTGCTTGCGTGCCTGTTCCTAGAAGCATTCCTGGCTGTGCTGGACGCCCGCGATCACGCCGATGCAGTCGCCGGCAACACGTCGCTCGACGACGTGGCGCACGACCTGCACTGCCTTGACCACGGGCACCGCCACCGTCGCCGTGATGGCCGGCTCCTTGAGCAGCGTGCGCTTGGTCGCGCCGGCGGTGTCGGCCGGGTGCGGGTCCACCTGGTTGCGCAGCACCAGCGAGAGCGTGCCCACGCTGCGCGCCAGATCGAGCTTCTCGGCCTGGTCCGGCGTGACTTCCAGCGTGACGGCGTTGACGACCTTGGGCTTGGTGTCGTCGCGGTTGACTTCCTGCGCCACGGCCAGCACCAGGATCTTCTCGAGCACGATCTTCGAGATCGACTGGTCGGCGCGGTCGCCGCCGGCGGCCTTGGCGTCCTTGCTGTCCTGGATCGTGTTGACGATGATGTCGACATAGCTGCCCGGCAGCGCAAAGCCGGCCACGCCCACCACGTCGTTCACACGCACGGTGATGGCGCGCTTGCCGTCGGCGATCACCGCCGACAGGCCGCCCGCGGTGCCCTGGGGCGTCAGCTTGGATTCCAGCACCGGCTCGCCCCGGATCAGGCTGGTGCGGACCACGCGGCCGTCGAGCGCGTGCGTGTCGCTGATCGCGCCCGGCGGCAGGCTGGTGGTCGGCCAGTCCACCGTCTTGATGAAGTCCGGCGACAGGCGCTGGCCCAGGTCGATATCCGCCGCGGCGACCACCACCTTGGTGATGCCGCTGCTGCTTTGCTGCGAGAGCCAGCGCGAAGCGAAGACCACCGCCGCAAGGCCGGCGATCGTGGCGATCAACAGCATGGAAAGAATGCGCAGGTTTTTCATTTCCCAACCTCACTCGGAGAGTTCTCAATCCCACCGCCACTTGGTGCGAAGGCAGGTGACGGGTCTGCATGGCCGGCCCAGGCGCCGGTTGGCCAGGTGTCGACGGGGGGCGGGGGGCGGGTGCCAGGCCGGACGCGGCCCGCAGGCATGGCGGTGCGGTGCCGCGCAAGTTCTCGCCTGACCGATGGTGCGACTGCATTGGCGCATGGCATTTCCCCCGTTCCGGGCCGCTGTGCGGCCCTGTGCTTGCGTTGTATTTCTGGTGCGTGCCTGGCGGCGTCCATGGCCGGTCAGGATCGAGCGGCGATGCCGGTTGCTGCTTTGCAGCGCTTCGGCACGCACCAGGTCCCCCTCTTGAGCTACAGCAACTACAGCACCCCCCACTTCACCAACAGCGTGCCCGCGGCAAATGCCACGGCATACGGCAACTGGATCGTGCCGCCGCGCTTTTCGCCAGGCTGCTGCGACGGCATGGCCTTGCCGCCGAAAGGCAGCGACAGCAGCAGCGTTGACACACCCGCAAGCGAGCGTTGCCCCTCGCGGCGCAGCAACACCATGACGAGCGCCAGTACGCCGCCCGCCAGAAAACTCACGAACGCCACGTGGAAGGCACCGAACGGCCCCATGAAGGCGCCGATCGCGCCCATCAGCTTCACGTCGCCGGCGCCCATGCCACCGAGTACATAGATGCCGATGCACATGCCCATGCCCACTGCGGTACCGCCGAGCCATGCCATGCCGCCCGCGGCCAGGCCCTGCGCAAGGCACTGCCCGATGAGCGCGGCCACCAGGCCCGAGCCCACCAGCCAGTTCGGGATGCGGCGCGCGCGGACGTCGCTTGCGGCGGCAATCGCGATGAGCACGACCAGGCTGAGGTTGGCCAGGGTGGTTGCGGTGGTCATCTCGGGGTCCTCGCTGGGCGCGTTATCCGGGTTCCGGTCCGCGCAGCCGGGGCGTCGCGGGCCAGGATTGATGCGGCCGGATCAGGTCCGCCGTCGACGGACCTGATCTGGGCCGACAGGCACTGCTCAGCCGGCGGCCGTCGACAGTTGGGTGGCGACCGAATTCCAGATGGCGCCGACCGCGGTCTTGACGGTGGTGCCGTAGGTCACCATCACCAGGGCCACAAAGGCCAGCAGCAGTGCATATTCCACGCCGGCTGCACCGTCTTCTTCGCGCACGAAACGCTTGATCATGGCTTTCATGTCAATCTCCTCACGTCATGGTTCAAGGAAAAGCGCACCGCTGAAGATCGGGCGCAGGTTTTGGCCGGACGAGCCGGTCAAGGCCAAACCAGGGGTTCCGGGAATCGCGTGCGCGGACCGGTGCCATGCCGATGCAGGATCGGCCTGTTCCGGAGCACAACATGACAAGAGGCTCCCCCGACTTCACCAGTTCTCAGGGATCGAGCCGACGGCGGTCCGCCGGCGCTTTCCCGCCCGGGCATCGCCGCATGCCGCAGCAGATGCCCGTTGGGCGCCGTGAGTCGGTCCGCAACTCCTCCAGGAACCGGCCCACGCCTGAAAGTGCAACAACACCTTTTCTGATCGCGGGCGCGCGCGGCGCTTTGCCGGTTCCCCCGTGATCGCCTGGCGTCTTGGCGCGCCAGGGCGTTTCCAACTTCCCCGCTCCTCTTCTGTCCGCCGCGCTGTTTTTCAGCGCTGTGTCTGGCGATGCGGCGCGGATGCCTTCGGCAGTGCGCACGTCATCGCACCTTCAACCATGAGGTCCATCGCCTTATTGACCGGCACTGACCACCGACGATATCTGCGATGCAACGTTGCTCCAGAAATCGCCGACGCTCGTCTCGACGCTGGTCATGACGCCGATCAGCACCAAGGCCACCATGACCAACAGCAGGGCGTACTCCACGCTGGCGGCTCCGCGTTGTCTGCGCTTGGCGCGCTCGATCGTGGTTTTCATCTCACGCTCTCCCTGTCCCTTTTTCTCGGTCCCGTTCGGCGGCTGCTTGCCTGTCCGGAACGGTCGCCGGCTATGTCGGCGGGGGCATCAGAGCGACGACCGTGCCATCCTCGCTAAGTCGTTGATTTCCAATGGCATGGCAGGAGGCAGGGGCGCTGGCCCAGGCAACCGTCCGCCAGATGTTTCCCGGTCGATACGGACATCGTGTGGCGGCGCGCAGACAAGCAAACGATCACACCCGCGCCATTTGCGCAAACGTAGAACGAAAAGTGGAGCATTGGCCTTGTGCGTTGCACAAACCAAGGGAAAGCCCGCACGACGCGCAACCATGCGGAGTTGCTGCATCCGTGAAACAGCGGGCGGGTTATCGGGGCAGAAAGCCGTGGGGGAGGGGGGGGCTGGCGCTGGTCAGGCGCGGGCCGGTTTCACAGGAATGACCGAGTACCGGCTCGGCTGGCTGGGCTACAGCCAAACCGGCCGCTGAGGTCGATGCATGATGCCGCCGCCGCGCGCCGTCCCTCGAATGGATTAGGGCGCCAGCTGACGGCCCAGGCAGCGAAAACCCATCCGAAATGGTTGCAGCGATGAAACGTCAGGCGGGGAATGTGGATCGGCGCCCAGGCAGGCTTTCGTGGGCGCCGTCAGAGCACGAGCGGCTTGTCGGCGAGTTCGTTGGCGCGCGGCGCGCCGTCGGACGGGAAATGTGCGGCGAGCACCGCGTGGATCTGTTCGAGCGCTTCGAGCACCGGCCCGATGGCGACGCCCCGGGCGAAACCGTGCGTGATGGTCTCGCAGATGGCACGCCACGCATGCGGCTCGACGCGAGCGGCGATCCCCCGGTCGGCCAGGATTTCGACCGCGTGGTCGGCCAGGTTCAGGTAGAGCAGCACGCCGACATGCTCGTGCGTGTTCCACACCTCCAGCAGGCCGAACAGCGTGCGGGCGCGCTGGCGCGGCGTCACGCCGGCCCACGCGTCGCGCACCGGCAGCGAGGCTTCGATGACGATGCGTACTTCGCCGCGATGCCGCTGCTCGCCCGCGCGCACGGCGGCTTCCAACTGCCGGAGATCGGCCGTCGAAAAGGCACGGCGCGCGTGCGCGGTGGTCGTCGTCAGGTGGCGCAGGGCGCGGCGGGCGCCGCGATGGTGTCGGGTAGAGGTCATGGTCGCGCTCGCCGGTTACCAGTTGCCGGAGGCGCCGCCGCCGCCGAAATCGCCACCGCCGCCTCCACCGAAGCCGCCGCCGCCATCGCCGCCGCCGAACCCGCCGCCACTATCGCCGCCGCGTCCCCAGCCGCCGCCGAGTCCGCCACCAAGCCCGCCACCAAGCCCGCCGATGGCGCCCGGCCCCCAGCCGCGGTTGCCCATCATCACCCGCGAGCCGGGCCGGCCCGGCAGGCTGCCCGCGACGCGGCCGCCCGAGCGCATCGCCGCGCTCAGCACGAAGAACACGATGATGGCCAGCGGAAACAGCACCGGCAGCCAGGTGCCGATGCCGGCGTCGGTGCGCCGGGCCTGGCCGCGTTCGGCGGGCGGCAGGTTTTCCTGCGCAATGACGGTCTGGATGGCCGAGATGCCCGCCGACAGCCCGCCGTAGAAATCGCCCTGGCGGAAGTGCGGCGCCATCACATCCTGCAGGATGCGCTTGGATTGCGCATCCGTCAGCGAGCCCTCCAGCCCGCGCCCGACCTCGATGCGCATCTTGCGCAGCGAAGCCGGGTTGTCCTTGGCGATCAGCACGATGGCGCCGTCGTCCACGCCCTTGCGGCCGGCCTTCCAGGCCTCCGCTACGCGGATGCCGTAGGCCTCGATCGGCTCGGGCGCGGTGGAAGCCACCATCAGCACGAAGAGTTGGCTGCCGCGCTGCTGCTCGTAGTCGGCCAGCACCTGCTCGAGCGCGCCGCGCTGCTGCGCCGTCAGCGTGCCGGTCTGGTCGGTCACGCGGGCGGCCAGCGGCGGCACCGCGGCCAGGTCGGCCTGCGCATGCGCGGGCCAGGCGGCCAGCCACAGCACCATCGTCACGAGGCTTGCCAGCAGGGCGCGCATGCGGAGCGACATGGCTTCAGGCGCTCAGAACTTCACCGCCGGCGCGGTCGAGATGCCTTTCTCGTTCTCGACCGTGAAGCTGGGTTTGACCTCGTAGCCCATCGCCTTGGCCGTCAGGTTGGTCGGGAAGCTGCGGGCCAGCACGTTGTAGTCCTGCACCGCGCGGATATAGCGCTGGCGCGCCACGGTGATGCGGTTCTCGGTGCCCTCCAGCTGCGATTGCAGGTCGCGGAACGACGCATCGGCCTTGAGCTGCGGATAGTTCTCCGACACCGCCATCAGCCGCGACAGCGCGCTGGAAAGCTCGCCCTGGGCCTGCTGGAATTTCTGGAACGCGGCCGGGTCCTTGAGCGTCTCGGGCGTGACCTGGATGCTGGTGGCAGCGGCGCGGGCGCGCGTCACGGCTTCCAGCGTCTCGCGCTCATGCGTGGCATAGCCCTTGACGGTGTTGACCAGGTTGGGGATCAGGTCGGCGCGGCGCTGGTACTGGTTGACCACCTCGGACCACGCGGCCTTGGTGGCCTCGTCCTTGGCCTGGAAATCGTTGTAGCCGCATGCGGACAGGAACGGCGCGGCCAGCACCGCCAGCGCCAGGGACAGCCAGCGCAGCACGGAGAAACGCATCGGACGCAAGCTCGGGACAGAAGTCATGGATACCTCGGATCAGACAATCGGTGTGGCATGAGACCGACATCGTCTCACGGTGTTCCGTTGGAAATGCCAGACAGCGCTAGCTTACCGCTTGACGCTCCCGGCGCTCGCCCGTTACATGCGCACCGCAGGGTTCGTGGAGATGGCGCGGGCGATCCGCGAACAGCGCCTGGACGACGCGCGGCGCCTGCATCATGCGCAGGCGCCGGTGATCCGCCTGCTGTTCGCCGCCACCAATCCGGGGCCGCTGAAGGCCTGGCTGGCGGCACAGGGGCTGGTGCGGAATGTGTTGCGGGCGCCGATGACGGTGGCGCCCGAGGCGTTGCGGGCGGCGTTGGCGGAGGCTGTTGCGTCGGTTTGAGTGCCTGGTGGCCGGGGCGGGTCTTGTTCCGGTGCCGCGTCCCGGTGTTCCGTCTCCTGCCGGGACCGGAACACCGGGCGGCCCCCAAGGCCCCAAAAAAAGCTCAAACTGCCTTGAACGCCCGCCGTGCCGCTTCGAACGTCGCTTCCAGCACCGCATCATCATGCATCGACGACACGAACCCCGCCTCGAAGGCCGACGGCGCCAGGTAGACCCCTTCAGCCAGCATCGCGTGGAAGAACGCATTGAAGCGTCCCACATCGCTCTGCGTGACTTCGGCAAAGCTGGTCGGCACGCCTTCGCGGAAGTAGAGGCCGAACATGCCGCCCACGCTATCCGCCGCGAACGGGACGCCGGCATCGCGCGCGATTCCCGCGAGCCCGTCGACCAGCTTGCGCGTCTGCGCGGCCAAGCGGTCGTGGAAGCCGTCCTCGGCGATCAGCCGCAGCGTGGTCATGCCGGCAGCCACCGCCAGCGGATTGCCCGACAGGGTGCCGGCCTGGTACACGTTGCCCAGCGGCGCGAGGAAGCCCATGATGTCGCGCCGGCCGCCGAAGGCCGCCGCCGGCATGCCGCCGCCGATGACCTTGCCCAGGCAGGTCAGGTCCGGGGTGATGCCGTACAGCGCCTGCGCGCAACCCAGCGCCACGCGGAAGCCCGTCATCACTTCGTCGAAAATCAGCACGGCGCCGTGCTCGGTGCACAGCGCGCGCATGGCCTGCAGGAACTCGGCCGTGGCGCGCACCAGGTTCATGTTGCCGGCCACCGGCTCGACGATGACCGCGGCGATCTCCTTGCCGTGGCGGGCAAAGGCCTCGCGCAGGGCATCGGCATCGTTGTACGGCAGGACCATGGTGTGCTTGACCACGTCTTCCGGCACGCCGGCCGAGGAGGGCGCGTTCTGCGTGGTGTCCGCGAAGGTCAGCAGGCCCGAGCCGGCCTTGACCAGCAGGCTATCGGCGTGCCCGTGGTAGCAGCCCTCGAATTTCACGATGAGGTCGCGGCCGGTGAAGCCGCGAGCCAGGCGCAGGGCACTCATGGTCGCTTCGGTTCCGGACGACACCAGCCGGACCTGCTCGATGGAGGGCACCAGCTCGCAGAGGGTCTCGGCCATCACCACCTCGGCCTCGGTGGGCGCGCCGAACGAAAAGCTGTCGGCCGCGACCTGCTGGACGGCGCGCACCACCTCGGGGTGCGCGTGGCCGACGATCATCGGGCCCCAGGAGCCGACGTAGTCAATGAAGCGGGTGCCATCGGCATCCCACAGGTAGGGGCCGGCCGCCTTCGCAATGAAACGCGGCGTGCCGCCGACCGAGCGGAACGCCCGCACCGGCGAATTCACGCCGCCGGGGATGGTTTTCTGGGCGCGTTCAAACAGGGAGGCACTACGGGACAGGCTGGACATGGACGATCGTGGCGGGAAAGCGCGCCGCGCAGACCTGCGCGCGGACACGGTTGGTTGGAGTTCTTGGCCGGTTTGCCGCAGAAGCCGCGCGTTGGCCGCTGCTTGCAATCAAACAGAACGCCCGCGCAGCGCTTGTTCTGGCGCGGGCGGGCGCGATTCGGTACCATCTGGCCTGCCATTTTAATAGACGGACCCACCAAAGCTTTGCCTTATGGAACAGCAGATTGAATACAAGACGTGGATGTGCCTGATTTGCGGCTGGATCTACGACGAAGAACAGGGCGCTCCGGATGACGGCATCGCGCCCGGCACCAAATGGGAAGACGTGCCCATCAATTGGACATGCCCGGAATGCGGCGCGCGCAAGGAAGATTTCGAGATGGTGCAGATCTGATGATCGGCTGACCAGGCAAGTGGGCGGTCACCCTCGCGCCGACAGTGCAATAGCAGGACGTGACGATTCCATGTTCGATGAATCTTCTCGTCGCTTCCATGCCACAGGCGGCGCGCTTAGGCGCGACGCCATTGACGGCGAATAGGTGACTTGTCACACTTCGACCCATTCTGAGCTTCACAACTTCATAAGCGGGCCGGGGGGCGTAGTTTTGAAGTCGTTGCCAGCGTGGCCATCGGGCCCACGCTGCGTGGCGATTTGCCGCGTTCCATCCGGTCGGAATGTCGTGGCGACCCATCCGTGGTCGCGCAACGCGAGAACATGATGCAATCCGCGCGGGTGGAACAACTGACCAATTCCCAACCGCTGGCGAGTTCGCTTGCCGGCCGAAAAGTGCTGGTGATCGACGATTCCAGTACCATCCGCCGTACCGCGCAGATTTTCCTGTCCAAGGTCGATTGCCAAGTCGTGCTGGCCGAAGACGGGTTCGATGCGCTGGCCAAGCTGGGTGACTTCAAGCCGGACATCGTCTTTTGCGACATCCTGATGCCCAAGCTGGACGGTTACCTGACCTGCTCACTGATCAAGAAAAGCCCGAAGTTTCATGCCACGCCCGTGGTCATGCTGTCGTCGCGCGATGGGGTGTTCGACCGCGCGCGCGGCAAGCTGGTCGGGGCGGTGGACCACCTTGCCAAGCCTTTCTCGCGGGAAGCGCTGCTGGAGGCGGTCCAGGCGCATCTGCCGGCAGCCGCTGGCGCCGCGCAATGACGGCACCTCTTTAGAAAGAAGGACTGTTTGTATGGCAATCAAAAAGATTCTGGTGGTTGATGACTCCCCCACCGAAGCACTGTTCCTGTCGGAAATCCTGAGCAAGAACGGTTTCAAGGTGTCGGTCGCGGCCGACAGCGACCAGGCCATGGCCAAGCTGGAAGGCGAGCCTTTCGACCTGGTCCTGATGGACGTGGTGATGCCCGGCCAGAACGGCTACCAGGCCACCCGCGCGATCAAGAAGGACGATCGCTTTAAGGACATCCCGGTGATCATCTGCACCACCAAGGGCCTGGAGACCGACCGCGTGTGGGGCATGCGCCAGGGCGCGTCGGACTACATCGTCAAGCCGGTCAAGGCAGAAGATCTGCTCGAAAAGATCGCCAAGCTGCCGCAGTAACCGCGCGCAGATGTTTAACCCGCGCGACGCCTGACGGCGCGCAACGACCGCATCCGACATGAGCGAGACGCGCACCAACCTGACTTCCCGCCAGCGGCTGCATGAGTACCAGGCGATGCTGGCCCGCCGCCTGCAAGAGGCGCGTGCCAAGGCATCGATGGACAGCTTCCTGGGCGTGCAGATCGGCGACCGTCATTGGCTGCTGTCGCTCAGCGACACCGGCGAAGTGCTGGACTATCAGCCGCCGGCGCGCGTGCCGCTGACGCAGCCGTGGTACCTCGGTCTCGTGAACGCGCGCGGCACGCTGATGGGCGTGATCGATTTCGCGCTGTTCTCCGGCGAGGCGCCGACGGTGGGTGGCGTCGGCGCCAAGATGGTGGTGCTGTCCAAGGATCCGCAGCGCGCCTGCGCGATCCTGGTGCCCCGCGTGGCGGGCCTGCGCAGTCTGTCCGACCTGCAGGCCGTGGAGGCCGGGCAGGAAGACAGCCTGCCGTGGCAGAACCGCGCCTGGCGCGATGCGCAGGGCACGCTGTGGCGCGAACTGAGCGTGCGCCAGCTGCTGGCCGATCCGGCATTCCTGCAGGTGGGCCGTAGCCGCGCCTGACGCGCCGGCACCAGGCGAGACACCGGGCCGAGCATGATCGGCCCAGCAACGAAGAACAACATGGGCGCCCCCGCAACGGGAGCGGTGGCGCTCAAGAGCAAGACAGCGGCATGCGGCACGGCAAGGGGACGGGCCGCAGCTGCCGCTGGAAGGTGCGGACCTCGCTGATCACATGGGCGCGGCCGCGGATGGGAAATCCATGCCGCCACTCTCGACAGGCGGCATCGACAAGACGACAAGAGGGTCCTATGGGGTTCAAGTGGTTCAACGCGGGTCGCCGTGCCGGGGGTGAGGCAGAGGCGCCGGAAGTTGCAGCGGAAAGCGCCGGGGTCGCGGCCGTGCAGTTGGATAGCGCCCAAGTGGACGAGATCGATCCTGCCGGTCCGCCTTCGCAGCTCAGCCACGGCCCGGTCGACAAGGTGGTCGGCTGGATTGCGCGGGTGCCGTTCGTGGCCCAGCAGCGCGTGTTCACGGTCGGCCTGCTGGCCGGTCTGGTGGCGCTGCTGGCCTCGATCTACTTCGATAACCGCCAAGCCAACAACGGTTCGCTGCAGATCGAAATCGCCGGTGACACGCTGATGCATTCGCAGCGTCTGGCCAAGGCAGTGCCGGTGGCGCTGCTGGGTAACGAGAGCGCTTTCTCGCAGCTCAAGGAAAGCCGTACGCGCCTGCAGAGCAACCTCGAAGCGCTGAAGACCGGTAGCGCCGACCGCGGCTTGACCGCCGCGACCGGCGGCGAAGCCCAGGCGCTGCTCGACAAGTCCATTGAAGAGTGGAAGCGCAGCGACAAGAGCGCCCAGGCGGTGCTGGCCCAGGAAAAGACCCTGGTGTCGGTGGGTAAGACGCTGAACGTGTTCAACGCCTCCAACCCGGAACTGCTGGAAGAAGCCGAGCAGATCTCGTCGATGAAGCTGCAGACCAACGCGCCGGCGCGTGAAGTGGCCGCGTCGTCGCAGTTGGTGATGCTGACGCAGCGTCTCGGTAAGAACATGAACGAGTTCCTGGCTGGCGAAGGCGTCAACCCGGAAACCGCGTTCCTGCTGGGCAAGGACACCAACACCTTCCGTGAAACCCTGAACGGTCTGCTCAACGGCTCGGAAGCGCTGCGTCTGACGGCGGCCACCGATCCGGAAACCAAGGGCTACCTGGAAGAGCTGTCGACGCGTTTCGACAACGTGCAGAAGACCACCCAGATCATTCTGGAGAACCTGCCGGGCCTGATCGCCGCCAAGCGCGCTCAGCAGCAGATCTTCAACGACAACGAAAAGCTGCGTGCCGACCTGTCGGACCTGCAGTCGGCCTATTCGGGCAGCGTGCGCAGCCGTCCGCTGACGCTCGGTGCGGTGGTGCTGTCGGCCATCCTGACGGTGGCCTGCCTGGCCGGTCTGGCGGCCCTGTACCTGCGCGACTCGCGTGTGCGTGCAATGGAAGCAGAAGCGCGCCAGCGTGAAGCCGAAGAGCGCCGGATGGTGGAAAAGCGCAACAACGACGCCACCCAGTCCGCAATTCTGCGTCTGATGAACGAACTGCAGGACATCGCAGACGGTGACTTGACCAAGCAGGCCACCGTGTCGGAAGACATTACCGGCGCGATCGCCGACTCGGTGAACTACACCGTGGAAGAACTGCGCGAGCTGGTCGGCCGGGTGCAGCAGACCGCCGAGCAGGTGACGCAGGCCTCGTCGGCGGTGCAGACCACCTCCGACAAGCTGGTGCTCGCCTCCGAAGAACAGTCCCGCCAGATCCGCCAGACCGGCCAGTCGGTGGTGGAGATGGCCGACCGCATTACGCAGGTCTCGCGCGGCGCTGCCGAATCCGCGAACGTGGCACGCGCCTCGCTGGCCGCTGCCGAGCAGGGTCAGGTGGCCGTGCAGAACGCGATCACGGGCATGAACGACATCCGTGACCAGATTCAGGACACCTCCAAGCGGATCAAGCGCCTGGGCGAATCGTCGCAGGAGATCGGTGAAATCGTGGAACTGATCTCGGACATTACCGAGCAGACCAACGTGCTGGCACTGAACGCAGCCATCCAGGCCGCCTCCGCAGGTGAAGCCGGCCGCGGCTTCTCCGTGGTGGCCGAGGAAGTGCAGCGTCTGGCAGAACGTTCCGCAGAGGCAGCCAAGCAGATCGGTGCGCTGATCCGCACGATTCAGACCGACACCCAGGACGCGGTGCACGCAATGGAGCGCAGCACGGCCGGTGTGGTGGAAGGGGCCAAGCTGTCGGACAACGCCGGTACCGCTCTGGTGGAGATCGGCCGCGTGTCGCGCCAACTCGCCGAACTGATTGAAAGCATCTCGCAAACGACTTCGCACGAAGCGACGCTGGCTTCCGACGTGGCCCAGAACATCGAGCAGATCCTGCAGATGACGGAGCAGACGTCGACGGGGTCCCGTCAGACCGCGCAATCGGTGCGCCAGCTCACGCAGCTTGCAGAAGAGCTGCGCGATTCGGTGGCCCGTTTCCGCATCGCCTGACGGGCGTCGCCCCCGGATTTCGGGCGGGCGCGGCGCGCAAGCGCCGCACGCAACCGCCACACGCTTTTTGGAAGCCCTCATGCATCATCCATCTTCCGCCCAGCCCGAATCCGCCGCCCTCGAGGCGGCCGGGGCCGTCGCTGCGGCGCGTCCTGTTTCTTCCGTGCCGGCGCGCGATCTGTCCGCGCTGGCCTGGGTTGCGCCCAACATGCGCGCCGCGTTGGACGACGCGGTCCGCGAATTCCGTGAATACGTTGCCGATGTGGTGGCCAACCCCGAGGTGCTCGGGGCACGCGACACCACCTCGCTGCGCCTGGCCGGCCAATATCTGCACCAGGCCGCCGGCGCGCTGCTGATCGTCGGCCTGCGCGGCATTGACGTGTACTGCCAGGCCTCCAAGCGCCTGCTGGAAGCCGTCGATGCGGGTACGCTCGTCGCCGATGCGCAGACCCTGGACCTCTTCTCGCGCGCCGTGCAGGCGCTGCAGGAGTATGTCGCCGACCTGATGGCCGGCATGGCCGAAGAGCCGCTGCGCCTGTTCCAGCCCTACCAGGCCGTGCTCGCCCGCTTGGGCGAAGAGCGCATCCATCCCGCCGACCTGTGGGCCGATGAGCTGCGCCATCTGCCGGCGCTGCTGCTGCCTTCGCGCGATCTGGTGGGCCTGTCGCGCCTGCGCCGCAAATTCGAAATGGCGCTGCTGGCCGCGCTGCGCCTGCCGAACACGGTCGGACCCGAACACGATCCCGCCGTCGCCGCTGCCGCCTATGCGCCGATGGAAAAGCTGCTGCACGGCATCCGCGCGCTCGAGCGCGAGCCGCGCCGCACCGGCGACGACCTGCTGCGCGACCTGTGGCTGGTGCTCGCGCTGACCTTCGGTGCGCTGCGCGCCGGACTGGTTCCGGCCGACATCACCGGCAAGCGCCTGGCCGCGCGCGTCAACCTGCTGCTGCGCCAGTATTCGCACAACAACGTCCACCTGCCGCAAGGGCTGCTGACCGACGCGCTCTACCTGCTGGCCGGCACGGCCTACGGCAACGCCCTCAGCGCGCCGGCCGGGGGCGACACGCTGGGTGCGGACGTCATCGCCTGCGTGCAGGCCTTCTCGATTCCCGCCACGCATGCGCCGGCCAACGCGCTGCACACCCGTCACTATTACGCGCTGCTGTCGGCCGAGACGACCGACACGCTGCAGCAGATCGGCCGCACGCTCGAAACGCTGAGCCAGCAGCCCGCCCCCGTCGCCGGCGAGCTCGATGCCGCGCTGCAGACGCTGGCGCTGCATGCCGATGCGCTCGGTCAGCCGGCGCTGTCTGCCCTGACCCATCGCCTGGGCGGGCCGGCCGACGTGTCCGGCCATGATGCGGCGCCGACGCTGCTGTTCCTCTCGCGCATGCTGGCGCGTCCGTGGGCGCTGCACGGCGAATCGGGCGATCTGCGCAGCGCCTGGTTTGCCGCCCGCTGCAACGAACTGGCCGAACACGAGCGCGCCGGCGAGCAGGCGCCGGCACCGGTCTGGCTGTCGCGGCTGACCGATGAGATCACGCAGCGCCGCACGCGCGGCGAGCAGGTTCGTGCATTGCAGACGCGGCTCGCCTCTGCCGAGACGCACCTGGATGCGTTCGAGCGCGAAGGCGATGCAAGCGGCGGCCTGAAAGAAGCCAGCCGCCTGTTCACCGAGATGCGGGCCACGTTCACCTCGCTGGGCGCTGGCGAAGCGGTGCGTGCCACCGAAGCCGCGCAAGCGACCATCGCCGCACTGGAGGCTCCCGGGCAGGCCGCCGCCGACCGCGAGCACTACCTGGCCGCGCTGGCCGCCAACGTCAGCGGCCTGCAGGGCTTCCTCGACGCACTGTCGGCCGGTACCGAGCTGACCGGCGCGCAGATCGACCAGATCGTGATCGAGGGCGTGCTGACGTCCGTTGAGCGCGAAGCCGCCTGGCGTGACTTCGCGTTCGATGCCGAGACCGGCATGCTGGTCCGCCGCGAACCCCAGGTCGACCTCGACGCCGATGCCGGCGCTGCACAGGTGGATGCCGGCGGCGAGTATCTGCAATCCCTGCTGGATCGCCTGCTTGCCAAGCAGCCGGTCGACCAGGCCGATCCGCTGGCCGCCGAACTGCGTACCGCCCTGCACGAAGCGCGCGATGCCGCCGCCATCGATGACGATCCGGCACGCCGCCGCCGTCTGGAAGAGGCCCTGGCGCAGTTCGACGCCTGGCAGGCCGGCAGCCAGGCCGCGCTGGAGCGCATGCAGGCCGCACTGGCGGCGCCCGCGGCCGAAGCGGCCGTGGCGGCAGTCGCCGCGCCGGCCGCGAGCGATGCGCAATCCATCGACGCGGAACTGCTGGAAATCTTCCTGTTCGAAGCCGACGAAGTGCTCACCGGCGTGCGGACCGACCTGCAGGCGCTGCACGCCACCGCGCAGGCGGGCTCGGGCGGTGCCGCCACCGGTACCGATCTGGACCTGCTGACGCAGCTGCGCCGTGCCTTCCATACGCTCAAGGGCTCGGGCCGCATGGTGGGCCTGACGCGCTATGGCGAGGCCGCCTGGGCCATCGAACAGGTAATGAACGTGTGGCTGGCCGAGAGCCGCGTGCCCACGCCCGACCTGGCCGCGCTGCTGGCGCGTGCCGAGGCGGACCTGTCGGCGTGGACGGTCGCCATTGCGCAAGCGCCGCACGCCGATCATGCGATCGAGCCGCTGGTGGCCGCCGCCGACCGCGTGCGCCACGGCGGGCCGTTCGTGTTGCTGGAAGCCGTGGCCGCCGCGCCCGCGCCGCAAGCGCCCGCGGCACCGGCCGAGCCGGCGGTTTCGTTCGAACCCGCGGCGCCGGCACCGGAACCGTGGCTGCATGTCGTGGAACCGGTGGCCACACCGGCCGATGCCCCCGTCGCGCCGGAAGCGCCGTTCGCGCCTGTCGAGCCTGTGCTCCAGGCCAACGACGCGGCTTCGCTGTCGTGGGACGATGTTCCCGTCCTTCCCGCGGCCGATGCGCTGGTAGCCGAGGCACCGGTTCTGGAGCCCGTTTTCGAGCCGGTCGCCGAAGCCGTGATCGCGCCCGAGCCGATCAGCGAGCCGATGGTGGAGCCGATTGCCGAGCCGGTCATCGAGCCCGCTGCCATCGAGCCCGTGGCAGAAGCCGCCGTCGCCGAGCCTGCGCCGGCCGAAGCCGACGCCAAGGTGATCCCGTTCCCGTTCGAGCAGACCGGCATGCCGGAAGAGGCATTGCACGACGACGGCATCAAGATCATCGGGCCCGTGTACATCAGCGTGGCGCTGTACAACGTCTACCTCCAGGAAGCCGACGCACTGATCCGCCGCCTGGGCGTGGATTTCTCCGAATGGCGTCACGAAGGCCGCGCCCAGCCGAGCGAGCTGGCGCTGCGCGCCGCGCATACGCTGCAGGGCAGCTCCGCCGTGGTGGAACTCGAGCCGGTGCGCCTGATCGCCGATGGGCTGGAGCAGGTGCTGCTGAACCTGGACAGCCATCCGGTGGCGATGCATCCGGGCGACTTCCGCCTGCTCGACCAGTCGGTCGAGCGCATGCGCGGCATGCTGCATCAGTTTGCCGCCAGCGTTTGGCCCGAGACCGATGACGCGCTGTGCCGCGGCCTGGCCGAGCTGTGCGAGCGCGTGCTGGTGCGCCCGCGTCTGCAGTCCGAAACGGCTCCGCAGGCGCTTGCCGAAACGGAGACGGTCGAGAACGAGAGCCCGGTCGTCGTCGAAGACGACGTGCCGGCGATCGCGGTGCCGGAAAGCATCGCGCCGCTTGCGCCGATCTACGAGCCGACGGTGGCTGCCGGCCCGGCCGTCGCCGAGCTGGTGCGCCAGGCGCCGTCCGATGCGCTGGATCCGGCCCTGGTGGAAATCTTCCTGGAAGAGGCGCACGTCGCGCTGCCCGAACTGGGCCAGCAGTTGCGCGCGTGGGAAGCCGCGCCGCAGGACCGCACCGTTTCGGGCCTGCTGCTGCGTAACCTGCACACCGTCAAGGGCAGTGCGCGGATGGCCGGCGCGATGACGCTGGGCCAGGCCGCGCACGAAATGGAAAGCGCCGTCGACAACGGCCTGCGCCACAACCGCGTCGACGAGGCGCTGTTCCGCAAGCTGTACGTCTGGCTCGACCGCATCCAGGCCCACGTCGACGCGCTGGGCGCCGGCAAGCTGCTGCCGCTGGATGCCGGCCTGCGCGATGCGCCGGAAGCGCCGTCCGCGGCCGCCGGCGATCCGGCGTCCGCAGGCGCGATGCTGCCCGCCGTCGCCGGCGCCACGAGCGTCAACCCGACCGGTGCCCGCGGCCCCGAGGCCGAGGCGCTGGAAGTCGCCGAGCGCCAGCGCGCCATGGTGCGCGTGCAGGCACGCGCGCTCGATGCGCTGATCAACGACGCCGGCGAAGTCGGCGCGGCGCGTGCGCGTCTCGAGGCCGAGGTCCAGGCGCTCAAGAGCTATCTGGCCGAACTGAACGACAACGTGGCACGTCTGCGCGCCCAGGTGCGCGAGATCGAAATCCAGGCCGAATCGCAGATGGAGTCGCGCATCGCGGATGCCGCCGCGCACTCCGCATCCTTCGACCCGCTGGAGTTCGACCGCTTCACCCGTCTGCAGGAACTGACGCGGATGATGGCCGAGTCCGTCAACGACGTGGCAACGGTGCAGCAGAACTTGTTCCGCGGCTTCGACCAGGCGTCGCTGGATCTGGAAACGCAGGCACGCCTGACGCGCGGCCTGCAGCGCAGCCTGATGCGCGCCCGCATGGTGCAGTTCGATACGGTCGCTGACCGTCTGTATCGGGTGGCGCGCCAGGCCGCCGCGGAAACCGGCAAGGAAGTCCGCCTGTTCATCAAGGGCGGTACGGTGGAACTGGACCGCAGCGTGCTGGACCGCATGGGCGGCCCGCTCGAGCACATGATCCGTAACTCCGTCGCGCACGGTATCGAGCTTGCAGAGGAGCGCCGCACCAAGGGAAAGCCCCCCGCTGGCGAGCTTACGCTAGAAGTGCAGCAGGAAGGCAACGAGGTCGTACTTCACTTCGTTGACGACGGCGCCGGCCTGAACCTCGAACGCATCCGCGCCCGCGCGCTGGAGCGCCAGCTGCTGGCCCCCGACGAAGAAGCCAGCGAGGCGCGGCTGACCGAGATGATCTTCTCGCCCGGCTTCTCTACCGCCCCGCAGGTGTCGGAACTGGCCGGCCGCGGCGTCGGCATGGACGTGGTGCGTGCCGAGACGGTGGCGCTGGGTGGCCGCATCTCGCTGCAGACCACGGCGAATGTGGGCACGCGCTTCACCATCCACCTGCCGCTGACCACCGCCATCACGCAGGTGCTGCTGGTGCGCGTGGGCGAGCGCGTGTACGCGATCCCCTCGGGCATGATCGACCACGTGCAGCAGCTGCGCCCGCAGTTGCTGGCCGAGGCCTACAATGCCGCCGCGCTGGAATTGCCGGGCGGTTCGGTGCCGTTCCACTACTTCGGCGCGCTGCTGGAAGAGGCCCGGCCCGTGATGGGCGGCCGCAAGTACTCGCCGGCGGTGGTGGTGCGCAGCGGCAACGATCGCGCGGCCGTGCACGTGGACGAAGTGATCGGCAACCGCGAAGTGGTGGTTAAGCACATCGGTCCGCACCTTGCGCGTCTGGAAGGCATCGCCGGGGCGACCACGCTGGGCGATGGCGAGATCGTGCTGATCTACAACCCGGTGGTGCTCACGCAGCGCTTCGAGCGCGAGGCCGCTGCGCTGGGCCTGCTGCAGGCCGAGCAGGCAACCAAGGGCGCCGTGGCCGAGCTGTCGCGCAACGGCAGCACCGATGCCGTGCCTGGCCTGGCCACGCAACCGATCGTGATGGTCGTCGATGATTCGCTCACGGTGCGCAAGGTCACGCAGCGCCTGCTGACGCGTTCTGGCTACCAGGCCGTGCTCGCGCGTGACGGTGTGGATGCCCTGCGGCAACTGCAGGAAGTCACGCCGGACGCCATGCTGGTCGACATCGAAATGCCGCACATGGACGGCTTCGACCTGACCCGCAACGTGCGCGCCGACGAGCGCATCGGCGCCATGCCGATCATCATGATCACCTCGCGCTCGGCGGACAAGCACCGCCGCTATGCCGCGGAGATCGGTGTCAACGTCTACCTGGGCAAGCCCTACAACGAAGACGAGCTGTTGCGCCACCTGCGCAACCTGATCGGTTCGCGGGCACCCGCCGCCGCCAACGCGGGCTGAACGGGCGACGCGCAACAATGGCAACGGGCCGGTTTGATACCGGCCCGTTGTCTTTTGCGCGGACATTTAATCCTCGGGGCGCGGGGCGTTTGCCCGATCCCGGCGGGCGCGTCGCGCGGCGGCTCACGCACCGGCAGCGGATCGATACTCACGTTCGAATAGGAACGCGCAGCGGACCTCGCGGCAATGGCGCAGGGCATAATGCAGCGCTGCGTGGTCGATGTGCCGCAGATCGCGCCGGAACCCGACCCGCCCGCGCCAGAAGTGTGCGCCGATGTGCGTGGCAGGCGAGGGCTCGGCGGGTGATGGACACGACATGACCGAACGCCTGGTGGCCGGGCCGAGCGTATTGCACAATCCGCGCCGCATCCTTATCTCCCTCTGTTGTTGCCATGACCGCTTCTTCCGCCCGCCTGCCGCTCTACCGTATCTTGCAATCCCAGGGGTTCGGCACGCGCCGCTACTGCAAGGACCTGGTGTTCGCCGGCCTGGTCCACGTCAACGGCGTCGAGGCCGGGGACCCCGATGTTCAGGTCGACACCGCGGGCCTCGTGCTGGATGTCGACGGCGAACGCTGGGCCTACCACGCGCGTGCCTACCTGATGCTCCACAAGCCCACGGGCTTCGAGTGCTCGCAGAAGCCGCGCCACCATCCCAGCGTCTACACGCTGCTGCCGGTGCCGTTGCGCGAACGCGGCGTGCAGTGCGTCGGTCGTCTCGACCAGGACACCACGGGCCTGCTGTTGCTGACCGACGATGGCCAGTTCGTCCACACGCTGACCAGCCCTCGCCACCAGGTACCGAAGGTGTACGAGATCACCACCGCCGAGCCCGTGACCGACGCGCAGATCACCCAACTGTGCCAGGGCGTGCTGCTGGAAGACGAAGACGTGCCGGTGGTGGCCGCCTGGGCCGAGCGGGCGGATGCCTGCCACCTGCGCATGGCGCTCACGCAGGGGAAATACCATCAGGTCAAGCGGATGGTGGCGGCCGCCGGCAACCATGTCGTCGCGCTGCATCGCAGTGCCATCGGCGGTCTGACCCTGGGTGCCGACCTGGCGCCGGGCCAATGGCGCTGGCTGGAGGGCGACGACCTGGTGGCCCTGGATACCACACCGGTTCATCCCGCTGGCGCGGCCACGGGTGCGTGAGCGTTCACAAAAAATTACATCCGCGGGGCCGACTTCCACCAAATGAAAAGGCCACCCGCCGGGGGCTTTTGGTAAACTAGCCTCATGGCCTCGCCGGACGCACCCATCAATCTCACGAATCAGTTCCTGATCGCTATGCCCGGCATGGCGGATCCCACGTTTTCGGGTACGGTCGTGTACCTGTGCGAGCACAATGAGCGGGGTGCGCTCGGTCTCGTCATCAATCGGCCCATCGATATCGATCTGGCGACCCTATTCGACAAGATCGACCTCAAGCTGGAAATCCATCCCCTTGCCGAACAGCCTGTCTACTACGGCGGCCCGGTGCAGACCGAGCGTGGCTTTGTGCTGCACGACCCAGTGGGCTCGTATTCGTCGTCGCTGACGGTGCCGGGCGGGCTGGAGATGACCACCTCCAAGGATGTGCTGGAGGCCGTCGCCCGCGGCGGTGGGCCACAACGCTTCATCCTGACCCTCGGCTATGCGGGCTGGAGCGCCGGCCAGCTGGAAGAGGAGATCGGCCGCAATGGCTGGCTGACCGTCCAGGCTGATCCCGAGATCATCTTCAATGTACCGGCCGAGGAGCGCTTTGCCGCTGCGCTGAGACTGCTCGGCATCAATCCCGCCATGCTCTCCGGTGAGGCCGGGCATGCCTGAGCCGGCGCGACCGGCTACCGCCCCCGTGCCCGTTCACGGCACCCTGTTGGCATTCGATTACGGCGAAAAGCGCATCGGCGTGGCGCTGGGCAACTCCATCACGCGTTCGGCGCGGGCGCTGGAAGTCATCCCCAACCGTTCGGTCGAGTACCGTTTCACGCAGATCACGCGGCTGGTCGATGCATGGCAGCCGGTCGGCTTCGTGGTCGGCATGCCGGTTCATCCGGAAGGCGAGGACCAGCCGATGATCAAGCTGGCCAAGCGCTTCGGCAATCAGTTGCATGGCCGCTATGGCTTGCCGGTCACCTGGGTGGACGAACGCTACTCGTCGATTGCCGCACAGGATGCCGGCGCCACCGACGACGTGCTCGATGCCGAGGCCGCGCGCATCATCCTCCAACAATTCTTCGACGAATCCCACGCATGACATCGCAACAGATCGATGCCGAGGCGCTTTACCAGAGCCTCGTCGCGCAGCTTCGTACGCGGATGGCCGGCACGCCCGCCAACGGTTGGTCGGTGGCCGGCATTGTCAGCGGGGGCGCCTGGATCGCGGCGCGCCTGGCGCACGATCTGGGCCTGCGGGAGTATGGCGTCGTCAATGTCGCCCTGCATCGCGACGACTACGCCAAGAAGGGCCTGCACGCCCAGGCCCAGCCGACCACGCTGCCGTTCGAGGTGGAAGAGCGCCGCATCCTGCTGGTAGACGATGTGCTCGCCACCGGCCGCACCATCCGTGCCGCCATCAATGAATTGTTCGACTATGGCCGTCCGGTCGCGGTGGAGCTGGCCGTGCTGGTCGACCGCGGCGAGCGCCAACTGCCCATCGCGCCCGACTACATCGGCGAGCGCATCGCGCTGGCGGCCGACGAGTCGCTGGTGCTGCGCCAGGAGGGCGAGGGCGCATCGGCACGCTTCACCTTCACGCGCGAGCCCAAGGCCGCCTGATGCCGGGCATCGCGCACCGCTTCTGCTCTGACCGCTTTCGTTTGTCTTCGCCTTCCGTCCGCCTTTGTCCCCTGTCATGACCAAGACTTTCGCCAACCCGCAGCTCACAAAGAACGGCGAGCTCAAGCACCTGCTGTCGATCGAGGGGCTCTCGCGTGACATCCTCACGCACATCCTCGATACGGCCAAGCAGTTCGTCTCCGTGTCGGATGCCGACCGCGAGGTGAAGAAGGTGCCGCTGCTGCGTGGCAAGAGCGTGTTCAACCTGTTCTTCGAGAACTCCACGCGCACGCGCACCACGTTCGAGATCGCGGCCAAGCGGCTGTCGGCGGATGTGATCAACCTGAACATCAACGCCTCGTCCACCAGCAAGGGCGAGTCGCTGCTCGATACCATCAACAACCTGTCGGCGATGCAGGCCGACATGTTCGTCGTGCGCCACGCCAGCTCGGGCGCGCCGTACCTGATCGCCGAGCACGTCGCGCCGCATGTGCACGTAATCAACGCGGGCGACGGCCGCCACGCGCACCCCACGCAGGGGCTGCTCGACATGTTCACCATCCGCCACTACAAGAAGGAATTCTCCAACCTGACGGTGGCGATTGTCGGCGACATCCTGCACTCGCGGGTGGCGCGCTCCGACATCCATGCGCTGACCACGCTGGGCTGCGCCGAGGTGCGCGCCATCGGCCCGCGCACGCTGCTGCCCAGCGGTCTGGAGCACATGGGCGTGCGCGTCTTCCACAGCATGGAAGAGGGGCTCAAGGGCGTTGACGCGGTCATCATGCTGCGCCTGCAGAACGAACGGATGAGCGGCGCGCTGCTGCCGTCCGCGCAGGAGTACTTCAAGGCGTACGGCCTCACGCAGGAGCGGTTGGCGCTGGCCAAGCCGGATGCCATCGTGATGCATCCGGGCCCGATGAACCGCGGCGTGGAGATCGATTCCGCCGTGGCCGACGGCGTGCAATCGGTGATCCTGAACCAGGTGACGTTCGGCATTGCCGTGCGGATGGCGGTGATGGGCATCGTGGCGGGCAACAACGACTAAGAAGACCGATGAAACTGCATATCAAGGGCGGCCGCCTGATCGACCCGGCCAACGGCATCGACGCGCAACAGGATCTGTACCTCGCCGCGGGCAAAGTGGTCGGCGTCGGCCGCGCGCCAGCGGATTTCCACGCCAACAAGACCATCGACGCCGCCGGGCTGGTCGTCTGTCCGGGGCTCATCGACCTGTCCGCCCGCTTGCGCGAGCCGGGCTACGAATACAAGGCCACGCTCGAATCGGAGATGGCCGCCGCCATGGCCGGTGGCGTGACCTCGCTGGTGTGTCCGCCGGATACCGACCCCGTGCTCGACGAGCCCGGCCTGGTCGAAATGCTCAAGTTCCGCGCCCGCAACCTGAACCAGGCGCATGTCTATCCGCTGGGCGCGCTGACGGTCGGCCTCAAGGGCCTGGTGCTGACCGAGATGGCCGAGCTGACCGAAGCCGGCTGCGTGGGCTTCTCGCAGGCCGATGCGCCGATGACCGACACGCTGGTGCTGATGCGCGCGCTGCAATACGCGCAGACCTTCGGCTTCACCGTCTGGCTGCGCCCGGAGGACCCGTTCCTGGGCAAGGGCGGCGTGGCGGCGAGCGGCCCGCTGGCCTCGCGCCTGGGCCTGGCCGGCGTGCCGGTGATGGCCGAGACCGTGCGCCTGCACACCATCTTCGAACTGATCCGCAGCACCGGCGCGCGCGTGCACCTGTGCCGCCTGTCGTCGGCTGCCGGGCTGGAGCTGGTGCGCCGCGCCAAGGCCGAGGGCCTGCCGGTCACCTGCGACGTCAATGTCCACCATATCTCGCTCACCGATGTCGACATCGGCTACTTCAACTCGCAGATGCGCTTCATGCCGCCGCTGCGGGCCGGCCGCGACCGCGACGGCATCGTGCGCGCGTTGGCCGACGGTACCATCGACGCCATCTGCTCCGACCACACGCCGGTGGACGACGATGAAAAGCTGCTGCCCTTCGCCGAGGCCTCGCCTGGTGCGACCGGCCTCGAAACCCTGTTGCCGCTGACGCTGCGTTGGGCGGCGGAGCACAAGGTCGACTTGCCGCGCGCGCTGGCGCGCATCACCAGCGAACCGGCGCGCGTGCTGGGCCTGCAGGCCGGCTCGCTGGAAGAGGGGGCGATGGCCGACGTGTGCGTGTTCGATCCGGATGCCACCTGGAAGGTCGAGCCGCGCAGCCTGCGCAGCCAGGGCAAGAACTCGCCGTATCTCGGCTTTGAGCTGGCCGGCCGCGTGCGGGCCACGCTGGTTGCCGGTCATCTGGCCTATGACGGGCATTGATCAGCGCGCCGACGCGGCGCCTGCCGAGGTGGGCGCGCCGCCGGCGCAGCGCAGGCATGTGCTGCGCAAGCTGCGCCTGGCCATCCATCTGATCGAGGGCATTGCGATCTGCGCGCTGCTGTTCTGGTGGGTCGGCCCGGCGCGCAAGCGCGCGCTGATCCAGCGTTGGTCGCGCAGGCTGCTGGCGCTGTTCCGCGTGACGCTGGCCGTGGATGGCGAAGCGGTGGGGCAGGCCGATCTGGCGGGGGCCATGCTGGTGTCCAACCACGTGTCGTGGCTCGACGTCTACGCCATCAATGCCTGGCATTCGCCGCGCTTCGTCGCCAAATCGGAAATCCGCAGCTGGCCGGTGATCGGCTGGCTGTGCGCGCAGACCGGCGTGCTGTTCGTCGAGCGTGCCCGCAAGCGCGATGCGCACCGCATCATGCACGCCATCGCCGATGCGCTGCGTGCCGGCGAGAGCATCTGCGTGTTTCCCGAAGGCACGACGTCCAGCGGGATGCAACTGTTGCCCTTTCACGCCAACCTGTTCCAGGCGCCGGTGACGGCCGCCGCGCCGATCCGTCCGGTGGCGCTGCGCTACCGTATCGCCGCGACCGGCGAGCTGACGACGATTCCCGCCTATATCGGCGACATGTCGCTGCTGGATTCGGTCAACGCGATCCTGAACGGGCCGCCGCTAGTGGTCGAGGTGTTCGTCGGGTCCGCCGTGTCCCCGGAAATGGATCGCCGTGCGCTGGCCGAGCACAGCCGCCAGGCTGTCGCCACGCTGATGGAGCGGGCCGGGTAGCCGGCCGGATTCCGTCCTACTTCTCCTACTTCTTGTGGGCGAGCGGGTCCTGGGCCTGCTCGCAGGCGACCTGGATCACCTCGCGGCCGGCCGGGGCCAGCGTCATACGCGCGGCGGTCAGCTTGCCGCCCCATACACAGCCGGTGTCCAGGCCCAGCAAGTCATCCCGCATCACCAGTCCGCGCGTCGACCAGTGGCCGAAGGCGATCGGCGTGCCGCGCGTGCGGCGGCCGGGAACGTCGAACCACGGCACGTGGCCGTCCGGCGCGCCGTCGGCATCGGTGGTCTCGAACTCCATGGCGCCGTCCGGCGTGCAGAAGCGCAGGCGGGTCAGGGCGTTGATCGTCAGTCGCAGGCGGTCCGTGCCGATGAGATCGCTGCTCCACTTGGCGGGCTGGTTGCCGAAGGCATTGGCCAGGAACGTCTTCCAGTGCGGGCTGCGCAGCTCGCGCTCGACCGCGCCGGCCAACTCCAGCACATCGCCCGTCGTCCACTGAGGCAGCACGCCGGCATGGACCATCAGGAAGCCGTTCTCGAAGATCGCCAGCGGCTGGTGCCGCAGCCAGTGGATCAGCGCGTCGCAGTCGGGGGCGGCGAGGATGTCGCCGAGCGTGTCCCGCTTGCCCGGCTTGCGTACGCCGGCGGCGACCGCCAGCAGGTGGATGTCGTGGTTGCCCAGCACCGCGCGGGCCCGTCCGCCCTCGCACAGCATGATGACCCGTCGCAGCGTGCCGAGCGAATCCGGCCCGCGGTTGACCAGGTCACCGACGAAGCGCAGCGGGGCGTTGGCCGGCAGTGCGGTCAGCAGGGTCTGGAGGGGAGAGCAGCAGCCTTGGAGATCGCCGATGGCGTGAGGAGGGGGCGACGCGACTGTCATGTGTTTTGTGAATCACTCATTGCAACGGGCTGGGGCGGTGGCGTCTCAACTGTTACAACGCGCTACAAAAAGATCGACCGTAGTGGCAGGGCTTACCCTGGGGTCGGATAGAATACGCCACTTCTCAACATACTCAACGAATCCGCCGCCCTTGCGGGCGTACCGAGCGGACCAGGCGCGTGCCGACGGCGCGCGACAAGGAGCAGAGCGTTTGTCCCATATCCTCGTAACCGGTGGCGCCGGCTTCATCGGCGGCAACTTTGTCCTGAACTGGCTGGCCAATCCTGGCGCGGACGGCGTTGTCAACGTCGATAAGCTGACCTACGCTGGCAATCGCAAGACGCTGGCCGCCGTCGAGCAGGACCCGCGCCACATCTTCTCCCAGACTGACATCTGCGACCGCGCGGCGCTCGATAGCCTGCTCGCCCAGCACAAGCCGCGCGCGGTGGTCCACTTCGCCGCGGAGAGCCACGTGGATCGCTCCATCCACGGCCCGGCCGAATTCATCCAGACCAACATCGTCGGCACCTTCACGCTGCTGGAAGCCGTGCGCGCCTACTGGGGCGGGCTCGACGCCGACGCCAAGGCCGCGTTCCGCTTCCTGCACGTCTCGACCGACGAGGTGTTCGGCTCGCTCAGCGCCACCGATCCGCAATTCTCGGAAACCACGCCGTACGCGCCCAACAGCCCATACTCGGCATCCAAGGCCGCTTCGGATCACTTGGTGCGCGCCTATCACCACACCTATGGGCTGCCGGTCCTGACGACCAACTGCTCCAACAACTACGGCCCCTACCATTTCCCGGAAAAGCTGATTCCGCTGATGATCACCAACGCGCTCAGCGGCAAGCCGCTGCCGGTGTACGGTGATGGGCAGAACGTGCGCGACTGGCTCTACGTGGGCGACCACTGCGCCGCCATCCGCGAGGTGCTTGGGCGCGGCCGTCTGGGCGAGACCTACAACGTCGGCGGCTGGAACGAGAAGACCAACCTCGAGGTCGTGTACACGCTGTGCGACCTGCTCGACGAACTGAAGCCGAAGGCGACGGGCTCCTACCGTGATCAGATCGCATTCGTGAAGGACCGGCCGGGCCACGACCGCCGCTACGCCATCGACGCCCGCAAGCTCGAGCGCGAACTCGGCTGGAAACCCGCCGAGACCTTCGAGACCGGCCTGCGCAAGACCGTCCAGTGGTACCTGGACAATCAGGTCTGGGTGCAGGACGTGGTCTCGGGCGAATACCGGAACTGGGTCGCGAAGCAGTATGCAGCATAAGGCGCACTCCGTTCCGAAGCTGCTGGTCACGGGAAGCAACGGCCAGGTCGGTTTTGAGCTGCGCCGCAGCCTGGCGCCCCTGGGCGAGGTGATCGCGCTGGACCGGACCGCCTGCGACCTGACCCAGCCCGATGCGCTGCGCCGGCTGGTGCGCGAGCATCGCCCCGACGTGATCGTCAACCCGGCTGCCTACACGGCTGTCGACAAGGCTGAGACTGACGCCGAAACCGCATTCGCCGTCAACGGCACGGCGGCCGGTGTCCTGGCCGAGGAAGCTCGCGCGCTGGGCAGCCTGCTGGTGCACTACAGCACCGATTACGTTTTCGACGGCAGCAAGCCCGCCGCCTACGTCGAGACCGATGCGGTCAATCCGCAGTCCGTCTACGGCAAGAGCAAGCTCGCGGGCGAGCAGGCGATCGCCGCCTCGGGCGCGGCGGCGCTGGTGCTGCGGACCTGCTGGGTGGCCGGTGCGCACGGCGGCAATTTCGCCAAGACGATGCTCAAGCTGGGCCGCGAGCGGGACAGCCTGCGCGTGATCGCCGACCAGTTCGGCGCGCCCACCACGGCCGCGCTGATCGCCGACGTGACCGCGCAGATCGTCGCGCGCTTCTGGCTGTCGGGCGATCGCGCCGCCTTTCCGGGCGGCCTGTATCACCTGGCCGCGGCGGGCGAGACGACCTGGCACGGCTATGCCACGGCCGTGCTGCGCTATGCCAAGGCGCGCGGACTGGAGCTGAAGGTCGATCCCGATCTCATCGAAGCCATTCCGGCGACGGCGTATCCGTTGCCCGCGCCGCGGCCCGCCAACTCCCGCATGGACACCGGCAAGCTCACTGAAACGTTCGGCATCCACCTGCCGGACTGGCAGCAGGGTGTCCATCTCCTGCTGGATCAGATCTTTTCCTGAACGAATCGCCATGCGTAAAGGCATTATCCTGGCCGGGGGCTCCGGCACGCGACTCTATCCGATCACCCGCTCGGTTTCGAAGCAGCTGCTGCCGGTGTACGACAAGCCGATGATCTACTATCCGCTGTCCACGCTGATGCTGGCGGGGATTCGCGACATCCTGATCATCTCCACGCCGGAAGACACGCCGCGCTTCACCGACATGCTCGGCGACGGCAGCAAGTGGGGGATCAACCTGCAGTACGCGGTGCAGCCTTCGCCGGATGGGCTGGCGCAGGCGTTCATCATCGGGCGCGACTTCGTCGGCAACGATCCGTCGACGCTGATCCTCGGCGACAACATCTTCCACGGCCACGACCTCGTGGCCCAGCTGACGCGTTCAGCCGAGCAGCAGGCGGGCGCTACCGTCTTCGCCTATCACGTCCACGATCCGGAGCGCTACGGCGTGGTCGAGTTCGACCAGAACTTCCGTGCGCTCTCCCTGGAGGAGAAGCCGGTCAAGCCGCGTTCGCACTACGCCGTCACCGGGCTGTACTTCTACGACAACCAGGTGTGCGACATCGCGGCCGGCATCAAGCCGTCGGCCCGCGGCGAGCTCGAGATCACGGACGTCAACAAGCACTACCTGGCGCAGGGCCAGCTCGACGTCGAGATCATGGGCCGCGGCTATGCCTGGCTCGACACCGGCACGCACGATTCGCTGCTGGAAGCGGCGATGTTCATCGCGACGCTGCAGAACCGGCAGGGGCTGATGGTGGCCTGCCCCGAAGAGATCGCGTACCGCAATCGCTGGATCAGCGCCGAGCAGGTGGCCGCGCTGGCCAAGCCGCTGAGCAAGAACGGCTACGGCCAGTATCTGCAGCACATCATTTCGGAAACCGTCAAATGAATCTGAACGTCGTTCCCACCGCCATTCCGGAGGTCCTGATCCTCGAGCCGAAAGTGTTTGGCGACGATCGGGGCTTCTTCTTCGAGAGCTTCAATGCGCGTGCCTTCGAGCAGGTCACGGGCGTCAAGCGGACCTTCGTTCAGGACAACCATTCGCGCTCGGCCCGCAATGTGCTGCGTGGCTTGCACTACCAGATCCAGCATCCGCAGGGAAAGCTGGTGCGTGTGACGGTCGGTGAAGTCTTCGATGTCGCGGTCGACCTGCGCAAGAGCTCGCCGACCTTCGGCAAGTGGGTCGGCGTGACGCTGTCGGCGGAGAACAAGCGCCAGCTGTGGGTGCCGGAAGGGTTTGCGCATGGCTTTGTCGTGACCTCCGACTACGCCGAGTTCCTGTACAAGACCACCGACTACTGGTACGCCGAACACGAGCGCAGCATCGTCTGGAACGATCCGGACCTCGGTATCGAGTGGCCGGTCCAGGGCACGCCGATCCTGGCGGCGAAAGATGCCGCCGGCGCGCGGTTTGCCAGCGCGGACTTGTTCGACTGAGGAACGTCCGTCCGTCCCGGTCTCGAGCCGCTGCCTGCCGGCATGGCGCCGGATGGCGCGCGGGCTGCGCATCGCAGGCGGTGTTTCCGGGAAGACCGGACCGGATCCGGGAACCGTCGTACAGGTGGGGGTTGCCTTGCCGTTGACACAGTGCACATGACAGGAACGCCCATTCAACGTACCGGTGTCGTCAGGACGCTCACCAATTCGAGCGTCGTCGTGCTCGAGCGGATCGCCCAGATCGGGGTGACGCTGGTCGCGACCCTGGTGATCGCGCGCACCTTCGGGCCGCAGACGTATGGCGTCTGGCAGGCCGCGCAGTCGATCTTTGCGGTGACGTCCGCGCTATGCCTGATCGTGCCGGGCGAGGTCCTGCTGCCTCGCCTGAAGGCGACCAGCGATTGGGAGCGGCTGTCCGTCACGCTGTCGTCGGCGCTGGTCGCGCGCATCGCTTTCGGTGTGCTGATCCTGGTGGGCTACGGCATCGCCCTGATCGTCGCGCCGGCCGCGCTGCATGGCACGCTGGTCGTCGCGCTGATCCTGCAGTGCTCGATCGCCGTCACCGAGCCCGTGAACGGGTTGAGTTCGTGGTACCAGGCGCAGTTGAACAATGTGCCCGTGTCGCTGCGCCGCCTGGTGGGCCTGGCGCTGCGGCTCGGCATTTTTGTGCTGTGCATCGTGATGCTTGGCAGGCCGCCGCTGCCGCTGCTGGCCGCGGCCTGGCCGATCGAAGCGCTGGTCGCCGGGGCGCTCGTGACGGCGATGTTCGTGGCGTCCCACGGGGCATTCCGGTTCCGGTGGACCGCCGCGGAGCTGTCGTCGCTGGTGCGCGCGGGGTTGCCGGTCTGGTGGGGGCTGCTGCTCTACGCCTTGTTCCTGAAGGCGGATCGGCTGCTGCTGCCCCATCGCATGGACCCGCAGGGGTTCGGTGTCTACGGGGCCGCGGCTCAGTTGGTCGAAACCGCGGTCGGCATGGTGATCCTCGTCACCAACACGTTGATGCCGAGGCTGATTTATCACCGCGAGGGCGGCCGGCTGGACCGCACGACCGCGACGGGCCTGCTGGGCGCGATCGCGATCGCATGCGCGGTGACGTCGCTGATGGCACCGTTCATCATCCGCTTGCTGTTCGGTGCGGGTTTCACCGGCGCGGCGCCGATCCTGGCCATCGGCATCTGGCTGGCTGTCCTGGCAGCGATCGATACGTTGCTGACGGGTATCTTGATCCGGGAGCGGGTGTTTCGGGTGGTGCTGATCAAGTGGACGATTGCCGCGGCCCTGCAGTACGCGATCATTGCCGGGCTGTTTCCGCATCTGGGGCTCGGCGGGGTGCTCATCGCCTATCTGTCGGGATATGGCGTGGCGCTGGGGCTCTCAGGGTATAGCCTGAATAGGCTGCGCTCGCGTGCCGAGGCACGGGCGTAGCCGTGCGGGCCGCGGGCCAAAAGGAAGATGGATTTGAAATGCTGAAATCAGGTGCAATTTTCGTCACGTTTCGTCCGACGGACGAGCAGGTCGCTGCGATCGCCGCCACGGCGCGGCTGTTCGATGCCGTGATCGTGGTCGACAACTCGCCGGCGCCGGATGCGGCCCTGCGTCACCGCTTCAGTCTGCCGAACGTCCAGTTTCTGGAGAACGCAAACCGCGGCGGGATCGCGGGGGCGTTCAATCGCGGCGTCGAGGCGCTGCTGGCGGGCGGGATCGACCGGGTCTACTTCTTCGACCAGGATTCGGCGGTTCCGACCGACTATCGCCAGCTCATGGACGCGGCGCTGGACGGCGCGCCCGAGGCCTGCATGATCGGGCCCAAGATCTATGACATCAACCTGCGCGCGTTCTCGCCGCGCTACCTGGTGTCGCGCTGGACGTATCGCGCGGATCCCATCCCCGAGTCGGCCACCGCGCTGATACCGTGCTCGTTCCTGATTTCGAGCGGCTCGGTGGTCACCAGGGCGGCGTTGACGGCGTGCGGTCCGTTCCGGGAAGACTATTTCATCGACGATGTCGATACGGAGTACTGTCTGCGCGCGGCCCAGCTGGGCGTCGGCGTGTTCATCAACCCGCGCGCCGTGCTGAACCACGCGATCGGCGAGCGCGAAGAGCACCGGTTCCTGGGCGTGCGGATCCGGCCGAGCCATCATGGCGCATTGCGCAGGTACTACCGTTGCCGGAACGGCATCAGCCTCAGCCTGCGGCATGCGCGGCATTCGCCCGCGTTTCTGATCCATAACCAGAAGCGGCTGGCGCACGAGATCATCGGTGTGCTGCTCTATGAGCGGCGCAAGTGGAAGAAATTGACGGCGATCGGGGTCGGCATCATCCACGGCGTGATGAGCCGGCTGGGCGATCTCCGGGAAATTGCCCCGCGGTTCCATCAGTGGCTGGTGGGCTGAACGGGGCGGTTGGATTGGCGCGCCGCGGAGGCGGGGTGACGGGAGGGTTTGCCGGCTGACATGCCGGTGTGTATGTGATGAGTATGGAGATGAAAGCGACATACAAGACGACATCGGTTGCGGGCACGATATTTCGTGTGGCCCCGCTGCTTGTGATCGTCCTGATTTCCGCGCTTGTCGCACACCGTCCGCCTGGCCTCGACAAAGACTACTACGGTTATCTCGACTATTACGGACGTGTCCTGGCAGGCGAGACCGGTTTTGTCGAGCCGGGCTTCATCGTGGTGACGCGGCTATTAGATCGGCTGGGCGGTGAATACATTGATCTGCTGGGCATGTTTTGTTTTTTCGGACTTTGGGCCAAGCATGTCGCTATTCGCAGGCTCACGGCGTCCTCGATGGGCCGCATGGTTGCCTTCTGGGCTGTCTATGCGTGCGTGTTTTTTCCGCTGTGGGAACTGACGCAGATCCGCGCCGGACTGGCCATGGGGATCGTTGCGCTGGCGCTGACGTCGAAAAGCAGGCTTTCGTCGTGCATCCTGTTCCTGATTGCCGGGATGTTCCACTATTCCGCCCTGGTTGTTTTTGTGTTCTGGGGCATGGCTGCTTGGTTTGGGTCGACGGCGCTCATCTGGTCTGCTCTGACCTGCGTGGTGGTCTATCTGTTCCAGAGCAGGATGCCGTATTTCGATGTGTACTCGGCCAAGGACTATGTGGAAAGCTTCAACCCTTTTTCGCTCAAGTCCGCCTTTATTTTTGTCATGTCGGCTTGTATCGGGTTGTTCTCGTGGCCGAGATTCGCACGCGTGATCGCATTTATTTCGATCTCCATGCTGTTGCTGTATTGGTCGATGCCGGGAATGCCAAGCGCGGCGATTCGCATTGCCGATATCGCGCTGTATCTGGTGGTTCTGGCCTTGGTTGCGAGCCGCAATCGAACGATTGACTGGGCGGCATGGCGTTTCGCCATGCCGCTGATTTGTGCGTACTTTGTGTATCTGAATTTCTTTGCGCCTGACGCCATTATTGGCGTAAGTGCTTATCTATGACGCTTTCCGTGCAGACCGCCGGCGTGTGGCCTGGTGCCATTGCGGAGGCGAATGATGGTGGATCAGGCGATTGGTAACTCATGACGAATATCACGGCATCGATTGTTCTGTATAACAATCCGATCGATCAGATCCGGCAGTGCATCGAGTCGATGCAGGCGGATACGCACGTTCACGTGCTGCTGGTCGACAACTCCGAGAACAAGGGCGGTTACGCCAGCCTGGCGGCGGACAACGTCGAAATTCTCGATGCGCCGGGCAATGTCGGCTTCGGCCGGGGGCACAATCTTGTTCTGGGCCGGCTGGCGGCGCTGCGCTCCGAGGTCCACCTGGTGGTGAACCCCGATATCGTGGTCAGTGCGGGTTGCGTGCGGGCGGTGGCGGACGTGCTGCGCCAGCGCAAGGATGTCACGCTGGTCGGGCCGCGCGTGGTGTCGCCGGACGGTGCGCTGTACCGGTCCTGCAAGCTCTTGCCGACGCCGTGGAACCTGTTTGCCCGGCGGTTTGCCCCGAGGCAGCTGTACGCCGCGGCCGATGCGCGCTATGAGCTGGAGGCCTTCGGCTATGACCGGGAGCTGCAGCTCCATAACCTCTCGGGGGCCTTCCTGGCATTCCGGTCGGAGGCCTTCACCAAGTTGGGCGGGTTCGATCCCAGGTATTTCATGTACCTGGAAGATGTCGATATCTGTCGCCGGGCTGCGGGCCTGGGCGCGGTGATCTTCCTGCCGCAGGCCGAAGTCGTGCACGAGCACGGAAAGGGCTCCTACCGTTCGTGGCGACTGCTGCGCGAGCACATCCGCTCCGCGATTCTGTATTTCAACCGCTTCGGGTGGTTTGTCGATACGGAGCGAAGGCTGTTGAACCGGGAAACTCTGGCGCGTGTGAACGATATGCGCTCGGTTGTTTGACGATCATACTGCGCGCACTCCTATGCTTACATTGTCGGTGGCTTTTCTCGTCTCGTTTGTCGTGACCCTGCTGGTCATCCGGTATTCGAGCCTGCACGCCCACATCACAGCCGACTGGGATCTGCACGGCGTGCAGAAGTTCCATGCGCGGCCCGTGCCCCGCATCGGCGGGCTCGGCATTGTGCTGGCGATGACCGCTGCCGCCGTGGCAGCCTGGGTACGCGATCCGCAGGTCGTGGGCCATCCGTTCCTGCTGCTGGTGGTCTGCGTCATGCCCGCCTTCATCGCCGGCTTCATCGAGGACATGACCAAGCGCGTCAGCCCTCGCGAGCGGCTGCTGGCGACCATGGCCGCCGCCCTGGTGGCGGTCTATCTGCTCAACGCCAAGATCGTGCGGATCGACATCCACCTGATCGACATGGCGTTGGCGATCCCCTTGATCTCCATTGCGATCACCACGGTTGCGGTGGCGGGCCTGGCCAATTCCATCAATATCATCGACGGCTTCAACGGGCTCGCGTCGATGGTGGCGATGATGATGTTCGTCTCGCTCGCCTATGTCGCGTTCCGCGTGGGCGACACCTTGATCCTGACGATCGCGTTCGCGATGATCGGGGCCATCCTCGGGTTCTTCATCTGGAATTTCCCCGCCGGGCACATTTTTCTCGGCGACGGCGGAGCCTATATGATCGGGTTCGTGCTGGCCGAGTGCAGCATTCTGCTGGTGCTGCGCAACGGCAGCGTGTCGGCGTGGTACCCGGTCCTGATGGTGATCTACCCGATTTTCGAGACGCTGTTCTCGATCTATCGGCGGCGTGTCCTGAAAGGGGTGCCGGCCGGATACCCGGATGGCGTGCATCTCCATACCCTGATCTACCAGCGCGTCATGCGCTGGGCCGTGGGCAGCAAGGACGAGCGGCATCGGCTGCGGCGCAATTCGATGACGTCGCCGTACCTCTGGCTGCTGAGCCTGCTGGCGGTGCTGCCGGCGACGCTGTTCTGGAACAGCAAGATCGTCCTGCTGGTCTTTGTCGCGTTTTTCATCTTCTTGTACGTGTGGCTGTACTGGCGCATCGTCCGGTTCCAGTCGCCGCGTTGGCTGATCATAAAAAAACACCATCACGTAAAGAAACACCATGAATAGTGATCCACGATTTGACGACGATCGCCCGGGCGATGCGGCGATTGTGATGCTGGCGCAGGGGGTGCAATTCGCCCGCCGTCATGCGAAGAAACTTGCCGTGGCCGGCATCGCCGGCGCCGCGCTCGCGCTGGGTCTGGCGCTGGTGCTGCCCAAGCAATGGGAGGCCAGCGCGGTGATCCAGGTCGGCCAGCTCACCAATGAGAACCCCCAGGTGCCCTCCGTGCCCGTGGAGACGGTGGGGCGCGCCGTGGAGCGGCTGCAGCTGCCGCAATTCGAGGATCTCGTGCTGCAGAAATTGAACCTGCCCCTCGGGATCAATGAGAACGCCTCCACGGACCTGATCCGGCGCTCGCTCAGGGCGGCGGCGCTGAAGAATGCCGACCTGATCGAAGTGACCGTGCGCGGGTTTTCCCAGGCAGATGCGCAACGCTATACGCAGGCGTTTTCCGATGCGCTGATCGGCGCGCACGCCGTGATCGCCAAGCCGTCGCTGGACAAGATCAACGCGAACATGGCTGAAGTGCGCCAGCAGATCTCGGCGGAGGATGCCCGGAAGGGCGAGCTGTCGGCATTGATGCGTGCCCGTGATCAGGCGAAGAGCGAGGCGAAATTCTCGGAGAGCGTGCTGCTGGCGAACATGGTCGCCGAGAACGACAAGCAGCTCCAGGGGCTGCGGCAGCGCGAGATCAATATCCGGGAACAGCTCAATCCCGAGCGGACCTTCAATACGCGGCTGTTCGGCCCCGTGCATGTCAGCCGGCGCCATGTGTTTCCGAGCGGTCTGCTGTTCGCGGCGAGTGGCCTGGTATTGGGCTTGCTCGCGGCGATCGGCTGGGGCCTGGCTGTGGACTTCCGCCGCGGTCTTCTCGGCAGCCGCAAGTGATGTGATGCGCCGTGCCCGACCCATGATGGACGGGCACGCCTGCATTGTGATGATCGATGATTGAAACAGGGTGTGTGCCCATGCAAATTGACCCCTCCATTTTCAAGGCCTATGACATTCGCGGCATCGTCGGCAAGAACGTCGACCGTGAAACCGCGCGGCTGATCGGCCGGGCCTTCGGTTCGGCGGCCCGCGCCAAGGGCGAGGCCGCGGTGGTGATCGGCCGCGACGGCCGCCTGTCCGGTCCGGATCTCGTGGGCGGCCTGGCCGAAGGCCTGCGCCAGAGCGGCGTGGACGTGATCGACCTCGGGCTGGTGGCCACGCCGATGGTCTACTTCGGCACCAACATCGAGCTGGCCGGCCGTCGCGCCACGTCCGGCGTGATGGTCACCGGCAGCCACAACCCGCCCGACTACAACGGCTTCAAGATGGTGCTGGCGGGCCAGGCCATCTACGGCGAGCAGATCCAGGTGCTGCGCCAGCGCATCGAGCAGGGTGACTTCACCGAGGGCGCCGGCGCCTATGTCGAGGTGGACGTGCGGCAGCAGTACATCGACCGCATCGTCTCCGACGCCAAGATGGCGCGGCCGATGAAGATCGCGGTGGACTGCGGCAACGGCGTGGCGGGCGCTTTCGCGCCGGCGCTGTTCCGCGCCATGGGCTGCGAAGTGACGGAGCTGTTCTGCGAGGTGGACGGCCATTTCCCGAACCACCACCCGGATCCGGCCCACGTCGAGAACCTGCAGGATCTCGTGCGCACGCTGCAGACGACCGACTGCGAGCTCGGCCTCGCCTTCGACGGCGACGGCGACCGCCTGGGCGTGGTCACCAAGGATGGCCAGGTGATCTTCCCGGACCGCCAGCTGATGCTGTTCGCGCAAGAGGTGCTGTCGCGCAACCCGGGCGGCGAGATCATCTTCGACGTGAAGTGCACCGGCAAGCTGGCGCCGTTCATCCGCGAACATGGCGGCAAGGCCACGATGTGGAAGACGGGGCACTCGCTGGTCAAGGCCAAGCTGAAGGAAACCGGCGCGCCGCTGGCCGGCGAGATGAGCGGCCATATCTTCTTCAAGGACCGCTGGTACGGCTTCGACGACGGTCTCTACACCGGCGCGCGCCTGCTGGAGATCGTGTCGCGCCAGGCCGATCCGAGCGCCGTGCTGAACGCGCTGCCGAACTCGCACTGCACGCCCGAGCTGCAGCTCAAGTGCGCCGAGGGCGAGCCGTTCGCGCTGCTCGACCGGATCAAGGCGAACGCGACCTTCGATGGCGCGAAGGAAGTGAACCGCATCGACGGCGTGCGCGTGGAGTATGCCGATGGCTTCGGTCTGGCGCGTCCGTCCAACACCACGCCGGTGGTGGTGATGCGCTTCGAGGCGGACAACGATGCCGCCATGGCGCGCATCCAGGGCGAATTCCGCCGCGTGATCCTGGCCGAGAAGCCGGACGCGAAGCTGCCGTTCTGATCCGCATTGCCGATGCAGATTTGCGGGAAAGGGATGGCGGCATGCGGGTGCTGATCGTCAAGGTGTCGTCGCTTGGCGATGTGGTGCACTGCACGCCGGTGGTAGCGGACATCCTGCGCGCGCATCCCGGCGCCGAGATCGACTGGGTTGTCGAGGAAGGGTTCGCGGGCATCGTGCGCATCGTGCGCGGGGTGCAGGGCGTGATCCCGTTCGCGCTGCGGCGCTGGCGCAGGTCGCTGGCATCCGGCGCGACATGGGGTGAGATGGCGGCATTCCGCCGGGCCCTGCGCGCCAAGCCGTACGACGTGGTGCTCGACACGCAGGGTCTGATCAAGACTGCGCTGGTCGCCGCGCAGGCCCGCCTGGCGCCGAACGGGTTTGTCGCCGGGTTGGGCAATCGCACCGACGGCGCGGGCTACGAGCCGCTGGCCCGGTTGTTCTACCAGCGCGAGGTCCGCATGGAGCCGCGCGTGCACGTGGTCGAGCGCTCGCGCCGCATGGTGGCCGAGGCCCTCGGCTACGCCGTCCCCGAGACGATCGACTTCGGCCTGCAGCCGCCGGCCAGCCTGCCGTTCGCGCTGCCGCGCCCCTACGTGGCGCTGGTGCATGCCACCTCGCGCGCCGACAAGGGCTGGCCGCAGGACGCCTGGGTCGATGTCGCCCGCGCGCTGCTGGCTCGCGATTACGCTCTGGCGCTGCCCTGGGGCAGCGAAACCGAGCGCCGCACCAGCGAGGCCATCCGCGAAGCCATCGTGGCCGCGGTACCGGGCATGCTCGGGCGGATCGTGATTCCGCCGCGCATGTCGCTGCCCGACGTGACCGCCTTCCTCGACCAGGCGAGCGCGGTGGTCGGGGTCGATACCGGCCTGGTGCACATCGCCGCGGCGATGTGCAAGCCGACCGTGGCGCTCTACAACTTTTCCACGTCGTGGCGCACCGGCGGCTACTGGACGCCCAAGGTCCACGACCTCGGCAGCGCCGAGGCCCATCCGACCAGCGCGCAGGCGCTCGATGCGCTGCGCGCGCTGGGTGTGCTCTGATGCTGCGCATTGCCTATCGCCTGCTGTGGCGCGCGCTGTTGCCGTTCGCGCTGCTGCGCCTGTGGTGGCGCGGCCGCAAGGAACCCGGCTATCGCCAGCACGTGGGTGAGCGGCTGGGCTTCTATCGGTCGCGCGCCAATCCCGATCACCCGCTGCTGTGGGTGCACGCGGTGTCGGTCGGCGAGACGCGCGCGGCGCAGCCGCTGATCGATGCGCTGCTGGCGCGCTTCCCGCAGCACGACGTGCTGCTGACCCACATGACACCGACCGGCCGCCGCACGGGGGCCGAGTTCGCGGCGCAGCGCAACGGCCGCGTGATCCAGGCCTATCTGCCCTACGACCTGGCAGGCGCCGTCGACCGCTTTCTCCGCCATTTTCAGCCGCGCCTCGGCCTGCTGATGGAGACCGAGATCTGGCCGGTGCTGATCGAACGTGCCCACCATGCCGGCGTGCCGATGGTGCTGGTCAACGGGCGGCTGTCCGAGCGCAGTCATCGGCGCACCGCGCGGCTGGGCCAGGCCGCGCGCGAGACCTATGCGCAGCTCGCCGCGGTGCTCGCCCAGACCCCGGACGACGCCGACCGCTATCGTTCGCTCGGCGTGCCGCGCGTGCGCGTGACCGGCAACCTGAAGTTCGACATCACGCCGCATGTCGACCAGATCATGATGGGCCGTGCGCTGCGCGATGCGCTGCGCGGGCGCGCCGTCTGGGTGGCCGCCAGCACGCGCGAAGGCGAGGAGCCCCTGCTGCTCGATGCGTGGCATGCGCATCGCGCGCAGCATGCGGGCCGCCGGCATCCGCTGCTGATCCTGGTGCCGCGCCATCCCCAGCGCTTTGACGAGGTGGCGCAGCTCGCGGGGGGCAAGGGCTTGCGCGTCGCGCGTCGCAGTGCCTTGTCGCTGTCGGCGGCCGCAGCGCCCGATGCGGCCGGTGTGCTGGAGGCGGACATCCTGCTGGGCGATTCGATGGGCGAGATGGCGCTGTACTACGCCGTCGCGCAGGCTGCATTCATCGGCGGCAGCCTGCTGCCGATGGGTGGACAGAACCTGATCGAGGCCTGTGCGGTCGGGACCCCCGTCGTGATCGGTCCGCATACCTTCAATTTCGCGCAGGCCACGCGCGATGCCGTGGCGGCGGGCGCATGCGTGCAGGTGGAGGATGCCGCCTCCGCCGTGCGCGTGATCGACCAGTGGCTGTCCGATGCCGATGCGCGCGAGGCCGCATCGCGTGCCGCGCTGGCATTCGCCGCGACCCACGGCGGCGCCACGGCACGCACGGTGGAGGCGGTGGCGGCGCTGGTGCTGCCGTCGCTCTAGGCGTCGGGCGCAGGCGCGCGTGCCGCCGCGTGGCACGCAACCTGCGAACTCAACGCGCGCACGGCAGACTAACCGGGTTTCGTGCAGTCCGCTTTCTGCTTTCCGCTTCTGTTTTCGACACGTTCATGTCTCGCCCCGATCGTTCCAAGCCCAGTCTGCTGCAGACGCCGCGCCGTGTGGTGCTGGCCGCGGCCGCTCTGGCCGCACTGACGGCCGCCACCATCATCGGCGCCGGTTGCATGACGACACCCAAGGCAACCACGCCGGCCGCATCGGTCGCACGCAGCGATGCGGCATCGGCTCCCGTCGCCGTTGTCGCTGCTTCTGCTGTTTCTGCTTCCGGTGCTTCCGGTGCTTCCGGTGCTTCCGGTGCTTCCGGCGCGGCCGTGCCGGCCTCGACGCCAATCCCGGCCCCGGCATCGGCCGCTCCCAATCCCGGACAGGCTTCGCTGACGCAGGCGCAGGGCGAGGGCCGCTCGCGCTTCGTCCTGGTGCGCTGGCAGGAGCCTGGCGCCGCGCCGAAAGACCTGCCTCCGGCCGAAGGCGATGGCGAGGATCCGTCGAACCCGCCCATCTCGATCGAATTCAGTGCCGGCCTGGAAGCCGCCAGCGGCGTGGCCTCGGGCTATTCCGGCTGCAACCGCTTCACCGGGCCGTACGAGAAACTCGTGTCGGGCATGCGCTTCGGCGCGCTGGTGTCGACGCACGTGGCCTGCGATCCGGCGCGCATGCAGCTGGAGAAGGATTTCCTGGAGGCGTTGAAATCGCCGCTGGCGACGGTGGGCATGCAGCCTTCGTCCGCCGGCGCGCAGGGCCGCCAGGTGATCTGGAAGACCGCCGGCGGCGCACTGCTGCAATTCGCCGAGCGCCCGCTGCCGCCGCGCGGGCAGCCGCACTGACGCGCGGGTCAGCGTCTGGCGTTGGCGGCCGGGGCGGCGGACTTGGCCCGTGCCGCCGGCCGGGGCAGGGCGGTCAGGTCTTCCGATGCGTTGGCGGTCAGCAGCGTGTTGACCTGCACCATGTCCGCCTCGCTCAGCGAGCCGGCGGCGGACTTCAGGCGCAGGCCATTGACGATGGTGTCGTAGCGTGCGCGTGCCAGGTCGCGCCGGGCCGAGAACAGTTGCGCCTGCGCGTTGAGCACGTCGGTGCCGATGCGTACCCCCACGCCGTAGGCGAGCTGGTTCGAGTCGTAGGCCGTGCGCGCCGATACTTCGGCCGCTTCCAGCGCCTTCACCTGCGCGAGCCCCGCAATCACGCCGATATAGGCTTGCCGTGCGCCCTGCTCGACGGTACGGCGGGCATACTCGAGGTCGCTCGCGGCCTTGGTTTCCAGCGCGATGCTCTCGCGCACGCGTGACTGGATCGCACCGCCCGCATAGAGGGGAATCGAGACCTGCACGCCGATCTGCGAGCTGTCGAAGCGTGCGCCGCCCGGCAGGGACGGCAGGTACTGGTTGCCGCTGGCGTTGGTGTGGCCGGTCTGCGCGACCAGGTCGACGGAGGGCAGGTGCCCGGCCGAGGCCTTCTTCACGTCGCGCTCGGCGTTCTGCAGGTTGTACTGGGCGAGCGCCACCTGCGGGTTGCCGCCGCGGGCCTGCTCCACCCAGCGTTCCGGCGCCGCGGGCTCGGGCTGCGGCAACGCGACCCCCGTGCGCACGCCCACCAGCTTGCCGACCGGCTCGCCGGTGATCTGCCTGAGCGCGGACTGCTTGACCTCGAAGTCGCTGCGGGCGGCGATGACGGTGGCGTCGATCACATCGCGCCGGGCCTGGGCATCGTTGGCGTCGGTGATGTTGGCGTTGCCGACATCGAAGTTGCGGCGTGCCTGCTCGTACTGCTGCTGGATGGCATCGCGCTGCGCCAGGACCAGCTGCAGCGTGTCCTGGGCGTTGAGCGCGTCGAAGTAAGTCTGCGCCGTGCGCGTGATCAGGTCCTGCTGCGCCTGCGCCAGGCTGGCTTCCGAGGCGGCGGCGGCGATCTCGCCCTGCTTGTAGGTTTCCCAGCGGTCCCAGCGGAACAGCGGCTGCGACAGCGACAGCGTCCAGCCCGTCGACGAGAAGGTCTTGTTGAATTCGGCCGGCGCGGTCTGATCGAAGATGATGCGCGTCGAACTCCAGGCGGCGCCGATCTGCGGCAGCAGGCCGGAGCGGCCCTGCGTCAGCTTCTCGTGCTGCGCGACGGATTGCGCGCGCGCGGCAGCAAATTGCGGATCATTGGCGAGCGCGGCGCGATAGGCCGACAGCAGGTCGGTCGTCGGCGCATCTGCCTGGGCCCAGGCCAGCATCGGCGCCATCGACCAGCACAACACAACAAGCGAACCGCGCGCGGCCATCCGCGCACGGCTACTGCGAGCAACAGTCATAAAGCTCCCGGACGAGGAAACGTCGGAAGGCAGCGCGGGCAGGGTGGGCCGCCCGCGCAGCTTCCCCTGTCAGTACGTCGCCATCTGCGGATCGACCTGGCGAGCCCAGGCGTCGACGCCGCCTTGCAGGTTGTACACGCGCGCCGGATCGAAGCCGGCACGCATGATCAGGAACTGCGCCACCTGCATGCTGCGGCCACCGTGATGGCAGATACAGACGATGTCCTGTTCGGCATCCAGCTCGGCTGCGCGATGCGGAATCTCGCCCATCGGGATGTGCGTGATGCCGGGCAGGGCGCAAATCTGCACCTCGCCTGTCTCGCGGACATCGAGCAGGACGGGCTGCGCGCGCGAGGCGTCGGCAAGCCATTGGGCGAGGGCGGTCGGAACGAGCTGTTGCATGATCGGGGAAGGCGCGTTTGGCGCGTTAGAAGCGGAACTGCGACGGCGCGGGCACACCCGTCAGCGGCGTCACATAGGTTTCGAACAGGTTGCGGGTCTGGAATTCGGTCTCGGAGACGCGCGTGATCAGCTGCGCCTCCATGACCGGCGCGCTGCCCACGAAGATCGACAGGCGGCCGCCGACCTTCAACTGCGCAAGCAGGGATTCCTGCACCGCCGGCACCGAACCCGACACGCAGATGACGTCGTACAGGCTGTTGCCCCAGCCCTGGCCGGCATCGCCCTGGACCACGTCGACGTTGGTCACGCCGTTGCGGGCGAGGTTGTCGCGCGCGAAGGCAGCCAGTTCGGGTGCGATGTCCACGGTGGTGACGTGGCGGCCGCGGTGGGCCAGCAGCGCGGCCATGTAGCCCGAGCCCGCGCCCACTTCGAGCACGTCTTCGTGCTTGCGCACGGCCAGCTCCTGCAGCACGCGGGCTTCCACGCGCGGGGGCAGCATGTTCTGGCCGCCGGGCAGCGGAATCTCCATGTCGACGAAGGCCAGCGTGCGGTAGGCCTCGGGCACGTACTGCTCGCGCTTGACGATGGCCAGCAGGTCGAGCACGTCGAGATCGAGCACATCCCATGGGCGGATCTGCTGCTCGATCATGTTGAACCGGGATTTTTCGATGTCCATGGGCATGCCTTCCAGGCGAAGCGAATGAGGGTTTGTCGACAAACCCGGCATTTTAGCAAGTCCGGAGGACATTCCGGTGCGGATCGTCATGGCGTGTTGCCTTCGCCGGTGCCCGTGCCGTCCGCGGGCGCCGGCCGCCGTGGTTGGGAGGTCAGCGGCGGGGGTGGCGGGGCCGTCGTGCCCGGCACCGGATTGCGCAACAGGCCGTGCAGCATCAGCGTGACCAGGTGCGCGATGAACGCCTTCGGATCGAGTTCCCGGTGCGAGCACGGGCCGAAGGAGTGCTTCCACATCGTCAGGAACAGCATCGGGGCGACCAGGGCCAGCGTGGTCATGTCGATATCGGTCTGGCGGAACTCGCCGCGGGCCATGCCGCGCTCGAGGATGCGCATGAACAGCCGGTCGCAGCGCTGGATGACCGCTTCGTGGTAGTACTGCGCGAGATCGGGAAAGTTGCCCGCTTCGGCCATCAGCAGCTTGGTCAGGCCCGAGACCGGTGACTCGCCGATCATCTCCCACCAGCCCATCAGGATCTCGTGCAGCAGCGCTTCGCTGCTGCCCTCGAAGGTGTCGATCAGGGCCTCGCCTTCGGCCAGCACGGGCAGCAGGTTTTCCTGCACGACGGCCTTGAACAGCTCGACCTTGTTGGCGAAGTACAGATAGACCGTGCCCTTGGACACGCCGGCCGCGGCCGCCACATCTTCCAGCCGCGTGGCCGCAAAGCCGCGCGCCACGAACAGCGACATCGCTGCCGCCACCAGTTCCTGCGGGCGGGCTTCCTTGCGGCGGGTCCAGCGTTTGGTGGAGGACTCGGGATCTCGATCGGTCACGGCGGCAACTGCGGCAACGGAGCCGGTGGGCAGGTTTCGCCACTGACTCACGGATAACTTACTTTTCGGTCATTAATGTACGCACGCTGTGGGGGACGGGTCAAGCGGCGTGGGACCCGCTCCGCGGCATGCGTCTCGAATGGGGTGGTGCACAATGGCGGCTTCGCCCCCAACCTCACCGAGCAGACGGTCATGGATTGCCGACCTCGATGCGGCGCCTGTTGCATCGCACCCTCCATCTCCAGCCCGATTCCCGGCATGCCGGGCGGCAAGCCGGCAGGTGCGCGCTGCGTGCAGCTCGATGCCGATGACCGGTGCCGCATCTTCGGCCAGCCGGAGCGGCCGGCGGTCTGCGCGAGCCTCCGGCCCGAGCCCGACATGTGCGGGGCCTCGACCGCGCACGCGATGCAGTTCCTGACCCGCCTCGAAATCGCCACCGCGGCGCCATGACCCCGGATTCCGCCATGACCGATCGTTCCGACCCGTCCGCCGCCCGTTCGCCGCGCCTGCGCTGGTGGGCGGGCGCGGCCGCCGTTGCCCTGGCGCTTGCCGCCGCGCTGGCCGCCTGCATGCCCGCCGGCTGGACCGGCGACGGCTACACCTTCTCGCGCGGCCAACTGCAGGACGCGCTGGCGCGCAAGTTCCCGTTCCAGCGCCGCTATCTCGGCGTCTTCGACGTGACGCTCGCCAACCCGCAGCTCTCGCTGGACGCCGCCCGCAACCGCATCGCCATCCAGGCCGATGCGCGCGTGGAGAGTGGTCTGTTTCGCCATCCCCTGGTCGGTCCGCTCGCAGTGTCCAGCGGCATGCACTACGATGCGCCGACGCGTTCCATCCGGCTGGATCAGCCTAGTGTCGACCGCTTCGACCTGCAGAACGTGCCGGGTGGTCTGGGCCCCCAGATCAGTGCGCTCGGCTCGCTCATGGCGGGCCAGTTGCTGGCCGACTACGCTGTCTATACCTTCAAGCCGGAGCAGCTGAAAGTGGCCGGCGTTGCCGTCGAGCCCGGTACAATCACGGTTTTGCCCGAGGGGGTGCATGTCCAGGCCAGGCGGCCGTGAGACATGCCGTCCGGCGCGATCCCGTTTCTCTCCATTCTTCCTGTTTTCTCCTGACCGCATGGACATCGCACTCGCCATCAAAGCGCTGATTCTCGGCATCGTCGAAGGGCTGACCGAGTTCCTGCCCATCTCCAGCACCGGCCACCTGATCCTGGCCGGGCAACTGCTCGACTTCAACGACGAGAAGGGCAAGATCTTCGAGATCGTGATCCAGTTCGGCGCCATCCTGGCGGTGTGCTGGGAGTTCCGCCACAAGATCATCGACGTGATCAAGGGCCTGCCCAACGACCCGCGCCAGCAGCGCTTCGCCCTCAACGTGATCGTGGCGACGATTCCGGCCATCACGCTCGCGCTGATTTTCGGCAAGGCGATCAAGGCGCATCTGTTCAATCCGATCGTGGTGGCGTCGGCCTTCATCGTCGGCGGCCTGGTGATCCTGTGGGCGGAATGGCGTGAGCGCCATCGCGGCCAGACGCACGATCCGCGCGGCAATGCGCTGCTGGAGGCCGCCAAGGCCGGCGCGCCGCGCGTCGAGACGCTGGACGACCTGCGTATTTCCGATGCCTTCAAGGTGGGCCTTGCGCAGTGCTTCGCGCTGATTCCCGGCACGTCGCGCTCGGGCTCGACCATCATCGGCGGCCTGCTGTTCGGCCTGTCGCGCAAGGTGGCGACGGAGTTCTCGTTCTTCCTGGCGATTCCCGTGATCTTCGGCGCGACGGTCTACGAGCTGTACAAGGAGCGCGCGCTGCTGTCGACGGATGATCTGTCGATCTTCGGCATCGGTTTCGTGGCGGCATTCATTTCGGCGTTCTTCTGCGTGCGCTGGCTGCTGCGCTTCATCGCCTCGCACGATTTCCGCGGCTTTGCGTGGTACCGGATCGTGTTCGGCGTCATCGTGCTGGTGACGGCCTACACGCATCTCATCGCCTGGCAGGCATAAGCCCCGCATTGCCCCACCGGGCGCGGGCGTTCTCGCGCCGTCTGCACGATCGGGCGGATTCGGCCACACTGGCGTTCCCGTTCGCCAGCGACCGCCAGCCGGTCCCCCGATCATGAGTGCGCTCTTCCAGCCTTTTTCCCTGCGCGGGCCTCGGCTCGACAACCGCATCGTCATCTCGCCGATGTGCCAGTACTCGGCCGACCACGGCCAGGCCACGGCATGGCACCAGACGCATCTGGGCGCGTTGTCGCTGTCGGGGGCGGCGCTGCTGATGATCGAGGCGACGGCCGTGTCGCCGGAAGGGCGCATCACGCCCGGCTGTCTCGGGCTGTGGGACGGCGCCACCGAAGCGGCGCTGGCCAGGACGCTGGCCGCCATCCGCCCGCATGCGCAGACACCGATCGGCATCCAGATCGCGCACGCGGGGCGCAAGGCGTCGAGCGCGCGGCCGTGGGAGGGTGGGGCGCTGCTGCCGCCGGAGTCGGGCGGCTGGGAGACCATCGGCCCTTCCGCGTTGCCGCAGCGCCCGGAGGAGCGGCCGCCGCGCGCCATGACCGAAGCGGATCTCGCGCGCGTGCGCGAGGCCTTCGTCGCCACCGCGCGGCGGGCCGTCGGCCTGGGGCTGGCCGCGATCGAACTGCACGCCGCGCACGGCTATCTGCTGCATGAGTTCCTGTCGCCCCTGGCCAACCAGCGCACCGACGCCTACGGCGGCTCGCGCGAGAACCGCATGCGCTATCCGCTGGAAGTGTTCGAGGCGGTGCGCGCGGCGGTGCCGGATGACATTCCGGTCGGCGTGCGCGTGTCGTGCACCGACTGGGTCGAGGGCGGCTGGACGCTGGAGGATGCCGTCGCCTTCGCGCAGGCGCTGCGTGCGCGTGGCTGCGATTGGGTGGATGCGTCGTCGGGCGGTGTGTCGACGCTGCAGCAGATTCCGCTGTCCAGCGGGTACCAGGTGCCGTTTGCCGACACCATCCGGCACCAGGCCGGCATTCCCACCATCGCGGTCGGGCTGATCAACGAGCCGCACGAGGCCGAGGCCATCCTTGCCGAAGGTCGCGCCGACCTCGTGGCGATGGGCCGCGCCTTCCTCTACAACCCGCACTGGGCCTGGACGGCCGCAGCCGACCTGGGCGCGACGGTCAAGGCGCCGCCGCAGTACTGGCGTGCGTTTCCGCGCCACGCCAAGAACCTGTTCGGCGAGACGCATTTCGGCGCCCGATAGGGCGGGGCGGTCGGGTCAGGCGGCGCGCTTGCGGAACACCACGTCCCACACGCCGTGGCCCAGGCGCAGGCCGCGCTTCTCGAACTTGGTGACGGGGCGGTAGTCGGGGCGCGGGGCGAAGCCGTCGGCGGTATTCTCCAGCAGCGGCTCGGCGGACAGCACTTCCAGCATCTGGTGGGCGTATTCTTCCCAGTCCGTCGCGCAATGCAGATAGCCGCCCGGCCTGAGGTGTGCCGCCAGCCGGGCCACGAACGGCCCCTGGATCAGGCGCCGCTTGTTGTGGCGCTTCTTGTGCCACGGGTCGGGAAAGAACACGTGGATGCCATCCAGCGTGCCTTCGGGAATCATCTGCGCCAGCACCTCCACCGCATCGTGCGAGACGATGCGGACGTTATCGATGCCGCGCTCGCCGATCAGCTTGAGCAGCGCGCCCACGCCCGGTTCGTGCACCTCCACGCCGAGGAAGTCGTCATCGGGGCGCAACTGCGCGATGTGCGCGGAGGTCTCGCCCATGCCGAAGCCGATCTCGAAGATGCGGCGGGCGCCGGTGCGGCCGAAGGCCGCTTCCCAGTCGAGCGGCGCGGCGGCATAGGGCAGCAGGAAGCGTGGCCCGAGTTCATCGATGGCGCGTTGCTGGCCGGTCGAGGTCCGCCCCGCACGGCGCACGAAGGAGCGGATGCGGCGCGGATGGCCGACTTCGGCGTCGGCCGTGTCTTGCTGTTCCGGCGTGGTGTCGGCGGGGCCGGTGCCCGGCTGTTCGGTGGGCTGCATGAGGATGTTCGTGCCGCATGCCGCGCGATGGCGGCGGACAACAAAAAAGCCGCCGAGGGCGGCTTCAGACTGTTCGGTGGAGCGGGCGATGGGAATCGAACCCACGGCTCTAGCTTGGGAAGCTAGGGTATTACCATTATACGACGCCCGCGTAGTCCGCCATTCTATGCGGGGTTGAGGGGGTTGGGCAAGCGATAGGGGTGGCGTCGGGTGTGAAAAGTGCTCCAATCGACACTATGGACGTCGCTTCCGCCGGCACGGCGTCGGGGCCGCCGCTTCGCTTCATCACCGGCCGCCTCCGATGGCCGCACGGGTCGTGGCGCTGCGCTTTCCTATCCGGTGCGGACATCTTCCGCGCGTCAGCACCTGCGCTTGATTGCGCCGCCCGCCCGGACATCGTGGTCCGCTCCCGTTTTACCGATGCTGATTTGAGAGCGATGAGCCTGGACGATAAATCGATGGGGCTTTCGGATCGGGGCGGCTATCGATATGAAGTCGTCGATCACCCATCTGTGTCTGGTAGCCGGCTGCGGGCCAGTCGAAGGTCGCCTAGGGCATCGCCTTATACACATCTCAACGACCCCCTTAAAAATCAATGGCTTACGGAGGCAGGCTTGCGAGCGCCGAACAGCCATCTTTCGGCGGCCAACAACCCGGAAAGCCTTATTTCAAGGGGTTCCGGGAGGTATGCTCAAAAATTGAGCGAGAGTTGTGTATAAGCCGATGCGCCTAGGGAAACGCTGATCAATGAGGTTTGCGCGCGATGTTGCACAAGCCAATGACCTGGGTTTTCTCCAGGCGGGAGGGGTAGGCCGATTCAAGCCGGGTTTTCTATCGTTTCGGGCCGTTTCTGCCGCGCTTTGCGCGCTCAGCGCGGACTGCTCCCCGGCAGCGCCAACAACTGCTTTTTCGCCAGCACCAGATTCGCCAGACCAAACAGGCTGAACAACTGCGCTGTGTTCTTGGCCAGGCCCTTGTAGCGAACCTTGCGATGACCGAACAGATTCTTAATGACGTGGAACGGATGCTCGACCCGCGCCCGAATCTGGGCCTTGGCCCGCTCGACGGCGATCAGCAAGTCCTTGACGATGCCCTCACGCATCGCCTTGACCTTGCCTCGCTTGACGGCCACCTGCCACTTCACGGACTTGCCTTGCATCTCGTCGCGCTTTTCCACGCCCGTGTAGCCCGCATCGCCAAACGCGTGCTCTTCGTGGCCATGCAGCAAGGCGTGCGCCTGCGACACATCCGACTCGTTGGCCGCGGTGCCCACCACGCTGTGTACCAGCCCAGACGCCGCATCCACGCCCACATGGCTCTTCATACCAAAGTGCCAGGCATTACCCTTCTTGGTCTGGTGCATCTCCGGGTCGCGGCTCTTCGTCTCGTTCTTGGTCGACGGTGGTGCAGCGATGATGGTGGCATCCACAATGGTGCCTTCCTTCATCATCAGCCCCCGCTCGCACAGCATGATGCCGATCTCGTCGAACAGCTTTCGCGTCAGCTCATGCTCCACGAGCATGCATGCGGCGAAACTTGAGCAGCGTCGTTGCGTCCGGCACCGCTTCGACTGCCAGGTCGATCCCGGCGAATGCGCGCAGGGCCATGCTGTCGTACAACGCATCTTCCAGCGCCTCGTCCGACAGCCCGTACCACTGCTGAAGGAAATAGATGCGCAGCATCCGCTCCAGTCCGATCGGTGGCCGCCCACGTTTGCCTTTGGGGTAGTACGGCTCGACCGCCGCTATCAGGCGCGACCACGGCACAACGCGTTCCATCTCCGCCAGGAAGCGCTGGCGGCGCGTTACACGCTTCTGACCGTGGCCTTCCGCTTCTGCAAAACTGATCTGTCGCTTCATCTCGACTCATCTTTTGGGGCACACACTGGTCAACGTCTACAAGCCACACAACGATGACCGTCGCGCTGAATAAATCAGTCTTTCCCTAGGGATGCGACTTATTAAACAGGTCGGTGCACGCATCTACCAAGTCATCGAAATGGTGCAACAGAATGTCCGGCGCGAGTTCCACAGCCGGAATTTCCGTGTAACCAAAGTCAACCAGAATTAACGGAGTTCCTGCGGCGCGTGCAGTACCTGCGTCTGTATCTGCATCACCCACCATGATGGTGTGATTCAAATCGCCTCCCACGGCCTGCACAGCTTCGATTAGATGCGCTGCATCCGGCTTTGCCGCTGTCACTGCGTCAATGCCTACGATGCCATCAAACAGATCAATCATGCCTAGCTTGGTCAGCAAACTATGCGACAGGGCGGTTGGTTTGTTGGTGCAGACGACGAGCTTTGCACCTGCTGTTCTCATAACACGCAGTGCGTTAATTACACCAGGGAAGGGGTGACTCTCATCTGCTATATGAGCGCTGTAATAGTTGATAAAACGATCGAAAAGTGCTGCGGCGCGAGCGGCGGGCTCTGGCACTCCGCCGCTGGCGATACCCCACTGCAATAGCCAGCGAGCTCCACGGCTAACGAATGGCCGAGCTTCTTTCAGGGTTAGCGGTTTTAAGTCCTCTGCAATAAGGATTGAGTTTACTGCTGCAATCAAATCTGGAGCTGACTCGACTAAGGTTCCGTCGAGATCGAAAGCGATGGTCGCCCCTTTTAGGACATTGATATCAGTCACAATGAAGCGATCCTTCTAGAAGATTTAGATATTCCATGGTTTATAGTTTGCAAGCATATTCGCTGCAGATTGTAACCCATGAAGGTTGAATCTGATATGACCGCTTTGAGTTGCGGATTCAACCGTGACGCTACTGCGTTGTAGCACGATGGGGTATCCGTCGGGAAATGCGGCTGCCCTGAATATCCAGCGCTGGCCGGGCATTGAATAGGCCAGCCGGTTGAAAACTGGCAAACCGGATGTGAAGCCATCAAGGCGCAGATCGCCGCAATGCTATGCGGTCCCGTGTGAGTTTACGCGGGAAAATCGCCTCCGCATCTCCCGGATTTACGCACCTTGCTAATAGATCCAAGGTCTACTATTTCCTACGCAGCAACCGGCATCGCGTCGATGATCTTCGCCGCCTTTTGACTGGCGTGGTTCGGACTTAGGGGGCCGCTCCACCTGGCACTGAAAAGTGCGTCAATCGCCACTATGTCCGGTGCCAGGGCCACCGCTTCGCGTCATCGCCGGCCGGCTCTGATGACCACACGGGTCGTGGCGCTGCGCTCCTATCCGGTGTGGACATCTTCCGCGCGGCCGCACCTGCGCCTGATCGCGCCGCGCGCCCGGATATCGTGATCCGTTCCCGTTTTACCGATGCTGATTCGAGAGAGATGACGCCTGGGCGATGAATCGATGGGGCTTTCGGATCGGGGCTGCTATCGATATGAAGTCATCGATTGCCTGTGCCCAGACGAATAGATGCCTGCGCGCAATATTGTAAAAAAATACACTAAAACCATTCAATTTAAAGAAATGGTAATATTGATTCGGGTATTTATTCAATAAATCAGAGTTTAGTTTTTTTCATCAATTCCTTGAGGGAATTGTCACGTCGCCTCAATTAGAATCGCCCCGGTCAAAAAACGGGCGCTATTGTTTGAATCGCCTGAGCGTGCTGGGTTTCTCAATGAAGGCGAGTAGAAGCGATAGCGATGGACAGGCGGCGCGTCCGGTCTTTCGGTGCAGCCTGCTAAAGCGGACTGTGGTCTCGATGGGCTGCGAGCTGATATCGCGAGCCCACGGCCGGGGCGCCTCCTGGTGTGTCGAGCGGGTATGCCAATTGCTCGACCTGCTGCTGCCGGCAATCGCTGCCGAGCGTGCATCCATTGACGCCCAGTCTGTCGCGCGGCCGGCGACACCTCCGCTCGGCCCGCTGCCTGCATGCTGGGACCGACGCGGTGAGACTGCGGCCAAGGGCCCAGTCGGCATGACCTGACCGCGATGGCATTGCCATTCTGTTGATTCTCCATTGAAGGGAGCAGACGTGATAGTGAATTCGCCATTGGAATTGCTGGTCTCCAGCGTTTTTATGCGGTTGTCGCTGGCAGATCACTTCAGTGTCAATTTGAAACTGGAAGGGCTGTCCGCCACGGGTTCTATCAAGGTGAAGTCAGCCATCCACATGGTTCGTCGCATGGAGGAAGAGGGCGTACTGAGGCGGGGGATGAAAGTCATTGAAAGCTCCTCCGGTAATCTTGGGCTTGCGCTTGCAATGGTCTGCGCTGCCAAGGGCTATCCCTTTACCTGCATCAGCGATCCGAATATTTCTCCCCAGACCGCCCGCCTGATCCAGGCATACGGCGCCAACCTGGTCATCGTGAAACACCGCGATGAAAACGGCGGATTCCTGGGCTCTCGCATCCAATTGATCCAATCCATGCTGGCCAACGACAGAAGCCTGGTGTGGATCAATCAGTATGAGAACGATGAGAACGTCCAGGCCCACTACCACTCCACGGGGCCGGAAATACTGAGGCAATTCCCGAAGCCGGATTTCGTCTTTGTCGGAGCGGGAACCACCGGCACGCTTGGCGGCGTTTCGAACTATGTGCGCGAGCATGCGCCGCAGGCCAGGATCATCGCCGTGGACAGCGTGGGCTCGGTGACGTTCGGCGGGCCGTCCGGCAAGCGCCTCATTCCGGGGCTGGGCACCAGCACGCCGCCGGCCATCCGTCGCCGGTCCAGCTACGACGCACTGCTGATGATCAATGAGACGGACACCGTGAAGATGTGCCGGACGCTGGCACGGCAGGGCATGCTGTTCGGGGGCTCGACCGGCACCGTGCTGTGCGGTGTGCAGCAGTATGCCGAGCGCATTCCGCCGGATGCCTGCGTGGTGGCCATTTCTCCGGATATGGGCGATCGCTATGTCGATACGATTTTCTCGGACGCATGGGTGGCGGAGCATTTCCCCGCATTGCAACCCCATGCGCTCGATCACATGGAAGAGACTTCCATCGTTTGAGTTTCACCTCAGCTAGGGATGGTGTTCAAAACTTCCGCCAGTCTTGCCAGTCCGAGAAGGGTTCCCGAACGTTGATAAGCCCATGAAACAAAGCGACCTTGGCCTGGACCTGAGCAATCGACGCACGCGCAAGCAGATATTTCTCGACGAGATGGAGCGCGTGGTTCCGTGGCAAGCGTTCCTGGCGTTGATAACACCGCACGCGCCGGTCAAGGCGACGGGCCGCAAACCGTTTCCCATCGAAGCGATGCTGCGCATCCACTTCATGCAGCAATGGTTCGGGCTGTCGGACGTGGCGATGGAGGAGGCGTTGTACGACGTGCCGTTGTATCGGCAATTCGCTGGGCTGGGCGGCATGAGCCGGCTGCCGGACCGGGTCAGCATTCTGCGCTTTCGGCACTTGCTGGAGCGGCACCAACTGGCCGAGCAGTTTCTGCGCACCGTCAATGCGCAACTGAGTGCCAAAGGCTATTTGCTCAAGGAAGGCACGGCAGTGGACGCCACGCTGATTGCTGCGCCCAGTTCGACCAAAAACCAAAACGGCGAACGCGACCCCGAAATGCACCAGACCAAGAAAGGCAACCAGTGGCATTTCGGGCATGAAGGCGCATATCGGCGTCGATGCCGATTCGGGCTTGGTCCATACGGTGGTGGGGACGGCTGCCAACGTCAACGATGTCACGCAAGCGCACGCGTTGGTGCATGGCAAGGAGGCCGACGTGTTCGGCGATGCCGGCTATCAGGGCGTAGACAAACGCGAAGAGACGCAGAAGCTGAAGGTGCGTTGGCACGTGGCCTTGCGCCCGGGCAAGCGCCGGGCCTTGGACAAGACCACCTTGGTAGGCAAGCTTGCCGATGAACTGGAGCGGGTCAAGGCGCGCATCCGCGCCAAAGCTGAACATCCATTCCGCGTCATCAAACGCCAGTTCGGGCATCTCAAAGTGCGCTATCGCGGCTTGATGAAGAACACGCAGCAATTGCATACGCTGTTCGCTCTGAGCAATCTGTGGATGATGCGCGAGCGACTGATGCGCGAGGCCACTGCATGAGCGAAAGGTTGCCCGAGCGGGCGGGCAATCGGCGCCTTTATGCCGAACGTCACGCTGCATTCGAGTCAGGCGCCGCACCGTTTGCACTGCATCGGCTCTACGTTGATGACTCAGTGCGGCGAAATGAGTTCTGAACACCATCCCTAGCACTTCTCATGCAAAGACAGCTTCCTCCTGAGTTCAAGCTCATCGGCGCTCCCCAGATTTCGGCCTGGCTGGAGCAGCATCCCGCCAAGGTTTTCGATCTGGTGTGCCAGGCCTATCAGCACTACGCGGACGGCAACACGGTCAACCCCGACAGCTACTTCCTGCGCTTTCCGGACAGCGACCGCAACCGGATCATCGCCCTGCCGGCGTCCATCGAAGGCGATGCGCCCATCACGGGCATCAAGTGGATCGCGAGCTTCCCGGCCAACGTGGATGTCGGGCTGGATCGCGCATCCGCCGCGCTGCTGATCAATGACCGCAAGACCGGCTATCCGCTGGCCTGCATGGAGGGCAGCTTGATCAGTGCCGCCCGGACCGCGGCGTCCGCGGTGGTGGGAGCGACGTATCTGCATCCGACACCCGGCAAGGTCAAACGCCTGGGCGTGGTGGGGGCCGGCCCGATTGCCCAGGGCGCGCTGCGGTTGCTGGGGCAGTTGGGATGGGAGATCGATGAACTGTGTGTCTGCGATCTGTCCGAGACGCGCGCCTCGCTGTTCCGCGAGAAATGCAGCGGCTGGGTGGGGCGCTCGCGCAACGCCGATCTGCAGACCACGCTGTCGGAATCGGACATGATCCTGTTCGCCACCTCGGCGACCGCACCGTTCGTCACCGCGCAGCCGTGGTTGAGCCATGCGCCGACCATTCTGCACATGTCGCTGCGGGACCTGTCCGCGGACATCATCCTGGCCAGCCAGAACGTGGCGGACGATCCCGACCATTGCATGAAGGCGCAGACCTCGCTGCATCTGGCACAGCAGCAGTGCGGGCACAAGGCCTTCGTCGACGGCGGCGCCGCGGCGCTGATTCGCGGGCAGATCAAGCCCGACGCCGGGCGCACGCGGATCTTCTCGCCTTTCGGCATGGGGGTGCTTGACCTTGCGGTGGCGCAGGCCATCCTGCAGGACCTCGATGCCACGCAAGCGGTGTGCGTGCCCGACTTCTTCCCGCAGCCCTATACCCACTGATCCTGGCCCGGCCTCCGGGGCCGACCGGCTGCTCCCGACGCGGACAGCCGGCCGGCGGATACCCACGCGCTCCCGAACAGAAGGAACCGCAGTGCAGACGATACATTGGAAGGAATGGAGGCTGGCGTTCAAACGCGCCTTGCCGCTGCTGATTCCGGCGTTTCTGACGGGAATCGTTTTCGGCGCGCTGGTGGTCGAAAGCGGCCTCACCGTGGTCGACGGGCTGGTCATGTCCGGCTTCATCTATTCGGGCGCGGCGCAGTTCGTCGGCTTGCAGTTGATCACCTCGCATGCGGGGATGACGGTGGCGCTCGCTACCACGTTTCTGCTGAGCCTGCGCTTCTTCCTGTACGCGGTGTCGCTGGTCGACGAGGTGAAGAAGGTCCCGGTCACCTATCGGGCCATTCTCGCCTTCGGCCTGATCGACGCCGTGTTCGTGCTGGCCAAGGACCGTTTTGCCGAGGACGGCACCGAGCCGCAGAAGCATGCGTTCTTCATGGCCTGCGTCGTCCTCTTCTACGTGAACTGGGTGCTCGGCACGGGTATCGGGCTGTTCGTCGGCGACCACCTGACCCAATACAGCGCGCAGTACGGCCTGGATTTCTTCACCTACGGCACGTTCGCGGCCATGCTCGCGCCGTACCTGAAGGTGCGGCGGAATCTGCTGGTTGCCTTGCTGGCGTTCGCGATCTATCTGCTGACGTGGTCGGCGCCGTATCACCTCGGCATCCTGGTTTCGTGCCTGGCCGCCACGCTGCTGCTGCAGATGGCCAGCAACATGTCGCAGCGCAGGGCAAAGACACTGGAGCCGCAAGAATGAACCAGACCCTGTTCATGATCCTGGCGATGGGGGCGACGGTATTCGTGGTCCGCAGCATTGCGTTCATCTTCGCCAACCACATTTCGCTGCCGCGCTTTCTGCGCGAATCCCTGGAGCTGCTGCCGCCCGCCATCCTGACGGTGATCATCGCCAACGGGGTGCTGCTGTCCAAGCACGGCACGGAACTGGACCTCGGCCTGCACAACCCCTACCTGCTGGCCACGCTCATCACCATCCTGATCGCCACCCGCGTCAGGAATTTCTTCGTCGTGATCGCATGCGGCTACGCGGCCTTTCTGCTCATGACGTTCCTGATGGCCTGAATCTCCCTATCGCATGATCGATACCGAACACGTTCTGTTGGAGACGCTGCAGTCGATTCTGTCGGCGCCGCTGTCGGCGGCGGATCTGGAATGCAGCCTGCTGGCGCTGGGCGCCGACTCGCTCCAGGTCGCGGCGCTTTCCGCGCGCATGCATCGGCGATGGGGCATCCGGCTTTCCGTCGGCCGCCTGTTGCAGCTGAACCGCCTGGGCGACCTGCTCGAACTGCTGCCCGCGCAGACATACCAGCCGCCGCCCGCGCCGGTGGTGGAAGCGGACCGGGAGCACCAGCAGAGTCCCATGCAGGTCATGGTGTACCACGAGCATTTCCGCAACCCCGACACCACCGCCTACAACATTCCGATCCTGGCCGAGCTGCCGCAGCCGATCTCCACGCAGCAGTTCAGCGACGCGCTGCAGCAGGTGGCCGCCGATCTGCCCCTGCTCTTCGCACGGTTCTATGACCAGGATGGCCGGTTTCTGTGGCGCTTCGGCGAGCGGCGCGAGATCCCGGTGCAGCGGTTCGCGGATCTGGACGAGGCGCGCAAAGCGTTTGTCCAGCCCTTCCGGCTCGGACACGATGTGCTGCTGCGCGCCGCCATCGTCCCGTTCGACGGCCGGCAGACCTGCCTGATGCTGGACTTCAGCCACATCGTGGCCGACGGGGTTTCCGTGGGGATGTTCGTCGAGCGGCTGAAGTCGGCGCTGAGCGGAAACGGGCCGTCGAAGCCAGCGCCGGGCGGGGCCATGCCGCACATATGGCAGGCCGACGATGCCTGGCACGAGCAGCAGCAGGCCGACCGGCGCTTCTGGCAGACCCTGCTGCAGGAGGTGGGCCCCAAGCCTGTCTGGCCCGGCCTGCCGGAGCTGCCGCCGCGCACCGCGCCCGGCTATGGCTATGCGGTGCAATACACCGATCTGGACGACCGGCAGGCCGGTGCGTTCCGGGCATTGGCCAAGCGCAGCGGCAGCACGCCGTTCACGCTGGCGCTGTTGCTGCTGGCGCTGCTGCAGACCCAGTTGCTGCAGACGTGGCGCAGCCACTTGGGCGTGGTGGTCTCGGGCCGTTCCGACGCGGACACCTTCGAAAGTTTCGGCATGTTCGTCAACGCTCTGATCCTGCCGTTTCCGCTGGAGGACGGGATGTCGTTGCAGGCGGCCATCGATCGGCTGCATCAGCGCGTTCTGTCGGCGCTCGAGCACCAGACCTTCCCGGCAGCCGAGCAGGTGCAGTTGTGCGGCGGGGGGCGCGGCGACGGCAGCCATCCGCTGCTGGACGTGCTGTTCGCTTTCCAGAACATCGACTACCAGCGGATCGACCTGTTCGGCGGGCGGTTCCGCTCCTTCTGCGAAGCCAAGACGATGGCGCAGTTCGGCATCGTCCTCCACTGCTTCGATCTGGGCGCCGCGGGCTACCAGCTGCAATGGGAGTACTGCCCGCACCGTTTCAGCCATCTCTCGATCGCAACCTTCTCGGGCATGTTCGTCCGCCTGTTCCAGCGCCTGCTGGAGGCCGAGCCGTCCACGACGCTGGGCGACCTGATCGACCCGCGTCAGGCGGAAGGCCCCGCCGCATCCCTGGCGGCAACCGCCGATTTTGATTTTGGTGACTAACTCCATGCACACCGTTTCCACGCAATTGCAAGACGAGTCGCGCCTGCAGCGCGCCGCGCACTATCAACGCCTGTTCGATGGCCAGTGGCTGCCGGCGAATCTGGCGCCGATGCCCGGCTATCCTTCGGAGCCGGAACCGGTGGCGCTCGAGATGTCCGCGCTGGCATTTCACGCGCTGCTGAAGATCACCCGCGGCGATGAACAGAACATCGGCGCGCTGCTGTCGGTCGGGCTGAATCTGCTGACGCACTATTACGCGCCGGCGGACTATCCGCTGTGCTTCGGCTATTCCATCGCGGGCGGCGGGCGGGTCAGCCATTTCGTGCTGCAGCATGCCGCGTCCGCGCCGGAGCACAGCGTGGCCGAAGCGATGGTCCAGCATCGGCAGCAGATCCTGGAGGTCCTGAAACTCGGCGACGGGAGCTTCGAGGAGATCCGGCTGCTGTTGGATCATCAGGGGCCGCGGCCGTTGTTCGGCATCCACCTGTGCCTGCGTGCCGCGGGTCAACCGCCGCTGACGCGCCAGGCGGGCACGCTGCAGTTCGATTTCGATCTGTCGGCCGAAGGCCGCGTCAGCCTGCATGCCGATGCGGCGCTGTATCCGGCGCCGTATCGCTGGTCGATCCTGCGCAACTTCGTCGGCCTGCTGGAACAGATCGCGCTCAGGCCCAAACACGCGATCGGCGAACTGGAATGGTGCTGCGAGGCGGAGCAGGCCATTGCCGAGGGCTTCGCCCAGGGCGAGACACGCGCGTTCAGCACCGACCTGCGGCTGGAGCAGATGCTGGAGGCGCGCGCCGCCGGGATGCCGCGGCAACTGGCCGTGATCTGCGAAGACGAGCGGCTCGACTACCAGACCCTGAACGCCCGGGCCAACGTCATTGCCTGGAACCTGATCGACAAGGGCGTGCGTCCTGGTCAAGCCGTGGCGGTGATGCTGCCGCGCGGCGCCGGCATGCTGGCGGCGATCTACGGGGTGCTGAAAGCCGGCGCCTGCTATGTGCCCGTGGATCCGAACTATCCGGAGAATCGCCGCAGCTACATCCTGGAAGACAGCCAGGCGCACTTCGTGATCGTCGATACGGCCGAGGGCGTGCCGTCCGGCTTCGCCGAGCGCGCGCTGCCGCTATCCGGGTTCGCGGAAACGACCCAAGGCACCCGCAACCCGTCGGCCAGCCAGGATGCCGGTGCGCTGGCCTACCTCATCTATACCTCGGGTTCCACCGGCAACCCCAAGGGCGTGATGATCGAGCACCGCTCGGTGTTCAACCGCATCGAGTGGATGCAGCATGCCTATGCGCTGCAGCCCGGCGACGTGATCCTGCAGAAGACGCCGATCTCGTTCGACGTGTCGGTGTGGGAGCTGTTCTGGTGGGCATTCGTCGGCGCCACGGTGTCATTGCTCCGGCCCAACGGCGAGAAGGAGCCCGAGACCATGCTCGCGGCCATCGCGCGCGATGGGGTCACCCACATGCATTTCGTGCCGTCGATGCTGGATGCCTTCCTCCAGTCCATCGACGCGGGGGCCGAGCAGGCGCGCACGCTCAAGACCGTCTTCACCAGCGGTGAAGCGCTGACCCTGCATCAATCGGAGCGCTTCTTCGCGCAGATCGGCCAGCCGTGGGGCACCCGCCTCGTCAACCTGTACGGGCCGACGGAGGCTACGGTGGATGTCACCGCGTACGAGTGCAGGCCGGCCGAGCGCCGCGCATCGGTCCCGATCGGCCGGCCGATCCAGAATACCGGCATCCTGATCCTCGATGCGCAGCAGCGCCGCACCCCGATCGGCGTGCCCGGCGAACTGTGCATCAGCGGCGTCAACCTGGCACGCGGCTACCTGAACCGCCCGGAGCTGACCGCCGAGAAGTTCTGCGAACTGCCCGCGCCGATCGCGCAGCGCGTGTACCGGACCGGCGACCTGGTTCGCTGGCTCGCCGACGGCCAGATCGAATACCTCGGCCGGATCGACCACCAAGTCAAGATCCGCGGCTACCGTATCGAGCTGGGCGAGATCGAAACCGCGATCCAGCGCTGTCCGCATGTGCGCGACGTGCGGGTGATCGCGCTGGCGCGCGAGGACGGCAGCAAGTTCCTCGCGGCCTATGTGCAGCCGGGCGAGGGCTACGATGAGCAGCAGGTCCGGGCCACCCTGCTGGGGAACCTGCCGGAATTCATGGTGCCGCCGTATTTTGTCGTGGTGGATCATTTTCCGCTCACGCCGAACGGCAAGCTGGATCGCGCCAGGCTGCCGAATCCGCAGAAGACCGCGGGCCCGTCGTCGCGGGTGCTGCCGAGCACTGACCTGGAGAAGGCGCTCGCCGCCATCTGGTCCGACGTGCTGGGGGTGGAGCCGGTGGGCATCCACGACAGCTTCTTCAGCCTGGGCGGGGACTCGATCACGTCGCTGGGCGTGATCAGCCGCACCCGCAAGCTGGGCTTCGAGATCAGCTTCCAGCAGATGTTCAGCCACCCGACGATCGCCGGCATCATTCCGCTGCTGGAGCGCGTACAGGCCGTGCAGGAAGAGGCCTACCAGCCGTTCTCGCTGCTGAGCGAGGCCGACCGCTCGAAGCTGCCGCAGCACATCGACGATGCCTATCCGCTGTCCCAGTTGCAGGCTGGCCTGATCTTCCAGAGCGAGCTGAACAAGGGCGCGTCGTGGTATCACGATATCCAGGTGTACACGCTGGACGGCCGCTTCCAGGCGGAGGCCTTCCGCGAGGCCACCCGGCGCATGGTCGCCGAGCATGCCATCCTGCGGACCAGCTACCACCTGCAGGGCTATGAGACCTTCGTCCAGATCGTGCACAGCGATACGCCGCTGCCGCTGTTCATCGAGGACTGGAGTGCGCTGGATGCGCAGCAGCAGGCGCAGCGCCTGGAGCAGTTCATCGAACAGGAAAGCCACTACCGCTTCGACTGGCAGCAGCCGGGCCTGATCCGCATTCATATCCAGGTGCTCTCGCAGCAGCAGTTCCGCTACATCCTGAGCTTCCATGATTCGGCGCTGGATGGCTGGAGCATCAACCAGCTCCACACGAAGCTGCTGCGCTACTACCACCTGGCGTGCCAGGGGGACATCCCGGCTCAGACGTTCCACGATGACTTCCTGCGCCGGTATGTCGCGATCGAGCAGGCCACGCGCCAGGATCCGGCGGCCCGGGAATACTGGCGGACGGCGCTGCACGACTACGAGCCGATGCCGTTGCCCCGCCTGCGCACCCGGCAAGGCGATGTGCCGGTCATCGACTACCACGACGTCGAGATTCCGCCGGCGCTGTCCGATGCGCTGCGCGCGCTTGCCGGCCGGCTCGGCGTGCCCGTCAAGACCGTGCTGCTCAGCGCCCACATGCGCGTGCTGGGCCTGCTGACGAACACCCGGGCCGTGGTCAGCGGCTACGAGCACAGCGGACGCCCGGAAGAGGCGCAGGTGGACCAGGCGATCGGCCTGTTCCTGAATTCGATTCCGCTGCTGACCCGGCTGCAGCCGGACGAATCCTGGTCGGCCCTGATCCGCCGTATCCATGCCCAGGAGGCCGCGTTCCTGCCGTATCGCCGTTTCCCGATGGCCGATATGAAGGCGCAGCTGCAGACGACGCAGACGCTGTTCGAGGCGGTGTTCAACTTCACGCACTTCCACATGCTCAAGGAGCTGCGCGCACTGCCCGGCATGAACGCGCTGAACGTGCGGGTGCGCGCCGAGACCGAGTTCGCGCTGCGTGCCGAGTTCTCGCAGAACGCCTATACGGACCAGGTGCAGTTCAGCCTGCACTACCACAGCAACGAGTTCGACGCCGAGCACATCGCCCGGATCGGCGCGTACTACCTGAACGCGCTGCGCGCGATGGCGGGCGATGCCGAGCAGCCCTATCTGCGCATCGACCTGATCCCTGACGCCGAAAAAGCGCGGCTGGCAGGGCTGGGCCGCGGCGCCGAGCGGCCGCTGCCGCCGCACACGGCGATTCACCTCATGCTGGAGCAGGCGCAGCGCCACCCGCAGCGGATCGCGCTGCGCGATGCCGACGGGGCACTCAGCTTCGGCGATTTCGCCCAGGCGGTGCGTGCGGTGGCGGCCGGCCTGCCCGGGCGCGGGGAGGCGCCGGTCGTGGTGGCCATCGCACTGCCGCGCTCGGTCGCATGGATCACGACCATTGCCGGTGTCATGGCCGCGGGGGCGGTCTACATGCCCCTGGAGGCCGACAACCCCGATGCGCGCATCCTGGAGCTGCTGAGCGAGGCCAAGGTCAGCCACCTGGTCTGCGACGCCCGGCAGCAGGCGCGGTTTGCCGAACTGTTGCAGCGGCACGATGCGCCGGTCCGCCTGCACGTGCATGGCGAGCCTGCGGTGTCCGGCGAAGGCTTCTGCCTGCCGGAGATGGACGACCTGGCCTACGTGCTCTTCACCTCCGGTTCGACCGGCAAGCCCAAGGGGGCGATGCTGGAGCACCGCGGCATGCTGAACCACATGCTGGCGAAGATCGAGGACCTCCAGATGGGCGCCGAAGACGTCCTGGCGCAGACCGCGCCGGTCACCTTCGACGTTTCGGTCTGGCAAGCGCTGACGGGCCTGGCGTGCGGCGCGCAGACCGTGGTCTATGCGAAGGACGTCCAGCTCGATCCCGCCGGATTCTGTGCGCGCCTGAAGCAGGATGGGGTCAGCGTGCTCGAAATCGTGCCGTCGTATTTCGCGCTGCTGCTCGACTACCTGGAGGCGCATCCCACCGATCTGGGCGCATTGCGCGTGCTGCTGCAGACCGGCGAAGCGCTGAAGCACGAGCTGGTCGTGCGCTGGTTCGCGCTGTATCCGCACATCCGGCTGGTGAATGCCTACGGGCCCACCGAAGCGTCCGACGACATCACGCATCACACGCTCACCGTGCCGCCGGCCGACGCCATCGTGCCGATCGGCAGGCCGATCCGAAACATGTGGATCCACATTCTCGATGAGCAGGACCGGCTGGTGCCGCTCGGCACGCCGGGCGAAATCTGCGTGTCGGGGATCGGCGTGGGGCGCGGCTATATCAATGCGCCCGACAAGACCCTGGCCGCGTTCGATTTTGCGCATCCGCTGGGACAGTGGTCGACCGGGCGCCTGTACCGCACCGGCGACATCGGCAAATGGCGCGCCGACGGCGACCTGGCCTACCTGGGCCGCAAGGACGAACAGGTGAAGATCCGCGGCATGCGCATCGAGATCGGCGAGATCGAGAATGCGCTGCTATCGGTCGAGCACGTGCAGAATGCCGCCGTCGTGCTCCAGCCCGGCGAGCCGGGCGGGTACCTGATCGGCGTCGTTCAGGGCCAGGCCGATCCGTCGCAGGTTCAGCGACAGATCGCGCAGCGCTTGCCCGACTTCATGCTGCCGGAACACATCCTGCGCTGCGATGCGCTGCCGTTGAATGCCGCCGGGAAGGTGGACAAGAAGGCCCTGCTGGCCTGGTGCGGCCCGCAGGTCCGTCCGGACCAGAAGGCCGTGCAGCCGCCCGTGACCGTACTGGAGCGCGAGTTGGCGGACCAATGGGCTAGCCTGCTGAAGGTTGCGCCGCAGGCGATCGGGCGGGACAGCAGCTTTTTCGCGCTGGGCGGCAATTCGCTGCTGGCGATGTCGGCGGCCATGCGCTCGCAAGGACGCTTCACCATCGTCGATCTCTTTGCCCACAAGACGCTGGCCCGGCTGGCTGCCCATATCGAGGACGGCCGGCAATCGGAGCAGCGCATTCTGCAGCGGCTCGATGCGTCCGGCCAGGGGCCGGCACTGGTCTGCTTCAGTTACGCGGGCGGCAATGCCGTCAACTTCCAGGGCGTGGCCGATGCGCTGCAGGGGCGGCTGGATCTGCGCGTCTTCGCGGCCGAGCCGCCTGGCAATGACCCCTCGCGCAGCGAATCGCTGCTGCCGCCCGCGCAACTCGCGCAGCGCTGCGTCGACGAGCTGCGCCAGGCCGGTGTGCGGGAAGTCGTGGCTTGGGGCCACTGCTCGGGCTGCGGTCCGGCCGTGGCCTTTGCTGCCCAGGCGGTGGCCGCGGGTTTGCGGGTGCGGACGGTTGTCCTCTCGGGCAAGGTCCTGCGTCCGGAAGACATCTTGCGCCAGCAGATGGCGCAGGCCGCGGCCATGAGCGATACCGAGATCCTGCAATGGCTGGTCGACGTCACCGGGCTGGACCTGAGCCTCGATGGCGATGCCGACGTCCAGGCCCGGCTGGCCCGGGCTTATCGCAACGATGCCATGGGTGCCAACGAGATCCTGCTGAAGATCTGGCAAGGCACGCTCGCCTTCGATTCGCCTCTGCGCGTGCTGTGCCTGCTCGCGGAAGACGACCCGCTGACCCGCGGCAGCGAGGCCCTGGCGGAAAACTGGAAGCGCTTGAATGCCGATCTGCTGGTCCGCCGGCTGCCCGATGGCGGACACTACTTCCTGAAGACGCGCATTCCGCTGCTCAGCGACATGCTGTGCGAAGCACTGACGCAGGTCTAGGCGGGCAGGCGCGTCACGGATTGCCGGGGAGCGGGGGAGGCTACCAGCCTCCCCCTCGCGCCGGCTTTCCGGCGGAGCGGGGTACTGTCCGCGCTATCCGTGGTGCGCGTGTTCAGAGATGCAGCAGCGCCATCACCGCCAGCACCCCGCCCAGCGCGCCGATCCCGTAGGAGAACCCCAGCAGCCAGCGACGCCGCGTCAGCAGCGTGATGGCCGCCAGCGCGATGGAGACCTGGATGGCCACCAGGGCCTGCGCCCAGCGATGGTGGTGGTGCACCGCCACCTCGCTCGCCTTGTCGGCCTCGCCGGCAGCGCGCTCGTGGGTTTCGGCGGTCTGGCGGATCTGTTCTTTCTCTGTGCCGTAGCGTTGCGCTTCGCGCTTGGCCGCCTCGTGATCGACGCCCGGCAATTGCCCGGCCAGCTCGGCGAGCGCCTGCTTCTGCGACTTGGCCTGGTAGTAGGCCCACTGGTTGGAGGCCTCGGTCTTGTGGATGGCCGCCTCGTTCTTCAGCAGCAGCGCTTCGTTCTGGGTCGCGCCGCCCTGGTAGCCGAAGATGGCGCCGGCGGTGGACAGGACGGCCGTCATCACGGCGATGCGGCCGGCGAAGCTGTCGGGGCCTCCGTGTTCGGCGGCATGGTCCACCACGTGTTCGTGGACACCGCGCACTTCAAACTCTTCTGCCATGTTTCGGCTTGCTCCCTCTGTCGTGTCAGTCGTGTGTTGTCGTTATTTGCCGTTGTACCCCGGCAGGGCTTTGGCGAATTTGCTTTTTGCCAGCGGCAGCGCGGCGCGGACGGCCGCCTGGAAATCGGCCAGCACGTCTTCGATGGGGATCGAGCGGCGGAAGAAATCGGCCCACACGAACTCCGCAAAGGCGGTCGGTGTCTTGTCGTAGCCGCCGGCGTCGCGCACATAGCCGGCCAGCGACCGGTAAGGATCGTCGACCAGCTTTTCCAGATGCGCGGGGATGCTGGCGTAGTAGTGCCGCACGCCGTGCTCGTCGAGCGGATGGACCCACAGGTTCTGGTCCATCGCTTTCCAGAAGTCGTCCAGGCTGTGCTGCGACAGGTCGGCTTCGACCATGAAGTAGCCGGTGGTCACGCCGGCATCCAGCGCCGCGCGCCCGAGATGGTGGTGGTCCGTGATGTACAGCTGTCCGCCCGGGCCGATCACCGCCGGGATCGGATGCGCTTGCATGAAGGCCTGCTGGTCGGCCGGTGCCATGGCGGCCAGATGCGTCTTCTTGGCCTGCACTTCGATCATGCCCACCGTCAGCTGGGTCGGGCGCAGATCGTGGATGCGGGATTCGTGGAGCTTGGGCATGGCGTTCCTCCGACGGTTGTTGTGCTGCCCGCGCCGGCGCGGGTCCGGGCAGCATAGCAACTTCCGCAGGCACGCGCACCCGGGGGATGGGCTGCGCCGTGGTGGGGTCCGCCAGGTACGGCTAGCTTCGGCGGCGTGTCAGCGCCAGCATGGCGGCATCGACGAAGCGGGCGGCGGTATGCTCGCCGACCTTCGGTGTGGCGACTTGGCCGCTGGCGGCAATCGCCCGGCACAGCGACGTGGTGTCTTCCCGGCAGGCCCGCAGCAGCGGCATGACGGTGCCGGCCGCATTGCCGAAATGCGCGATCGCCAGCCGCATCAACTCCACCTTGATCACGCTGGGCAGCACGTCGGCAAGCTCGGGAGGGACGGGCGCTGCCCGATCGGCTGCGGGCGCCGGATCGGCCACGGGCGGGGCCGTGGCCTCGTCCGGGCAGACCAGCGGCTCGTTGGCGGCTTCGATGTTGCCGACCGGCGCGGCCAGGGTTTGCAGGCCGAGCGTCATGCCCTCCAGCGGCGGGACCGTGGGAACCTCGGTGTCGGCTGTGTCGGCTGTGTCGGCTGGGTCAGCGGGATCGGCGGAATCGGCGGAATCGGCGGAATCGGCGGAATCGGCGGAATCGGCGGAATCGGCGGAATCGGCGGAATCGGCGGAATCGGCGGAATCGGCGGAATCGGCGGAATCGGCGGAATCGGCGGAATCGGCGGAATCGGCGGAATCGGCGGAATCGGCGGAATCAGCGGAATCAGCGGAATCAGCGGAATCAGCGGAATCAGCGGAATCAGCGGGATCAGCGGGATCAGCGGGATCAGCGGGATCAGCGGGATCAGCGGGATCAGCGGGATCGACCGGATCGGCTGGGTCGGCTGGATCGGCTGGATCGGCTGGATCGGCTGGATCGGCTGGATCGGCTGGATCGGCGGCCGACGCCTCGGCCTCGGGCGGGTCGTTGAACAGCGGCTGCTCGAAATAGGCGACCGGATCGAATGATGCGTCCGGCCCGGTGTGCGCAGTCAGCGGATCGGCGGCGGCCTTCTCCGGTTCGCCGGCACCGCCGAGCACGTCGATCATGCCGGCGCGCTGCAATTCCATCAGCAGGGTGTCCAGGTCGGGCCAGTCGCTCAACATCTGTTGCAGTTGCTCGATCGTGCGGGCGCCGTTGATCAGAATCAGCAGGTGGCGCTGGCGTACCTGCAGCGCATGGCTGCGCGCGGACAAGGCTTCGCGGCCGTCATCCGTCTTGATCAGGACGGTCGTCTTGGCAAGCATTGTGGCTCCCCGGTGGTTTTGCGGTATGCCCGGCGTCTCAGCGCGCGCCGGTGCATGCAGTACGTTAGTCAGCCCGTCTGTGCGGCGCCATCCTACGATCGGTCGAGCGCCGGACGCAAGCAGGTGAATGATCGGTCCAGCTTCGCCGGGCCTTGGGCGTCGGCGTCACCCCTTTTGCGATCCGGCCGGCCGTTCGCCCGCAGGCTGGCCCGCCAGGCCGAGCCGTTATTGAAAGAGGGTTTCCCATATGGCATCCACCCTGGATTTGACGGCAGCATCCATCACGATCGGCTGGCCCCATTCGCGGGTGGTCTCGCCGGGCCATTTGTTGGTCGCGTCGATGCCCATTTTCGAGCCGAGTCCCGATACCGGCGAGGCGAAATCCAGGTAGTCGATCGGCGTGTTCTCGACCATCACCGTGTCGCGCGCCGGATCGACACGGGTGGTGATGGCCCAGATGACTTCCTTCCAGTCGCGCAGGTCCACGTCGTCGTCCACCACTACGATGAACTTCGTATACATGAACTGCCGCAGGAAGCTCCACACGCCGAACATCACGCGCTTGGCATGGCCGGCGTACTGCTTCTTCATGCTGACCAGCGCCATGCGGTAGCTGCAGCCCTCGGGCGGCAGGTAGAAGTCGGCGATTTCCGGAAACTGCTTCTGCAGCAGCGGCACGAATACCTCGTTGAGCGCCACGCCCAGCACCGCGGGCTCGTCGGGCGGCTTGCCGGTGTAAGTGGAGTGGTAGATCGGGTCGCGCCGCATGGTGATGCGCTCGACCGTGAAAACAGGGAACCAGTCCTGCTCGTTGTAGTAGCCGGTGTGGTCGCCGAAGGGACCCTCGAGCGCATGCTGGTAGCCGCTCGGATGTGCCGGGTCGGGCTGAATGTGGCCTTCGAGCACGATCTCGGCCCCCGCTGGCACCTGCAGTTGCGCCTGGGCGAGCGAGGGCGTCAGGCACTGCGCGAGCTCGGTCCGGCTGCCGCGCAGCAGGCCGGCGAACTGGTATTCGGACAGCGTGTCCGGCACCGGCGTCACCGCGCCCAGGATGGTGGCGGGATCCGCGCCCAGCGCCACCGCGATGGGGAAGGGCTGGCCGGGGTGCGCGATGGCGTGCTCGCGGAAATCCAGCGCGCCGCCGCGGTGCGCCAGCCAGCGCATGATGACCTGGTTGCGGCTGATCACCTGCTGGCGGTAGATGCCCAGGTTCTGCCGTTTCTTGTGGGGACCGCGCGTGACCACCAGGCCCCAGGTGACCAGCGGCGCCGCGTCGCCCGGCCAGCAGGTCTGCACGGGAATGCGCGACAGATCGACGTCATCCCCCTCCAGCACGATCTCCTGGCACGCCGGTGACGACACCTTGCGCGGCGCCATGTCCCACACGGCCTTGGCCATGGTCCACAACTTGCCGGCCTCGCGCAGGCCGCGCGGCGGCTCGGGCTCCTTGAGTGCCGAGAGCAGGCGGCCCACGTCGCGCAGCTCGTCGAGCGACTCCGCCCCCATGCCCAGCGCCACGCGGCGCGGCGTGCCGAACAGGTTGGCGAGCACGGGCATGTCGTATGTCCGCGCGCCGTCCACCGGGCGCTCGAATACGACGGCCGGGCCTTCCGCGTGCAGCAGGCGGTCGCAGACTTCGGTCATTTCCAGCCGCGGCGACACCGGAACACGTATCCGGCGCAGCTCGCCGATGCGTTCCAGCTGGGCGAGAAAATCACGTAAGTCCCTGTATTGCATGGAAGTTTTGTAACGAGAGGTAAGGAGGACGGACGATGTCGCGCCCGTTCACGACCCCGCAAACAGGCGTCCGTACGCGAATTTTTTGGCGTAGGCCGGGTGGGCGGGATTGTACGGCCAAAAGTGCGCGACACCCTGATGACAGAACGGACGGCGGGTCACCGGGGCACAGTCAGGCGGGGCTCTTCATAACTTTTGTGTATGGAAAATCGTTTCTTTATGATTGACTTGGAATAACGCGCTTCCTACAATCCAATCCGATCTGGTAATTGTTGCAACGCAACATCTTTTCCGTTTAACGCATACGCCCATTTTTTCATCCACATCGGGGCGACGCCAGAGCACTTCAGCATCGCTGCGGTCCGTGTCCTCCCCAGGTACGCGCCGCTTTTGTCTGGGCACCAGGGGAGTGCCCCCAACAGATGCCGGCTGACTGCAACAGCGCGGCATCCTTACTAAAAACCGTTGCGATCGAAACGTACGGCGCTGAGCAAAACAAAGGCGCCCTCGGATCTGCGTAGCGGACGGAGGTAAGTATGAACGGTTGGAAAACCCTTCATTCTTCCGGGATCGGACTGGCGCTGCAACGCCGGCTCGTTGCCCCGGTGGGCCGCCGCCTAGCGCGTGCCGGTCAGTATGCGCTGCCGCGTAGGCTGCGCATGGAGTTGAACGCAGGGGGCGCGGTTGTGCCCCGTTATGAGTGGCATCCTGGCATCCAGCTGTTGTTCCGCGGCGGGCACGTCGCGCTCAACAGCATCGGTGTGGTGGCGGTGGCGGCTGCGGTCGCACTGTCGCTCAACAGCGAGTGGCGAGCGATGGTCGCGCAGCGCGTCCTGCATTTCACGCCCGGCATGGAGGTCAGCCTGGCCGCCAATACGCCGTCGCCGGCCGTCGCGGCCAACGTGGAGCGGGTCGCTTTTGCGCCCGCGGCATCGTCCGCCGATACCGGTGCGGCGCAGGCCGCCGCGCCCGCAGCCGAGGTGGCGCAGGCCGGTCCGGCTGCGGCTGCCGGCTGGGACACGTTGTCGCATGTGCCGTCCGTGGCCGATCTCGCGGCGCAGATCCCGAACACGCAGGTCGTTCGCGACGCGCGGGATTCGGCGACTGCCGGTACGCCGCGCGAGCAGGCTGCCGTGGCGGAATACATCGCCCGCAAGTACCGCGTGGCGGCCACCGCCACCGGTCAGCTGGTGAAGGCAGCCTATCAGACCGGCAAGGAAGTCGGCCTGGATCCGCTGCTGATCCTCGGCGTGATGGCCATTGAGTCCAGCTTCAATCCGTTCGCGGAAAGCGGCATGGGCGCGCAGGGCCTGATGCAGGTGATGACCAAGGTCCACCAGGACAAATACGAAGTGATGGGCGGCGTCGGTGCCGCGCTCAACCCGTATGCCAACATCAAGGTTGGTGCGCTGGTGCTCAAGGATTGCATCGCCCGCGCCGGCTCGATCGAGGGTGGCCTGAAGCTGTATGTCGGCGCCGTCACGCAAGGTGATGGCGGCTACGGCGGCAAGGTGTTGCAGGAGCGTTCGCGCCTGCGACTAGTGGCTATCGGCCGCAAGTCGCCGGTGACGATGGCGTCCGAGCGCGAGTCCGCCAAGCCGGCCGTGGTGGCGACGCCGGTGGCACCGGCATCGCAGACGCAGGCTGCCAAGCCGGTCGCGAAGCAGCCCATCGCCGGCCAGCAGGAAGAAGCCAGCCTGGTCGACGACAAGGCGCACAGTTCGGAACGTCAGGGCCAGGCTTGATTCTGAGCCCCGGCACCATGGAAAAAGAAAGGCCGTCGCTACTACGACGGCCTTTTTCTTTGGGCGAACGGGTGGAGGCTCAGCGGCTGAACAGCCCGGCAAGCCGCGCCACGGCTTCTTCCAGATGATCCATCGCCGTGGCGTACGACAGGCGGATGTAGTGCTGCGCGGTGTACGGCCCGAAATCCAGCCCGGGCACCAGCACTACGCCGGCATCGTTGAGCATCGATTGGGTCAGCGCGTCGGCGTCGCCGGCGTGCGGGTGGTTGACGCCGCGGCAGTCGGCATAGACATAGAAGGCGCCGTCCGGTTTGACCGGCACCTGGAAGCCGAGCGACTCCAGCGCCGGCACGATGAAATTCCGCCGGCGGTGGAACTCCGCCTTGCGGCCTTCATAGATCGCCAGCGCCTCCGGCTCGAAGCAGGCGAGCGCCGCATGCTGTGCCACGGCCGAGGCACAGATGAACAGGTTCTGCGCGACCTTCTCGAATTGCGGCACCAGTTCGGTGGGGGCCACCAGCCAGCCGAGCCGCCAGCCGGTCATGTTGAAATACTTGGAAAAGCTGTTGATCGTGACGACATCGTCGCCGAACGACAGTGCCGAGACCGGTGCCTGGTCGTACGACAGCCCCTGGTAGATCTCGTCCACGATGGAGAATCCGCCGCGCCCGCGCACCGTCTCGACGATGCGCCGCAGCTCGTCCGGCAGGATCGACGTGCCGGTCGGGTTGGACGGCGAGGCCAGCAACACGCCCTGCGTGCGGTCGGTCCAGTTGGTCTCCACCTGTTCGGCGCTCAGCTGGAAGCGCGTCTGCGGGCCGGACGGCACCAGCCGCGCCACGCCGTCGAAGGCCGCCACAAAATGGCGGTTGCACGGATAGCTCGGATCGGGCATCAGCACCTCGCCGCCGATCTCCACCAGTACCGCGCACGCCAACAGCAGCGCCGCCGACGCTCCGGCCGTGACGATGATGCGCTCGGGCGCGATGTCGAGCCCGTAGACGGTGTGGTAATAGCGGGCGATGGCCTCGCGCAGCGGGCGGATGCCGAGTGCGCCCGTGTATTGGGTCACGCCGCGCCGCATCGCTGCCTCGGCGGCGCGCACGACCGGCTCGGCGGCCGTGAAGTCCGGTTCGCCGATGCCCATGTGGATGATGCTGCGGCCCGCCAGCTCCAGCTCACGGGCCTGCTTGGCCAGCTCCATCACGTGAAAGGCGCGGATATTGGCCAGCCGGGCGGCCGTGTGCAGGCGGTGGGCGTCCATCGGGAAGCGGAATGGGGCGGCGGGTTGGAACGGACAGCGGAACGCCGGGCTTACCGGCGGGCGGCGACTTCCTCGGCGCGGACCTGGGCGGCCAGCTTGTCCAGCACACCGTTGACGTACTTGTAGCCTTCCACGCCGCCAAAGGTCTTGGCCAGCTCAACGGCCTCGTTGATGACGACCTTGTACGGGATGTCAACGCAGTGCACCAGCTCGTACGCGCCCACCAGCAGCGCGGCGCGCTCAACCGGCGACAGCTCGGCGACCGGGCGGTCCAGGAACGGCGTGAAGCTCTCGGTCAGCGTTGCCTCTTCGCGGATGGCGCCGTGCAGCAGCGCATCGAAGTGGGCACGGTCGGCCTTGTTGAAGCCCTGCGCGTCATGCAGGTGCGCCTCGACCACGCCCGGGTCGTTGCGGTTGAGCAGCCATTGGTACAGGCCTTGCAGCGCCAGTTCGCGGGCACGGCGGCGCGCGCTCTTGGGCGGCGCCTTGGGCTTGGCCGGGGAATTGTCTTGCGTCATGGTGATGCCTTTGCGCAAACGCGCTTATTCGTTCTCGTCGTCCTGGCCGTGGTCTTGCAGGCCGTCCAGGGCGGCGGTCAGGTTGGCCATTTCGATGGCGGTGCGGGCGCAGTCGCGGCCCTTCTCGCGCGTGCGAGCGTGGGCCTGCGCGTCGGTATCGGTGGTCAGGATGCCGTTGGCGATGGCGATGTTGAAGTCCAGGCAGACGCGCGAGATGCCGGCGCCGGACTCGTTGGACACCAGCTCGAAATGATAGGTCTCGCCGCGGATCACGGCGCCCAGCGCGATCAGCGCGTCGAACTGGCCCGATTCGGCCATCTTCTGCAAGGCGAGCGGCACTTCCAGCGCGCCCGGCACGGTGACCAGCAGCACGTCCTCGCCCGCCACACCCAACTGCTCGAGCTCGGCGACACACGCTTCGCGCAGCGCTTCGCACACGGGCGCGTTGAAACGCGCCTGAACGATGCCGATGCGCAGGCCTTCGCCTTCGAGATTGGTCGGGTAGAAGCCGTGATCCATGGTGTAGTCCGGTTGGTGTCGCCGTCGGGGCAACGTCAGGGAAGAAGAAAGACAACAGCGGCGGCGCGCGGCCACCGCCGGAATTTCAATGCGCTCAATGCGTGGCGGCCGTTGTCGCCTGCGGCGTATCGGCCATCGACTGGTAGGCCGTGACTTCCAGGTCATAGCCGGCCATGCTCGGCAGTTTGAGTGGTGAAGCAAGCACACGCATCTTGCCCACGCCCACGTCCTTGAGGATCTGCGCGCCGATGCCGTAGATGCGCGGATCGGGCTTGCTGCGCGGACGTTCCTGCGGCGCATCCAGGGCGCTGAACTGGGTGAACAGCCGCTCGGGCGAGTCGCCGCAGTTGAGCAGCACGACCACGCCGGTCGGCGCCGCCTGCACCGCGCGCAGGGCGGCGGGCACGCTCCACGAGTGCGTGGTGCGCTGGCATTCCAGCAGGTCCAGCACCGACAGCGGCTCGTGCACGCGCACCAGCGTCTCGGTGGCGGGCGTCGGCGTGCCCTTGACCAGCGCCAAGTGCGCACGGCCGGCGGCATGGTCACGGAAGGCCACGGCGCGGAAGGTGCCGAACTGGGTTTCCATGGTGCGCTCGCCGATGCGCTCGACGATGCTCTCGGTGCGGCTGCGGTATTGGATCAGGTCGGCGATGGTGCCGATCTTCAGGCCGTGCTCGCGGGCGAATTCCACCAGGTCCGGCAGGCGGGCCATGGTGCCGTCGTCCTTCATGATTTCGCAGATGACCGAGGCGGGCGTCAGGCCGGCCAGCGAGGCCAGGTCGCAGCCGGCTTCGGTATGGCCGGCGCGCATCAGCACGCCACCGGGTTGCGCCATCAGCGGGAAGATGTGGCCGGGCTGGACCAGATCGTCGGGGCTGGCACTGCGGGCCACAGCAACCTGCACGGTGCGTGCACGGTCGGCGGCCGAGATGCCGGTGGTGACGCCCTCGGCGGCCTCGATCGAAACGGTGAAATTGGTGCCGTGCGGCGTGCCGTTGCGGGTGACCATCAGCGGCAGGTCGAGCTGGCGGCAGCGCTCGGCGGTCAGCGTCAGGCAGATCAGGCCACGGCCGAACCTGGCCATGAAGTTGATGGCCTCGGGCGTGACGAAATCGGCCGCCAGGATCAGGTCACCTTCGTTTTCGCGGTCTTCCTCATCGACCAGGATAACCATCCGGCCGGCGCGGATTTCGGCAATGATTTCTTCGACTGTGGCGATGGACATGGCGGGTAACTGGAACGGGCCGCCGGCCAGCGCGTTGGCGGCCGCGCGACGGCAAAAATGGGAACCCGTCATTGTACGCCAAGGCGGCCCGGGGGCCGGGATGTCAAACGGCGGTCAGCGGATGGGCAGCGGCAGGCAGGCCGGTCGCCGCATGGGTCAGCATCCGCTCGACGTAGCGGGCGATCAGGTCGATCTCCAGGTTGACCTGGCTGCCTACCGCCAGATGCTTGAGCGTGGTGACGGCCAGCGTGTGCGGGATCAGGTTGATCGAGAACTCGCAGCCGGTGGCATCGTCGCGCACGCTGTTGACCGTCAGCGACACGCCGTTGACCACCACCGAGCCCTTGTAGGCGAAGTAGCGGCCGAGTTCCGGCGAGGTGCGCACCCGCAGTTCGTACGATTCGCCCACCGGCGCGAAATGGCTGACGGTGCCCAGGCCGTCCACGTGGCCCGAGACCAGGTGCCCGCCGATGTGGTCGGCCAGGCGCAATGCCTTTTCCAGGTTGACTTCGCCCGGGCGGTCCAGGCCGACCGTCTTGGACAGCGATTCGCGCGAGACGTCCACGTCGAAGCGGGTGTCGTTCTTGGCGACGACCGTCATGCAGGCGCCCTGGATGGCGATCGAGTCGCCGAGCGCCACATCGGCCAGCGGCAGGCCGCCCGCATGGATGCCCAGGCGCACGCCGGCCTGTGCGTCGGCGGCGAGCGGCCCGACGGTTTCAATGCGGCCGATGGCGGCGACGATTCCGGTAAACATGAGTGCGATCAATCCGTCGGGTTGCGGCGCGCCAGGATGCGGAGATCGCCGCCGACGCGCGTGATGTCGTGAAAGAAGAATGCCGCGGCGCCTTCCAGCGATTGCAGCGGCCCCAGGTTGAACATGCCCTGGCCCGACCCCAGCACCTTGGGCGCCAGATAGACCAGGATCTCGTCGACCAGCCCTTCGCGCAGCAGCGAGCCGTTGAGCTTGTAGCCGGCCTCGACGTGCAGTTCGTTGATCTCGCGGCGGCCGAGCTCGCGCAGCATGGCAGGCAGGTCGACCTTGCCGTCGGCATTGGGCAGCAGGATTACCTCGGCGCCGTGCTCGGCCAGCGCGCGCATGCGGCCGGCTTCGGGGCGGGCGGCGAAGATCAGCGTCGGCTCGTGGTGGCCGTCGGCGGTCAGGATGTGCGCGTCGAGCGGCACGTCGAGTCCCGAATCGATCAGGATGCGGCGCGGCTGGCGCGGCGTGGGAATGGCGCGTACGGTCAGGCGCGGGTTGTCCTCGCGCACGGTGCCGATGCCGGTGAGGATGGCGCAAGCGCGCGCGCGCCAGCGATGGCCATCGGCGCGTGCCTCGGCCTCCGTGATCCACTGGCTGATGCCGTTGTCCAGCGCCGTGCGGCCATCCAGCGATGCTCCCACCTTGACGCGGACCCACGGCGTGCCGCGCGTCATGCGCGAGACGAAGCCGATGTTCAATTCGCGCGCCTCGCGCTCCAGCAGGCCACACCGGACGTCGATGCCGGCTTGGCGCAGTCTCTGCAGGCCGCGTCCCGAGACGGTCGGGTTCGGGTCCTCCATGGCCGCCACCAGGCGCGCGATGCCGGCTTCAACCAGGCGATCCGCGCAGGGTGGGGTGCGACCGAAATGGCTGCACGGCTCCAGCGTCACATAGGCCGTGGCGCCGCGCACGTCGTGGCCGCGGGCCTGGGCATCCTTGATGGCCTGGATCTCGGCGTGGTCGTGGCCGGCCGGCTGGGTGAAGCCTTCGCCGATGACGGTGTCGTCCCGGACCAGCACGCAGCCGACGCGGGGATTGGGCGTGGTGGTGAAGAGCCCGTTTTCCGCCAGCGCCAGGGCGCGCTGCATCATGGCGTGATCGAAATCGGAAAACATGGGTGCAACGCGGACAGGAAGAAGGGGTTCAGGAATCGTCGCCGGTGCCGCAGCTGCGGTCGGTGGCCGGGTTGCACACGCGCACCCGGCCGGCGAAGTTGATGCGCACGCGGCGCACATGCGCTCCGGATGCGATGGTCAGCGTGCCGGACAGCGGCGCGCCGTTGCTTGTCCGTGAGTATCCCACAGGTGCGTAGGAAATGGTGTCGACGCCCTTTTGCGAGGAGATGAACGCAAAATCGACCGATGGCACCACGGGCGGGGACACGGCGATCAGCACGTCGTCCGTGTCCGGTGCGGTGCGCGCGGCCCACGTCCGAGGCATGGCGGTCGTGTATAGCGCCCATCCGGCTGACCAACCCGACGCGGCCTCGCGTGGTCCCAGATGAACCCAGATGCGCCGGTTGCGCGCCGTGGCCTGTGCCAGCGATGCCGCGCTGGCGAAGCGATCGGCCAGTACGATCACCGTTTCGCGCCGCCACCAGTCCAGCCCGGCGGGCATGGCAAATACCATGAGGATTGCCAGGATCGCGAGCACCATCGTCAGTTCCGCCAGCGTCACGCCGACTTGCCGGGCAACGCGTGTCATGGCCAGCAGGATGCGGGGGCCCGTTGCCGTGCGCCTGCGATCTCGACGAAGCGCTCCCCGGTGCTGCGCAGGATCAGCGTGCCACAATCCGCGTCGGGCCGGACGGGACTGGCCGCCGTCTCCACGCAGTGGACCAGCGCGTGGCCCGCGCACCGGCGGGCGGACAACCGGTAGCCACGCGGGTGTTCCAGCGCGTGCGGCCAGCGGCCCAAGGGCGAAGTGTCGTCGCTGGGCAAGGCGTAGCTGCTGGTTTGCGTGTGATGCTGTTCCAGTTCGGCCATGGCCGCGACCAGCGCCGCATGCGCTGCCATGCGTTCCGTCCGCAGGTAAGCGCCGGACCATGCCTGTGATGCCGCCAGCGCCAGCACACCGGCAATGGCCAGGGCGATCAGCAGTTCGATGAGGGTGAAGCCGGTCGGACGAAGCATCAGCGTATTCCCTCTTCGAGCACCTCGCGCCAGTTGAGTCGGCCCAACTGGCGACTTTGGCGGTGCGTTTTCATGGACTGCATGCGGCCCTCCACGATCTGCCAGAGCCGGGTCTGGACGACTTGCGTGCCGCTGCCGTCGGCCTGGGTGGTCGGTAGCCCGGCATACACGGTGACCAAAGGCTCGGACGCCAGCAGGCGGCCCATCAGTACGGTCCCGCCGGCTGGCAGGCCTGACCGGGGATCCAGCAGATAGGCACGGCTGCGGCCATTGGCGTCGCGCGCGATCAGCAGCAGGCTGTCCGGTCCGGCGCTGACGAGGTCGTCGGGGGTGTGGCCGGCTGGCAGGTCGATACGCCAGCCTGCGCCGATGGGGCCGCCACCGTCGGCATGCAAGGCGACACCCTCGCTCGTTTCGGAGACTGTGCGGCCGGCGAGGTGTTCGCGCGCCAGGTTGCGCTGGCCGCCGCTTGCATCCGACACGCCATACACGGTCGCGGCACCCGACGCATCCATTGCGGTAAAGACTAACAAGGGGCCGCCCGCCGTCGCCGCCAGCAGGAGCGGTCCGACAAGGCGCTGGCGTAGGCCCGTGCGCGACGTGGCGACAAAGAACGGCTGTCGCCGCTCGAAGTCATTGCGCCCCAGCGCTTGCGGCCATGGCGGTGTGCCGCGCAGGTCGAAGCGCCAGACCAGGCCGTGATGATCTCCGGCATAAGCAAAGTTGGCACGGCCGTTTGGTCCCAGTGCGACAGCGGGGGCGCCAAGCCCGCCACGGCTGGCGACGGGCGGCACCGTGATGGAGAACGCAGTCCGCCCCGGTTGCCAAGGGGCCGCGCGGGGCTGGTCCAGCGCTAGCAACAGCAGTCGGCTTTCCACGCTGGGCGTACTGTCACCGTTGCCGCTGAGCGCAAACCAGCGCGATTGCACGCCGCTTTCATCGGCGAGCGGCACGACGGGAACCGGGTCTTCGACACGACCGATCGCCGGGTCGTCGTGCGTGTCATAGGCGAGCAGGGGCGGTGGCGTTTCGGCGTCGGGGTTGGTCACGTCGACCAGAAACAGCCCAGGGGCCATCGCACCAGTGGCGCAGGCGAGCACGGAGCGCCATTGCGCACCGGTCCATGCATCGGCAGCGAATGGGCGCTTGCACACGGGGGCCGGTGCTGGCTGGCCGGGAGCGATGTTGCGCACGATGGCGGGCAGGGCGGCATCCGGCATCACGGCAAAACGCTCGTCGCCGGTCAGCGCATCGAAGGCATGCAGCATGCCGTCGTTGGCGCCGAGGTAGACCATCCATCGCCGGCCGGCATGCTGCCGGCGGAATGCCCCATGCCGGGTATCGAGCACGAAGCCCGGTGGCCCGAGCAACTGCACATGCGCGCCACGCACAGCACCGAGGATCGACGTGCGACGACGGAGTTGCGGCGGCTCGGTTTCATGGCGACGCACGCCGCGCAGGTAGCCGAGCCGGAGGATGCCGTGGCCATCCTGCCCATTGAGCAGGTCCTGTTGCGAGGGAGCGAGGGTTTCCCACCGCAGCGGCACGGCGGTGCGATCGAAACCGTCGCCTTGCCGGAACGTCCAGAGCCGGCGGGTGTCGGGTTGGCGTGCATCCAGCAGCTTCGCTGCTTCCCACATGGCCGGCGGCCGAGTGGTTTCCGGCAGGTCAGGCGGAGGCCGGAACCGCAATGCGTGCAGGCGCCCGCTCCAGGTATCGTTTCCTGGGGCGGCAAGGTAATGCGTCGGCAGTCGGCCGGCAGGGTGATCGTTCACGCCCGGATGGGCCGTGCCGGGCAACATTGCGCAGAGCCATGCGCAGGCGGTCTGTCGTCGCATCATGGTTGCGGCATCCTGGGGCGGAAGACGGTCTGCAGCACGACCGAGATCGCCGGGTCGCTGCCGAAGCCCGCCGCGGTGATCCGGAACAGGTGAGGTACCGCAGTCGCGTCCGCGCGTATCCAGTGACCCGGCAGTGCATCGGGGATGGGTTCGATGACGTAGCGGGGGCGGCGTCCGGCTTGCCGCTCGCCGTCTGCAGGAGGGATCTCGATCTCTACGCCGTTGGTGGTCGTGTCCAGCAGGCGGCTGTCTGTCCACAGCGATTGGCCCGGCAATGGCCGGCACAGTCCGCGCGCGGGTCCGCTGCCGCAAGCGCCGGCAACGAAGCCGGCCAAGGTATCCGGATCCAGTGCATCGATGCGTTCAGGGGACGGTGCGGCGATGCAAGCCGGGCTCGCGGGTGTCGCGGTGGCCGCCGACAGCTCGCATTCGGCCGCCGCCAGCGCGGCTTCGGCAGCACGCATGGCCAGCGCGTGATCAATGGACAGGGAGGTCCGGCGCCGATGATCGAGCACCAGATGAAATGCCGCCATGGTCAGCAGGCCAAGCAGTGCGGTCGCGGTCATCACGAAGATCAGCATGAAGCCGCGCGACGGGCGGAGCGGTCGCATCAGCATGCGTCGGCCTCGCAGATCAGCGGATTGCGCAGTCGCACGGTGGTGGTGAAGATGGTGTGGCGGCGGGGGACCCCGGTGGGCCGGAAATGCAGGTCCGGCGGCACAGCGCCGATCGGTTCGCGCACATCGGGAAAGAGCGTCAGTTCCGCGGCGGACATGTCACGTGCGGGCGCATGGATGCGTTCGCCGCGCACCACGATGGCGATATGCACGGCCTGCACGCGCCGCCACTGGGCGGGCGAGAGCGTCCGGGCCGACAGTGTTGTCGACGGCGAGGTTGGCGTGGCGGCCAATGCGTACAGCAGCTGCAGTGTTTCCACGCCGGTCACCATGCTCCGCGATGTCCACTTGCCGGCCTGGAGCCGGCCGTCGCGGCGTGACGGTGTACGACACATCAGTTGGGGCTCACCGTTCTCCGCGCGCCCGATGTAAAGCAGCATGAAGCCGGCGAGGGGGTGATCACCATCGCCTTTCGCGCGCTCGGGGACGCCATAGCCGGAACAGTCGACGACGCTGCCGTCGGCCTGCAATCCGTCGGGCTGGCGGCTGCGGCCGGCAAAGCGCACCAGCAGGGCATCGCTGTCCGAGATGCCGCCGCTTGCGCAATGGAGGCCATCGATGAGGGCGAGGCCGCCGCAGTCGTCCGCCCCCACCAGCGGGGGCAGCGTGTTGGTGTCGGGCCGCCGGCGTACGGGTGACGAGGCCGGCGTGTCCGTCACCCAGCCTGCCTGCCGCAGGGCGCTTGCGATGAGTTCCAGCGCTTGTGTGCCGCGATCGTCGATCGATGCTTCGTCGGCCAGGCGCTGGTAGCGGGCGCGGACGACCCAGACAAGCTGCAGCGCGATGCCGAGCACGATCAGCCCGATCAGCATGCCTGCCATCAGCTCGACCAGTGAAGCGCCATGCGCGCCAGGAGATAGGCGACGATGCATGTCACCGGACACCGGCAGATTCAGCTTGCCCGGCGTGCGTCCTATCCCGTACCGTGAGCCGATGGGCGGCGCGGTACGTGTCGTCCAGGCGATCGAGCGCAACGAGCGTGCCGGCCGCGCTTAGCGACAGCAGGGCAAGTGCGACAAGGGATTCGAGCAGGATGGCGCCGCGCGTGAAATGGGTGCGCAGGGCGCGGCGCGGGCAGAAGGCGGGTCGCTGAAGTGGCATGGTCGGTCTGGGCGAGCGCGAATGTGCGCGGGCCTGACCGACTTACCTTACGCGAGAACGGGGTGCGTGACTGTCACGTTTGATGGACACGGGCGGGCCTGGCGGCCGCACCCGATGTCAGTGCTACTGCGACAAGGAGCTGAGGCAGGTGCCGCTTGTCTTGGTCGCCGCATCGTTCGGATCGCACGTCCTGGCACGGCCGAGGGCATTGACGATGATGATGCGCGCCGGGCCGGTGCCGTCCTGGTACGCAACGTTGAATGCGGCGGTGACCTGGGGCTGCTTGGCCTTGCTGGCGGTATAGCCGTTGGGCGAATAGATCAGGTAGTTGCCCGAAGCGCTGCCGTTACCGCCGACGTAGGCGGTACTGCTGTATGTCACCTTCAGCCCGTTGGTGAGCGCGTCGTATTGGTTGAGCAGCGTGTCGGTCGAGGGATTGTAGACCCCGTCCGGGTTCTGCCCTTCCGAGAACACCTGCCAGCCGTTCGCCCAGTCCCCATTGATCGGGGCGACCGTTACATACGCGCTTTGCGCCAGGGCACGCGTGCGCGCCTGGCCGATGGCGGAGGCGACGCTGTCCGCGGCGCTCAGCAGCCGCTGCTTGCGCAGGAAGTCGCTGAAGCTGGGCGCAACCAGCACCAGCATGATCGAGATGATGGCGATCGTCACCATCAGTTCGATCAGCGTGAAACCCCGCGCGGACCGGCGGCGAAAAGAGAGGCTATCGCTTCGCATGATCGTTACCAGCATCCGGTCGTGGTGGGCGACTCGTAGGTGGATTTTCCGGGCAGGATGTTCAGTTTTTCACCCGTGCTCCGGTAGACCAGCGTGCCGCAGATCGGATCGTCGCCGCCATTGTGCGGCGGCATCGCTTGCAGTTCGACGCATTGGTCCGCGGTTGCGTTGGTCGAGCAAGCCACGGCCGAGATCTGGTAGCTGGTGCTGGTCTGCGCATCGCCTGAATACGTCTTGAAGCCGTTCCACACATGGGTCAGGTCAGTGGAGCTGGCGGCATACGTGTTCGCTTGCGCGAAGTGCCGCTCGAACAGCTGCATGTTTTCCATCAGCGCGGCCTTGGCCTGCGTACGCCGGCCTTTCTGCACAAACTGCGTATAGGCCGGATACGCGATCGTCGACAGGATGGCGACGACGAGCACGACAATCATCAGCTCGATCAGCGTGAAGCCACGCTGATGGGGCAGGGGGGGCGAACGGTGTGTACGCATGATCGTTCCTGTATCAGTTCGTCTGCAGGACGAAGTTGCGGACTTCGCGCCAGCCGATGCGGGAATTCAACTGCTGCGAGGCGACTCCCGCTTCGGTGGTCGAGGTCGAGCCCGATGCCGACGATCCGCCCGTCGAGCCGACCGTCAGACCCTGTGCGCCCGGGGACAGAACGATCTTGGTCTTCGTCTCAACGCTGCCGCCCACAGTATCCCGGGTGGTACTCGTGACGGAAACAATGATCAGCGTGGGCGCACCCAGCACCCCCGTGGTGGATTGGTAACCGGAGAGGTTGCCGGACAGCGGCAGACCAGTCAAAGCCTTGAGGGCATAGCTGCGGCTGCTGCCGCTGGTGCCGCAGCCGTCCGTGCCGGTCAAGGAATTGAAGAACACCGCGCCATCGGAGACCGTGATCGCCGTGACCTGCTTTTCGGTCTGATCCGGGAAATCCAGCTTCCAGCCGGGTTTGCGGCCGGCGGTATAGCCCAGCGCATAGGCTGGCGAACTGAAGGTGTACGACTTGCCGTCGCTGGAGGCGAGTGCCGTGACCGTATTGAGCTGATCGCGGCCCTTCGACACGTAGTTGGCGTTCGTGTCGTCGTCGTAGATACCGTAGAAGCTGTTGGTCTGGGTGGGAGTGCTCGTGTCGGCAGACTCGTAGTACTTGCCCGTGCCGAACAGCACCATGTAACCGCCCGGCGCGTAGATGACGCGAGGTGCGATCGTGATGGGCTGCCTGCGGCCGGCGCTGTCGGTGGCCGTGAACAGCGGCTTGCCCGGCGTGCCGCCGTAGGCGGGCAGGGCCGAGGTGGCGTTCCAGGTCGTCGAGTCGCCGGACAGGATGAACTTCCAGAGGTTGCCCTGCAGGTCGCCCGCATAGGCCTGCATGACGTTGCCGGCGGCGCCGACGATGGCTACCGGCGCAGACAGGCCGTTCGCCGTGTTGTAAGTCGGCGTTGCGCTGGGCACGGGCGTGACGATCTTGTAGTAGTTCGTGCCGAGTTGCCATGCTGCGCCGGCTGGTTTGTCGAGCGACAGCAGGAACAGCGCCGCGGGAGCATTTGCGTTGGCGTTGCCATCGTTCTGGTTCGAGTTCAGGCCATTGGCGACCATGACGAACCACTTGTAGATCGGCAGCTTGGTGGAGCTGTCCGTGCCGGTGCGGAGCTTGACCATGATCGGCGAGCCCATCACGTTGCCCATGTCCGCATCGTCCTTGTCTGTGAACTCCCACAGGATGTTCGACGCGGAAAATGCCGCTTCCTTGGTGCCGGTCGGGTCGGTGATGTCCAGCGCATAGACGCCTTGTGCACCACCGCCGAAGCCGCCGGCAAGAACGGAACGCCACTTGCCGTTGATCTGCGCTTCGCCGATGCTCGGGGTGGCATCGACGTAGAGCTGGTGCGCATAGGAAACGGACGTCAGCTGGTTCAGGTTCGAGAACACCGCGTTCGGCACATAGGCGAAGACTTCCGCGCCGGTGTTGGCGTTGAAGGCATGGAGCATGCCGTCATTGGCGCCCACATAGACCATCGGCGTGCGGCCGCTATAGGTGTTGTAGAACGTGGAGTACCCGGTATCGGCAATCGACGCCGCCGGCGTACCGGCGTATGTCGGCGCCGAGCCGATGATGTCGCCCAGGATGCTGGAGCGGGCGCGGAACATGCCGGTATTGGCAACGGTATTCATCTCTTTGCTACGGTCGCCACGCAGGTACGCCAAGCGCGCCTGGCCGTAGCTGTCCGCAGTGCCCCGGTCGGGGTTGGTGCTCAACAGCTTTTGCTGTGCCGGGGAAATGCCGGTCCAGGTGAACGGTGCCCCGGTGAGCGAGGTGGAGTTCAGCGTGTACACGGCGCGGTTGGCGGGGGCGTTCTTCTGCTGCATTGCGGTGGTCAGCAGTGCACCGGCTTCCCAGGTCGGCGTCGACGAGGTGCTGACGGTCGTGCCGCTGAGCGTCAGCGCATAGGCAGCGAGGCGGCCGTTCCATTGCTGGTCGAAGCCGGGCGTATACACGAAGGTGCCGCCGCTGGTGCTGGACGTGGTGGTGATGCGCCCGTTGGACAGCGATACGCCCGCCAGCGTGCCGGCGTACGAGGTGATCTGCGTAAAGATCTTCTTGATGGCAGCGATCATCGCTTCCGGCTGGCCACCCAGGAACCAGTTGTACGGGACGTTTGAGCCGGTCGGCGAGGCTTCCCACTCGCTATTGTTTGTGACTACGGTGGAGCCATCCTGACCGAAGGTCCGGAGCGGATTCCCGTCGTTGTTGGCATCAATGAAGCCGCCGTACTTGGCCGCCAGGAAGAACTGGCTATTGCGCTGTGTGTCACCCACCGTGCCATTGCCGTTTTCGTTCACGTCAATGACGAACGTCGTGACGCGCGCATTGGGCATGTCGGGCCGGAAGCCGTAGGTGTGTGCCCAGTAGGCGGTACCGGCCAGATAGTAGGACGCGAAATGGGCAGACCTGTGATCGACATCACCCAGGGTGCTGGTGATCGGGCTGGTGGTCCCGGCGGGGGCCGGGTTGTAGGTGGTTTCGAGTGCACCGACCTTGTTCGTCCAGTCGCGCACATTGAAGCCGCTGTAACTGTCGGCGGGGCGGGCGGGATCACCTTCACCGGTCTTCCTGTTGCCCGGGATGTAGTGATCTTCGTGGGTGTTGATATCCCCGATCAGGAACGCGTAGTTGCGTTGGCACTGATTGAGAATGGGATCCGCGGCCCAGCTTGTGTAGACCGGGAAGTTGTCCGAATACGTGGTGTTCGGCAGCCCGCTGATCGCTTCGGGGGTCGGCCCGTTCGGGTGGAATTGCAGATAGCGGATGCTCTCGTAGAACATCTCGCTGACCGGGTCGAAGGTCTTGTAGTTACCGGTCGGGTTGTCGGTCGGCGCCCCGAGATCGCCCATCGACCTGCCGGACAGCTGCACGCTGGTGCGGCCGAACTGGTTAAGATAGTTGATCACGCCGCTGACGCCTTCAGCGGCGTTCAGCGGGTTCTTCTGCAGAATACCCGTGGAGGTATCGAACTCCGGTGTGGAGTTGGTGATCGCGTTCAGGTTTTTGTCGACCGCCGTGGCACCGACGTATTTCATCGGCGCGCGCAGCACGCCGCCGTAACGCTCGTTCTGCGCTGCCCACCCATTGTTGCTACTGTCGTTCAGGTAACCGAATGCCGCAAACCGCATGCGGTCGGCATTCAGCTGCATCTGGCCGACCGGCTTGTAGTTGCCGTTGTAGTTGAAGCACAGGTCGGTGCGGGAGGTCGCTTCATTGCTGTCGCAAACCTGAACCTGCACACGGAACGCACGGCGCTGGGTCAGCGCGCCGTTCCACCAGTTGAATTGGTCACCATAGCCGCCGGGATTGGCGCAGTTTGTGTTGTTTCCGTAATCCTGATCGGCAAAGAAAATGTGGTTCCCGCACGATGCGATATACAGCGTCGACCAATTGAACGGCGTCACCGCGCTTGGCGCGCTGCCGTTATTGTTGGCGTTGATCGTTTTGACCGGGAAGTACGAGCCATTACGGAAGAAATCGCTTCGCAGCACTGCCCGTTGCAGCACGGTCTGGGTCGTGGTGTCGACGACGCGGTCACCGCCGGTCATCGCCATGCGGAACTCATCAATGGCCGACGAGGCCGCCCAGTTCATGAAGTTGCCAGAGAACTTCCCGGAGCATTCGTGTGTGTCCGACGTGGCGTCACCGGAAATGGCGAACCAGCCGTTCGTGCTGTCGTAGGTGTAGCACTTGGTCGCGTTGAAGTAGCCCAGGTAGGTTTTGGCGTTGCTGTACGCTCCCCGATAGGCCGTACCGGTGGTCGGAAATTCCACCGACAACGACAGCATCAGGTTGGGGTGGATGTTCTGGCTGCGCCCGTAGAGCGGCACAGTCGAGATTGCCACGGTCGGCACCGAACTGGCGGCTCCCAATATGGCAACCCAGCCCAAGGCCACCAGGGCCACCAAGCCACGAATGATTTTCATGATGTCAGCTGCTCCCCCGTAAGAGCGATTTTTTTGCGTTGTCAGTAGTGTCCGAGCCGTTTCGCGACGATGCTCCACCCGTCAATCCGGCGTGTCGCCTTTCCTGTAATAGGACTGAAGCATGACCGGTGCGCTGCCATATGGCCCCCAGCCTACGGCGGTGATGCGGAAAATGTAGGCAGGCGATAGATCGTTATCGTTTCCTCCGGTCTTGTCCGCCCGTTGTCCTGCCTCCTTGTCCACCAGCGCTTCGATGATGTAGCGGGGCCGCTGCGACGACATCACGCCTGGGCCTGCGGGGAACGTCGCGCCGGTGAAATCGCCATAGCCGACGGTTTGCGCGTCGCTACCGCTGTCGTTCCAGCTGACGATATTCCAGATCGGATTGGCATCATCCGTCGTCTTGCATAGCCCCCGGAGCCGGGTGGGGAGGGCATTTTCCGGTCCACCCGCGAGGCACCCGCTCGAGGGGAACGGCTGATAGCTTGTACGGACAAAATTGTTCGAGCGCGATGTCGCGACGCTTCCGGCGTTCTGGATGTCGTGCTCGGCATCCCGCAGCGCCGCTTCGGCAGCTTGGAAGGCGATGCTGTTGTCGCGCTGATTGCGGCTGATGCGTTTCGAGTCCAGAGCCAGCCGGGCGCCGCCCAGGGCCAGAATCGTGATCACCAGCAACATGATGAGCGCGGTAATCAGCGCAAACCCCGCCGGGCGTCGTTGGAGACGAGCGTTGTTCAGGAGCATGATGTTTGGCAGGCGAGGTAGTTGCGCACTTGTACGGTCGTGGTGAAGAGGCGCCGGGCTACGTTCAGCTTGTCCGTCGGCTTGAAGGTGCCGTCGGCATTGGTGTACTGGTTGCCGAAGAGCGTATAAGCGGGCGTGCCGCCGGTCGTATCGGCGCTCGCATTGTCCGCGCGGACCACCATGGATACCTTGACGGCATAGACCTTGTTCCAGTCGTCGCTGGTCATGTCGCTGGCGCGTTTGTAGACATTCGGCACGGTGGAGTCGCCGGTGGTCGAGACGCCATAGAGGAACTGGAGGGCTTCGACACCGGGCACGAGTTGCTGCGTGGTGAAGTTGTCCTCATTGGTCGCATCGATCGGCTCGTGGCCGTCTGCATCCCGTTTGCGGAATTTGCACGCCAAATATGGATTGCCGTCTGCGCCGACCTGCACGTAGAAGATGGACAGGCCGCGCTGCTGGCCAGCCAGATCGACCGAGGTGTAGTCGGCAACGCCTTGGCCCGAGCAGTCGATCATGGTCCCGTCCGGCACGGTACGGTCAGCGGTCGTACCGACCCCAAAGAAACGGACCTCGATGGCGTCGCTGCCGGTCGACGTTTGAGGGGACAGGCAGGTCGACAGCGAATCCCCGGCGGCCGGCCCCGTCGTTCTGGTGGCGGCCTCTTTACCCATACAGCCATCCAGCCCCGAAAGCATGGGCGCATCCGACGCCGACAGCCGCATGATGCCGCCGTTGTCGCTGCTCAGCTTGGTGAAGCCCGCCTGCCGCAGCACGCGTGTCATCACGTTCAACGCGAACTGGCCGCGTTCTTCCAGGCCGGAGGTGTCTTCGATGGTGGTGTAGGTGGAACGCGTCATCAGATAGAACGACACGGTCGCGGCCAGTACCAGCAGCGCGATGACCAGTGCCACCATCAGTTCCACGAGTGAGAAGCCGCGTGCGCGACGCGGCCGGATACGGCGAATGGTACGCATCAGGATCCCCCGGCATTGACGACGATCATGGCCTGCGGGGTCGCCGTCACGCCACTGGCGGTGTCGGCCAGCACTGCGCTGGCGGCCACACCGTTGCCTTGGTCCGCCTTCGACAGGCGCGAGACCCAGCCCACTTTGACGACCAGTGGATCGTTTGCGGAGTTGGAGCAAGGCCAGGAGAAACCACTGTTGGAGGAGTACGCTGGATTGTCGTGGCAGATCACGCCACGACCACCAGGCAACGTCGCACGGACGGCATTCGTCCACTCGGCCAGATCAAAATTCACCGCCGCATTCGCGCACACGGCGCTGACGTCGGTGCATCCTGTGGAACCGTTGCTCAGATAGAAGCTTGTGGAGGCCGGCACTGTGCTGGCGGCACCGGTATCGAACACATAAGCGTCTGAGGCGAGTTGTCCAGAGTTCACGCGGATCCGGTCAGCCATGTTGGCCGCCAGCAGCTGACCCATGGCGTCATAGCTCGCCTGCTGCGTGAATCGATAGGATTTCAGTAGTAGATTGGCAACACTCAGCACGCCGACGGCTACGATGAGCACGGCGATCAATGCTTCGAGCATAGTGAAGCCAAGCGCTTTCCCCGGCAAAGCCTGGCGCATGGTAACTCCCGCGTTTTTTTATTCCGACCAGCTTTTTTAGAATGCTTCTTTCGTCACTTATCCCGAGATGTTACGACAGGATAGTGATGAAGTGTTACTTCTTTTTACGTTTGCGGAGATTTAAGAGCAATTTTGAAGATTGCGCCAGTGCGGGGAGCGCAGCGGGTCGGCGTTACTGCCGGAACTCGTCCAGCATGTCGCGAAATTCCGACACATCCTCAAAACTCCGGTAGACGGAGGCAAAGCGGATGTATCCGATCTTGTCCAGGCGTTTGAGTTCGCGCATCACCAGCTCGCCGATGCGGTCGCTGCCGATCTCCTTCTCGCCGTGGGAGAGCAGCTTTTCTTCGATGCGGGCGATGGCCTCGTCGATGGCTTCGGCAGAGACGGGGCGCTTGCGCAGCGCCAGGCGCATCGAATCCTTGACCTTGTTGCGGTCGTAGTCGACGCGGCTGCCATTCTTCTTGACGACGGCCGGGAAGAACAGCTCGATGCGCTCATAGGTCGTGAAGCGGCGGTCGCAGGATTCGCAGCGGCGGCGGCGGCGCACGGTGTCGCCTTCCTCCGACATGCGGGTGTCAATCACCTGGGTGGCCGCGTGGCCGCAGAACGGGCATTTCATGCCGGTCTCCTCCGAACCTCAAAGAACGCGCTACACAAAAAACAACGCCGCGACGGCCCGGGTGGGCGCATCGCGGCAGAGCAGGGTACAGCCTGGCCGGTCACCCGGCCAATGGTCAGGCGTAGACCGGGAACTGCTTGGTCAGCTCGGCCACCTTGGCGCGCACGGCCGCGATGTTGGCTTCGTCATGCGGATTATCCAGCACATCGGCGATCAGGTGGGCCACCTTCACGGCTTCACCCTCCTTGAAGCCTCGGGTGGTCATGGCCGGCGAGCCCAGGCGGATGCCCGAGGTCACGAAGGGCTTCTCCGGATCGTTCGGGATGGCGTTCTTGTTGACGGTGATATGCGCGTCACCCAGCACCTTCTCGGCTTCCTTGCCGGTAATGCTTTTCGCGCGCAGGTCGACCAGCATCACGTGGCTTTCGGTGCGGCCGGAGACGATGCGCAGGCCACGGGCCATCAGCGTTTCGGCCATGGCGCGGGCGTTCTTCACCACCTGCTCCTGGTAGGCCTTGAACGTGGGCGACTGGGCTTCCTTGAACGCCACCGCCTTGCCGGCGATCACGTGCATCAGCGGGCCGCCCTGGATGCCGGGGAAGATCGCCGAGTTGATGGCCTTCTCGTGTTCGGCCTTCATCAGGATCACGCCGCCGCGCGGGCCGCGCAGGCTCTTGTGGGTGGTGGTGGTCACGAAATCGGCGTGCGGCACCGGGTTCGGGTAGACGCCCGCGGCGATCAGGCCGGCGTAGTGGGCCATGTCGACCATGAAGTACGCGCCGATGGCCTTGGCCACCTTGGCGATGCGCTCGAAGTCGATGCGCAGCGCAAACGCGGAGGCGCCGGCGATGATCAGCTTGGGCTTCTTCTCTTGCGCCAGCGTTTCGAGGGCATCGTAGTCGATGTCTTCCTCTGCGTTCAGTCCGTAGCTGACGACGTTGAACCACTTGCCGCTCATGTTGAGCGCCATGCCGTGCGTCAGATGGCCGCCTTCGGCCAGGCTCATGCCCATGATGGTGTCGCCCGGCTTGAGCATGGCGAAGAACACGCCCTGGTTGGCCTGTGAGCCGGAGTTCGGTTGCACGTTGGCGGCCTCGGCGCCGAACAGTTGCTTCACGCGGTCGATGGCGAGTTGCTCGACCACGTCCACGTATTCGCAGCCACCGTAGTAGCGCTTGCCGGGATAGCCCTCGGCATACTTGTTGGTCAGCTGCGAGCCTTGGGCGGCCATCACGGCCGGCGAGGTGTAGTTCTCGGAGGCGATCAGCTCGATGTGGTCTTCCTGGCGCTGGTTTTCCTGCTGGATGGCGGCGAAGACTTCGGGGTCGATCTGGTCGATCGTATAGCGGCTGCGTTCGAACATGGCGAGTGTCTGGTCTGAAACGAAACGGAAACGGCGGGGAGGATCGGGCGAGGCGGGGAAACGCGCGGCTCGGGCGGTTGCGCCGGCTTGTCCGGCGGCAGCGGGGACCCGAGTCACCCAGCTTCCCATTCGCTGCCCAGGCGAGCGGCAGGCGTCGTTGTGCATGACGCCAGAGACCTTGCGCTTCCTCGTGGTCGACGCCCACTGCCGGGTACTGCCGGCGGCAGGCCCAGGATTCGCCAGTTGCGCAAGGTGGAATGGTTGCCCGCGAGTGTACGACACCCGTATGACCGCCGCAAGGCGCCGCGCGCGGCCTCGCGCACATGGCTGCGCAGCGGCCTGCAATGCTCGGTTAAACTCTTGCACTTCGCTTATCTCGGGCTCGGAGACACGTCCATGATCGTATTCGTGACCGGCGCAACAGCCGGCTTCGGCGCAGCCGTTGCGCGGCGTTTCGTGCGGGAAGGGCACCGCGTGATCGCAGCCGGCCGCCGCCAGGATCGCCTCGATGCGCTCAAGGCCGAACTGGGCGATGCGCTGCTGCCGTTCCTGCTGGATGTGCAGGATGCCGCCGCCGTCGCCGCGCTGCCGGAGGCGCTGCCGGAGGGCTGGCGGGAGGTCGACGTGCTGGTCAACAATGCCGGCCTGGCGCTCGGCCTGGAGCCGGCGCATCGGGCCAGCCTGTCCGACTGGGACCTGATGATCGGCACCAATGTCACGGGGCTGGTGCATGTGACGCGTGCATTACTGCCGGGCATGGTGGCGCGCAACCGCGGCCATGTCATCAACCTGGGCTCGATCGCGGGAACGTATCCGTATCCGGGCGGCAACGTGTACGGCGGCACCAAGGCTTTCGTGCGCCAGTTCTCGCTGAACCTGCGCGCTGACCTGACCGGCACCCGCGTGCGCGTGTCGAACGTCGAGCCGGGCCTGTGCTCGGGCACCGAGTTTTCGAACGTGCGTTTCAAGGGCGATGACGCCCGCGTGAGCAAGGTCTACGAGGGCACCGAGGCGCTGACGGCAGAAGACATCGCCGAGACCATCTACTGGATGGCGGCGCTGCCGGCGCATTTCAATGTCAACGCGATCGAGATCATGCCCGTTTGCCAGTCGTTCTCTGCGACCAGCGTGACGCGCGACATGGCTTGAGGCCCTGGCCCGCCATCGCCCGGTTGGTGGATGGCAGGCTGTTTGCTAAGGCTTGGTAAAATCTGGGGATGTCTTCTTTTGACTGGAACCTGCGTGTGTATTGGGAAGATACCGACGCAGGCGGCGTGGTGTTCTACGTCAACTATCTGAAATTCTTCGAGCGCGCCCGCACCGAGTGGCTGCGCGCACTGGGGGTCGACCAGCAGGCGCTGGCCGATACGACCGGAGCCATTTTCGTGGTGCGCAGCACCGCCGTGGACTATCGCGCGCCCGCCCGCCTGGATGATCTGCTGCAGATCCGTTCGTGCATGGAACGGGTAGGGCCGGCATCGGTCCAATTTGCCCAGGAAAGCTGGCGCGGCGACGTTCTGCTCGCTTCGGGCACGATTCGTGTTGGATGTGTCGACCGGCTCACATTCCGGCCGACCCCGATTCCCGCTCCCATACTCGCAACCATCAAAGCCGCCGCATGAATCCTGTCGAGGTCACGCAAGATCTGTCGATCGTCTCGCTGGTGCTGCACGCCAGCCTCCTGGTCCAATTCGTCATGGGCCTCCTGCTGGTGATGTCGCTGTTCTCCTGGACGTACATCTTCCGCAAAGCCTTTGCGCTGCGCGCGGCCCGCGCGCAGACCGAATCCTTCGAGCGCGATTTCTGGGCCGGCGGCGACCTGCAGGCGATGTACCAGAGCGCCGCCAACAACCGCCACCACACCGGCGCGCTCGAGCGCATCTTCGAGGCCGGCATGCGCGAATACCTGAAGACGCGCGAGCAGCAGCGCGGCGTCGGTGATCCGAGCGCCATCCTGGATGCGGCGCGCCGCGCCATGCGTGCCGCCTACCAGCGCGAGATGGATTCGCTCGAATCGCACCTGCCGTTCCTGGCGTCGGTCGGCTCGGTCAGTCCGTATATCGGTCTGTTCGGTACGGTGTGGGGCATCATGAACGCGTTCCGTGGCCTGTCCAACGTGCAGCAGGCGACGCTGTCGGCGGTGGCGCCGGGCATTGCCGAAGCGCTGGTCGCCACGGCCATCGGCCTGTTCGCGGCCATTCCGGCGGTGATCGCCTACAACCGCTACGCCACCGAGATGGACCGCCTGGCCAACCGCTTCGAAAGCTTCATGGAAGAGTTCTCGAACATCCTGCAGCGCCAGACGCGCTAAGGACGGATCGCCATGGCTACCATCCAGCGAACGCGCCGCGCCCGACGGGCCAAGGCCGACATCAACGTGGTGCCCTACATCGACGTGATGCTGGTGCTGCTGGTCATCTTCATGGTTGCGGCACCGGTGGTGAATCCGGGTGTGGTCAACCTGCCGTCGGTGGCCAACGCCACGCCGCAGCAGACCCAGCCGCCCATCGTCGTGACCATCAAGGGTGACGGCACGATCCTTGCTCGCGTCAAGAGCGGCTCCGGCGCCACCGAGCAGAAGCTGGCGAACAACCAGGAACTGCGCGCCTTCGTCAAGCAGCGCACGGGCGAGAATCCGGACCAGCCGGTGGTCATCGCCGCCGACAAGACGGTCCAGTACGACCGTGTGCTGACAGTGATGGGCGTGCTCAAAGGAGACGGCGTCAAGCGCGTCGGTCTGATGGTGAAGTCGCAATGAACGCGTTGACGGGCGCCCTCGGGGCAATCTGACAGGCATGGCTACGACGTCGCTGCATCGTTACGAGCCGGTCCGCGAGCGCGGGACGCTGCGAGCGTTCGCGCTGGCGGTGCTGACGCACTTGCTGTTGCTGACCTTCCTGTATTTCGGCGTGCAGTGGCAGAGCAGCACGCCGCGCGGGGAAGAGGCCGAGTTGTGGGACGAGACGGCGCTGCAGCAGGCAGTGCAGTCTGCGCCGGCGCCCGAGCCGAAGCCGGAACCGGCCGTCCAGGCGCCGCCGGCCAAGGTGGAGGAAGAAGCGGACATCGCGCTGGAGCAGCAAAAGCGCAAGCGCGAGGAGGAAGCCGCTGCCGCACGTGAGGCCGAACTGGCGCGCCGCGCGGCGGCGGAGCGCGAGGACGCCAAGCGTCAGGCCCTGCTCAAAGAGCAGAAGGCGCAGCAGGCCCGGCAAGTGGAACTCCAGAAGCGGGCCCTGGCCGAACAGCTGGCGCAGCAGGCCAAGGAGCGGCAGGCCCACGAAAAGGCCGCCGCCGCCGAGGCTCAGGCCCAGGCCCAGGCTCGCAAGGCCGCCCAACTGAAGGCGCAAGCCGAGGCCAAGGCCGCAGCCGAGGCGCAAGCCAAGCAGAAGGCCAAGGCTGCCGCGGAAGCCAAGGCGAAGGCCGACGCAGAGCAACGGGCTGCGCAAGCCAAGTCCAACGCTCAGCGGCAGGCGCGCCTGCGGGATCTGCAAGCGTTGGCGGGCACTGCCGGTGCGACCGGCACGGCGGCGGGCTCGGGCGGCGGCGTTGGCAGCGGGACAGGCGCAGGCGGCACCGCGTCGGCGGGGTATGCGGACCGCGTGCGCGCCAAGGTGCAGCCGAATATCAATTTCTATGACGACACCTCCGGCAATCCCATCGTGACGGTGCTGGTCCAGATGGCACCCGACGGTACGGTGTTGTCGCGCAGGGTTACCAAACAGAGCGGATATCCGGCGCTGGACGACGCCGTGCTGCGCGCGATCGACCTGTCCAGTCCGCTGCCCCGCGATACGAATGGCAAGGCGCCTGCGAGTGTGATAGTCGGCTTCAAGCCCAAGCGGGGCTGATCGCCCGCCATGCGGGTGCGGGATGCGTTCAACAAGTTGTGAGGATGATGATGCGGAATTTTTGGAAATCTGGACTTCGACGATCGGCCTGGATCGGGCTGCTGATGGTGTTGTGCGTCGGGGTTGCGCGCGCCCAGCTGTATGTGGAAATCGCCGGGGCCGGTTCGAGCCAGTACCCCATCGCCATTGCCAATTTCCAGGGCGAGTCGCAGATTCCGCAGGACATCACGGCCATCGTCCGGGCCGATCTGGTGCACAGCGGTCGTTTTTCCAACGTCGATGTGGCGGGCGCGGTGGTGCCGGACAGCCCGGCCCCCGACCTGGGCGCCTGGAAGAGTCGTGGCGCGGCCGCGTTCGTCGGCGGCACCGTGACGCGCAACGGCGATCGCTACGAGATCCGCTTCCGCCTGTACGACACGGCCAAGGGGGAAAGCCTGGGCGGCCTGGCGCTGACGCGCGGCGAAGGGCAGCTGCGGCTGGCGGCGCATGAGATCGCCGACTACATCTACCAGAAGCTGATCGGCGACCGCGGTGTCTTCGCGACCCGCCTGTCGTATGTGTCCAAGGTGGGCCGCCGGTACCAGTTGCAGATTTCCGATTCCGACGGGGCCAACCCGCAGGTGGCGCTGACCAGCAACGAGCCGATCATCTCGCCGTCGTGGTCGCCGGACGGCACCAAGGTGGCCTACGTGTCGTTCGAGAGCCGCAAGCCGGTGGTGTATGTGCATGACCTGATCACGGGCCGCCGCGCGGTGATCTCGAACCAGAAGGGCAACAACTCGGCGCCGGCCTGGTCGCCGGACGGCCGCCGCGTGGCGGTGGCGCTGTCGCGCGACGGCAATACGCAGATCTACCAGGTCAACGCCGATGGCTCGGGCCTGCGCCGCCTGACCCGCAGCAGCGCGATCGATACCGAGCCGTCGTTCTCGCCGGACGGCCGCTCGATCTACTTCACCAGCGACCGCGGCGGCGCGCCCCAGATCTACCGCATGCCGGTGGAAGGCGAAGACGCCGGCGGCGCGCAGCGCGTGACCTTCAAGGGCGGCTACAACACCAGCCCGCGCGTGTCGCCGGACGGCAAGCTGCTGGCCTATATCTCGCGGGTGGGCGGGGCCTTCAAGCTGTATGTGCAGGACCTGTCCAATGGTGACGTCACCGGGCTGACCGACACGTCCTATGACGAATCGCCGAGCTTTGCCGCCAACGGCAAGTTCATCCTCTACGCCACCCGCGTAGGCGGACGATCGGTGCTGGCGGCGGTGTCCACCGACGGCCGCACGCGCCAGATTCTTTCCCTCCAGGCCGGCACGGTTCGCGAGCCGGCGTGGGGCCCTTTCATGCAATAACGATTCCTTCAGGAGAGATCGAACATGCCGAAGTCTCAAACCATGATCAAGCTGGCAGCCATTGCCGCGCTGCTGGCCCTGGGCGCTTGCAGCTCGGGGGTCAAGCTGGATGACACCGCGAAGAACGCCACGGGCGCCGCCGCCGGTGCCGACACCCGCAACGTGACGCCCGTCGACGTGAGCCGCGACGAGCTGACCGATCCGAACAGCCCGCTGGCCAAGCGCAGCGTGTACTTCGATTTCGACAGCTACACCGTCAAGCCGGAGTACCAGGGCCTGCTGACCCAGCACGCGCACTACCTGCAGTCGCACAACCAGCGCAAGGTGCTGATCCAGGGCAACACCGACGAGCGCGGCACCAGCGAGTACAACCTGGCGCTGGGCCAGAAGCGTGCCGAGGCCGTGCGCCGCGCGCTGTCCTCGCTGGGCGTGCCCGACAGCCAGATGGAATCCGTGAGCCTGGGCAAGGAAAAGCCGCAGGCCTCGGGCCACGACGATGAGTCGTGGGCACAGAACCGCCGCTCCGATATCGTCTACTGATCGGCGCGGAGCGAGTGGATGCGCCGGCTGCGTTCGCGCGGCCGGCGTTCTTACGTTGGTAGCAAAGACATGAACACGATGACGAAACAGCGCGTCTTCCAGGCCATCCTGACAGCGACGCTTGTCGCGGGTGGAGTATTGACCATGGCCGGCCCGGCGGCAGCGGGGGTGTTTGACGACGATGAGGCGCGCCGCGCCATCATCGACATGCGCGACAAGTTCAACAATTTCCAGTCGAGCGCCGCACAGCGCATCGACCAGAACAGCCGCAACCAGATCGACGCGCAGAACCAGATCGAGACGCTGAAGTCCGAGGTGGCCCGGCTGCGCGGCCAGAACGAGCAGCTGCAGAACGAGGTCGATACGCTGGCCAAGCAGCAGAAGGACTACTACGCCGATCTCGACGCGCGGCTCAAGAAATTCGAGCCGCAGCAGGCCACGGTGGATGGCCGCGAGGGCATGGTGCAACCGGGCGAGCAGACGGAGTACGATGCCGCGCTGAAGACGTTCCAGAGCGGCGATTTCAAGGGCGCGGGCAACCAGTTCTCGGCGTTCGTGAAGAAGTATCCGCAGAGCCCGTACCTGCCGCTGGCGCAGTTCTGGCTGGGCAATGCGCTCTATGCCCAGCGCGACTACAAGGGCTCGACCTACGTGCTGGAGAACATGGCGCGCGCCAACCCGCAGCACCCGAAGGCGCCGGAGGCGCTGCTGCAGGTCGCGACCAACCAGGGCGAGTCGGGCCAGAAGGCCGCGGCGCGCAAGACGCTGGAGTCGGTGATTGCGGAGTATCCCGGCACCGAGCAGGCCAAGACCGCGACGAGTCGTCTGAAGACGATGCGCTGACCGGACGCTTCCGGTTGCCGTGACGCCCGCCCGTGTCTACACCGGCGGGCGTTTTTCATGGCGCGGCCGGAATGCCCGTCATGGCCGGCAGCCGGAGCCCGCGGCGTACCGGCGCGCTAAAATGCGGGCCTTCCACCGATTGTTTTCCCAGGGCTTTCCCCCATGAAAAAACGCGCCATCGTCCTGCTGTCCGGCGGGCTGGATTCCGCCACCGTGCTCGCCATGGCCAACGCGCAGGGCTTCGAGACCTACGCGCTGTCGATGCGCTACGGTCAGCGCCATTCTTCCGAGCTGGAGGCGGCCAAGAAGGTGGCCGCCGCGCTGGGGGCCGTCCGCCATGAGATCGTCGATCTGGACCTGCGCCGCTTCGGTGGTTCCGCGCTCACGGACGATGCGCTCGACGTGCCGACCACGGGCGTGCAGGAGGGGATTCCCATCACCTACGTGCCGGCGCGCAACACCATCATGCTGTCGCTCGCGCTGGGCTGGGCGGAGGCCGTCGGGGCACGCGACCTGTTCTTCGGCGCCAATGCCGTCGACTATTCCGGCTACCCCGACTGCCGCCCCGAGTTCGTCGCCGCCTACGAGACGCTGGCGAACCTGGCCACGAAGGCCGGCGTGGAGGGCGATCACATCCGCGTCAATGCGCCGATCATCGCCATGACCAAGGCCGAGATCATCCAGGCCGGCGCGCGGCTGGGCGTCGACTACAGCCTGACCGTGTCGTGCTACCAGGCCGACGACGAGGGCCGAGCGTGCGGCGTCTGCGATTCGTGCCGCATCCGCCGTGCCGGCTTCGAGGCGGCGGGGGTGCCTGACCCGACGCGCTATCGCTGATTCCGGGAGTGCCATCCGATGCCAGACATGGATCTTCACGCGCTGTCCCGTACCGTGCTGTGGGCGACGTTCGCTCTGACGTTTCTGTTCGGCGCGATCTTGCAGCGCACGCATTTCTGCACGATGGGCGCGGTGTCCGACGCGGTCAACATCGGCGATTGGAGCCGGCTACGGATGTGGGTGCTTGCTATCGGCGTGGCGATGATCGGCACGGGCATCCTCGGCTGGGCGGGGTGGATCGATCCGGCCAAGACGATCTATACGGCCAGCCGGCTGCAGTGGCTGTCGGCGCTGGTCGGCGGGCTGATGTTCGGCTTCGGCATGGTGCTGGGCTCGGGGTGCGGCAGCAAGACGCTGGTGCGTATCGGCGGGGGCAATCTGAAGTCGGTGGTGGTGTTCGTGTTCCTCGGGCTGTCGGCGTACATGACGCTCAAGGGCGTGTTCGGCGTGGTGCGCGTTGCGACCGTCGATGCCGTGGCGATCGCGCTGCCGACGACGCAGGATCTGCCGAGCGTGCTGGGGCATGCGCTGTCGGCGGACGTGCGCATGTTGCGCCTGGCGCTCGCGCTGGCGATCGGCGGGGCGCTGGCGGTGTGGGCGCTCGCCGGCCGTGATTTCCGCACGCCGGACAATCTGCTGGGCGGCATCGGCGTCGGGCTCGTCATCGTGGCCATGTGGTATGTGTCCGGCCATCTCGGCTATGTCGCGGAAGATCCGGACACGCTGCAGGAGGCCTTCGTCGCGACCAATAGCGGCCGGATGGAGGCGCTGAGCTTCGTGGCGCCCGTGTCGTATACGCTGGAATGGCTGATGTTCTTCAGCGATACGTCCAAGGTGCTGACAGTCGGCATCGTCAGCGTGCTCGGCGTGATCGCCGGCTCGGCCGCGGTGGCGCTGGCCAGCGGCACGTTCCGCTGGGAGGGCTTCGCCAATGCGGAGGACACCGGCAACCATATCGTGGGCGGTATCCTGATGGGCGCGGGCGGCGTGACGGCGCTGGGCTGCACGATCGGCCAGGGGCTGTCGGGCGTGTCGACGCTGGCGATCGGCTCGTTCGTCGCGTTGGCGGGTATCCTGGCGGGCGCGGTGCTGGCGTTCCGCTATCAGATGTGGCGGCTGGAACATGGCGGTTAGGCCGGGTTTGCTGGCCTGAGATTTGACAGCCGAGTGAAAGTGTTCTTATAATCGCAGGCTTCGGGTCGTTAGCTCAGTCGGTAGAGCAGCGGACTTTTAATCCGTTGGTCGCGTGTTCGAGTCACGCACGACCCACCAGAATGTGAAAGGGTTTGCAGGTTAGCGCCTGCAAACCCTTTTTCACTTTTGGGGCGATGTCGTTGTAGCGTCGTCGCCTTCTAGTTGGTTCGATTTTGCGTGCCGCCTGGCATATGCAAAACGCAGAAAAACCGCCCCTCGGGGTAATGCCGTTCAGTTAAGCGTGAGCTGGCTGGCTCGCGACAACGCGAACTGAGTCAACAACAAGGAAGAAGGCCGCTTCGACGTCAATCGAAGCGGCCTTTTTTGCCTTAACTGAACGGCATTGCCCCTCGGGGCGGTTTTCATTTGGGCCTCTGCGGGAGAGTAACTGAGGGCCCGTGCTACCCGGCCGGGGCGAGCGCGGTGGATTGCCTGGGCGGCAGCTTGCTTTCGGTGTACTTCTCCGTCACGGCAATGCTGGCAATGAACAGAAGCAGGCCCAGCATCATGGTCGCCGTGACCCGCAGCCGACGGCCTGGCCGCCGCATGAGAACAAACAGGACCAGCGACAACTCCAGCAGGACCAGCAACGCCCCCAGGACAATGACTGCCCCGCCTATGGCCACGAGCGGCCCTGTCCGCACGGCTGCCAGGTCGATGTCGGCAAAGTACCGCACGTAGACGGTAAAGGCCGCGCTCATGGCCACCAGCAGGCCGGTCAGTGCGTCAACCCAGCGGACGATGCGTGTGCGGGTCATTGTGCGATATCGCCCCACAGGGCGACTGGGCTGCCATCGATCGTCATGAACGGGCCGGCACCGCTCGTCAGGATCGCGCCGCCGGTTGTGGTCTTGTCACCCAGTACAGCACAAGCTCGAAGCCCCACAGCCAACCTCCCTTGCGTTGAACCCGCTGCGCCATGCAAACGGCGGGCAACACTTTGGGATAGTGCTTGGCGTCCCGGTAATTGAGAAATATTGAAAACTGCCGTGAGCGCAATCTGTGAGGCGCCAATCGCCACGTCGTAGGCGGGCCGTGCCAGTGCTGCTCCTCGACGGCGCCATCGCGCAGATAGCCGCTGGCGCCAGCCGCCGTCCTGCCTCGGACGCGCGCAGTGTGCCGCCGCCCCGCCGTCATGCGCTTGCATGCCGGCGTTGCTGGCAATGGCTGTGCTTGCCACGGTGCGTACCAGATTCGTAGTTGGTTTACGCAAACCTTTGCGTTTGAGTGACTTATCGTGCTCAAGAAATGTTGCGGGCAGCCGATGTGACTGCTTTCCTATTCCCAATTGGGACAGTTTGCGGAGAGTGCATCCATGGACAAGAGCCAATACCGATTCCTGGTTGTCGATGATTTTCCGACGATGCGTCGGATCATCCGTGGGCAGCTCAAGGAACTCGGGTTCGCCAATATCGATGAGGCCGAAGACGGTACTGCTGGCCTGAGCAAGATCAAGGAGAGCCGGTTCGATTTCGTGATTTCGGACTGGAACATGCCCAAGATGGACGGCCTGCAGATGCTGCAGGCCATTCGCGCCGACCCCAACCCGGGCATCAGTAAGCTGCCTGTGCTGATCGTGACGGCCGAAGCCAAGAAGGAAAACGTGATTGCCGCCGCCCAGGCCGGTGCCAGCGGCTACGTGGTCAAGCCGTTCACCGCGGCCACGCTGGGCGAAAAACTGAACAAGATCTTCGAGAAGTGCGAACGATCGGAGGCCTGATGAGCGAACTGCACGATGGCAGCCCCGCCCAGGCTGACAGGGCTGCCGCGGATGCCGAACCCTTGCCCGACATGCTGCAGCGCATCGGGTACCTGACCCGCATGCTGCGCGAAAGCCTGCGTGAGCTGGGCCTGGACAAAGGCATCGAACGCGCTGCATCCGCCATTCCCGACGCGCGCGATCGGCTGAACTACGTCGCGAACATGACGGAGCAGGCGGCCATGCGCGCGCTGAATGCCATCGATGCGGCCCGCCCGGTGCAGGACGCCCTGGCGGGCGAGGCGGAGGCGCTGGTCGGGCGCTGGCAGGCCTGGATGGAGCGCCGGCTGAGCGACGAGGAGATTCGCGACCTGGTGGGCGAGACCCGCGGCTTCCTGCGCGACGTGCCGCAGAAGACCCGCGACACCAACCAGCAGTTGATGGAGATTCTGATGGCGCAGGATTTCCAGGACCTGACCGGCCAGGTGATCAAGAAGGTGCTGGACTTGATCCAGTTCATTGAGACCGAGCTGATCGGCATCCTGATGGACAACGCGCCCGCGCATCGGAGCGGGGAGGCCGCGCCGACGCTGCTCAACGGTCCGCAGGTCAATCCCGATCCGCCCGACGTGGTTGCCGGCCAGGAACAGGTGGACGATCTGCTGGAAAGCCTGGGTTTCTGAGCCGGCTCAAGTCCGCCTGCAGTCTGCGCATCCGAAACCCGGGCTCGAGTCACTACAATAGCCGCCTGCGCTGAGGTCCGCCGCTCACCCCGCCGATTTTCGCCGTCAATGGGCAATCGGCGGACTGCCCCGGTTTTGGCGCACTGCTCGTGTTTCCAGGAGTTTTCCGTGATTCGCATCGACAATCCCCAAAGCGACCAAGAAGTCGGCGTGGCCGACGCTACCCAGGACATCACCCGTATCGATGACGTGCGCATCGGTGCGGTCCGTCCGCTCATTTCCCCGGCACTCCTGCTCGACGAGTTGCCCGTGTCGCCCGCTGTGCAGGCGCACGTCGAAGCGAGCCGGGCCGCGGTCACGGACATCCTGCACGGACGGGACGATCGCCTGCTTGCCGTGGTGGGCCCGTGCTCGATCCACGATCACGACCAGGCGCTCGATTACGCCTATCGGCTCGGGGTGGCCGCGAATCGCCTGCGCGACGATCTGCTGATCGTCATGCGCGTGTATTTCGAAAAGCCGCGCACGACTGTCGGCTGGAAGGGCTACATCAACGATCCGCGGCTCGATGGCAGCTTTCGCATCAATGAAGGGCTGCGCCGTGCGCGCCAGCTGCTGCTGGAAGTCAACGCGATGGGATTGCCGGCGGCCACCGAGTTTCTCGATCTGCTGAGTCCGCAGTACATCGCCGACCTGATTGCCTGGGGCGCGATCGGCGCCAGGACGACGGAAAGCCAGAGCCATCGGCAGCTCGCCTCGGGGCTGAGCTGTCCCATCGGCTTCAAGAACGGCACGGATGGCGGTGTCCAGATCGCGGCGGACGCGATTCTGGCGGCACGGTCGAGCCACTCGTTCATGGGCATGACGAAGATGGGAATGGCCGCGATTTTCGAGACGCGCGGCAACGGCGATGCGCACGTCATTCTGCGCGGCGGCAAGAAGGGACCGAACTATGACGCGGCGGCCATCGAAGACAGCTGCGCGATTCTCCGGGCGGCCGGGCTGCGCGAGCAGGTGATGGTCGACTGTTCGCACGCGAACTCGGGCAAGTCCCATGCCCGTCAAGCCGATGTTGCGCAGGATCTGGCGCAGCAGCTGTCGTCCGGCGAGCGGCGCATCAGCGGCGTGATGATCGAGAGCCATCTGGAAGAGGGGCGCCAGGATCTGAAACCCGGTGTGCCGTTGCAGCGCGGCGTGTCCATTACCGATGCCTGCCTTGGGTGGTCCCAGACCGAACCGTTGCTGGAAACCCTCGCAACGGCTGTGCGTGCGCGGCGGCGCGGCTAGCGGGGACTCGCGTCGTGGGGATCACCATGCTGGTTTCGCGCCCAGCATGGGTCGCTGGCAATCAGATGTCCGGTGACCTGGCGTGCGCCGATTGCCCGCATGACGAAGGCATCGCAGGCCCGGACCTGTAGCGGGGCCGGGCCGATCGATATGGCCGGTTTCAGTTGGCGACCGGCACCCCGGGCAAGAAATCGACCCCCGTCCGCTTGACCAGCTCGCGGTAGGAAATCGGCCGGCTCACCCGCGCCGTGTCGGTGTTCTGGATCCAGTGCGCCCACGCGCGATGCGTGGTCGCGTCGTAGACGAGCTTGTAAAGGTAGTGCGGCACCCATACCCGATGGGGGCCGATGGTCGACGAGGGCGGGACGAACACCGGGCCGGTGATGACGTACACGTCGCCGTGCGCGCGCAGGACGTACTTGCGCGTGGCCTTTTCGATGCCGGCCCACGCCTTGCGGTTGTTCTCGGGCGCCTGGGGCACCATGTTGGACAGCGAGAAGCTTTGCGCCATGCTGGTGTCGTTCGCCATGTCGCCCGCGGGGGCCATGTGGCCGCGGTCGAAGCCGGAGCCCTTGTAGTCGGCCAGCTCGGCGCGCTCGACGCTGGGCAGCCGGGCGTCGGCGAAGAAGCGGTTGGTGCGGCGCTCCTCCCGGGCCCGCGCGACCTGGGCCGCGCTCAGGCGTTCGGCCACGTAGAGGGGCGTCTTGGTGAGCCCCGAGTACATCACCGCGAACGAGGAGAAGCACAGCGCGCGCGGCCGGACGCTCTCCAATCGGTGGACCTTCGGCACCTGGCCATGTACGAAAAACTGCGGGCACCGCTCAAAGCCGGTGGTCGCGGCAATGGCGGGCGCGGCTGCGAGCGCGCAGGCCGCCAGTGCTGCGCGAAGGATCCTTGCGAAGCGCAGCGGCTTCATGTTCTTGCCTTCCAATTCGGTCTGCCGGACGAAAAGCGGGCAAGGATAGCATCCGCGCGGGATCGGGCGCACGGCGCGGGCCGGGCATTATCCTGTGCGGCCATGTGTTCATTGCGCCCACGCCCATGTCCCTGCGTCTCTATCTCGCCGGCCCCGATGTCTTCCGTCCGCAGCCCGTTGCCCATGGCGATGCCTTGAAGGCCTTGTGCGCGGCGTACGGCTTCATCGGCCTCTACCCGTTCGACAATGCCGTCGCCCCGCAGGCCGATGGTCGCGCGACGGCGGCGGAAATCTATCGCCAGAACATCGCGCTGCTCGACTCGGCCGATGCGGTGCTGGCCAACGTGGCGGACTTCCGTGGCCACGAGCCCGATTCCGGCACCTGCTTCGAGATCGGCTATGCCATCGCGCGCGGCAAGGCGGTGTGGTGCTACAACGTGCCCGCCGTGCCGCTCGTGGCGCAGGTGCCGAACGTGGACGGCAGCGATGCCGACGGCTGGGCCGTGGAGGATTTCGGCCTGCCGCGCAATCTGATGCTTGCCTGCAGCAGCCGGCTCGTGGTCGGGGATGCGCGCGCCTGCCTGGAGCGCATGCGGGCGCATTACGCATAGCCGCGCATAGGCGCGCGCCCGATGAGCGCATGCGAATTCCTTCTTTCAGGGCGGGGACGGCCCTCCGTAGCTCGACCGCTCCCGGCGCAACGCGCGCACGCACACGCTGCACGATCCGCTTGACGACAAGCTGCGCGCTGGAGGGCAGCCTGCCCGAGTCGACGGCCTGCAACTGAGCGCGTATCGATCTGCGCTTTCCTTCGTTGGTGCGAGGTGGCGCGCGCGGTCTAATGGGGCATCCGCCGGCTTTCTTCCCCATCCGCCATGTCCGACGCCGTTGCTGTCGCTCTCGAGGCTCCCGCTGTCCACACTCGCCGCTTCCAGGTGCGCCGCCTGCCCGGCGCGCCGCTCGGTGCCGAGATTCTCGGGCTGAACGATGCGGCCGGCCTGTCCGATGGCGACGTCGCTGCCATCCGGCAGGCCTGGCTGGCCCACGATGGCCTGCTGGTGTTCCGCGACGCGCGGCTCGCACCGCGGGCCCAGGTCGATTTCAGCCGGCGCTTCGGGCCGCTGCAGGTGCACGTGCTGAACCAGTTCCACTTGCCGGCGCATCCGGAGATCCTCGTGGTGTCCAATGTGGTCGAGAACGGCAAGCCGATCGGCCTGGGCGATGCGGGCCGGGACTGGCACTCGGACCTGTCCTACAAGCCGCGGCCGAGCCTCGGTTCGCTGCTGCTGGCCCGCGAACTGCCGCAGGCGGGCGGCGACACGCTGTTCGCCAACATGGTCCGCGCTTACGAGACCCTGCCGGCCGAACTCAAGCGCAGCATCGAAGGCCGCCGCGCCGAGCATTCCTACGTGTATCGCTATGAACGGCTGCGCGCGCTGTCGGCATGGCGGCCGCCGCTGACGCAGGCGCAGCGCGATGCGGTGCCGCCGGTCGATCATCCGGTCGTGCGCACGCATCCCGAGACGGGCCGGCGCGCCCTGTTCGTCAACGAGGGGTTCACGTCCCGCATCCTGGGCCTGCCGGAAGACGAGAGCGCCGCCATGCTCGCGCAGCTCTTCGCCCACAGCATCCGACCGGACAACATCTACACCCATCGCTGGCAGCCCGGCGACATGCTGTTCTGGGACAACCGCTCCACCGTCCATTTCGCGCCCGGCTGCCCGGACACGCATCGGCGCACGCTGCATCGCACGACCATCGAGGGCGATGTGCCCGTCTAGGGTCTAGCGTCCGGCGGCCTGGAGGCGCGCGTGGATCTCCGCCAGCGGCAGCGCCTCCGCGAACAGCCGTGCCAAGGACTGGCTCGCGTAGTGGGGCACGTCATCGGCGCTGGCCCAGCGGTAGGCGTCCATCTCGGGGATCAGCCGGCCCGAGTGGTAGCTCGCGAACATCGACGTGCAGGTCAGCGCATCGAGCGATACGTCGGCGCGGCGCAGGCGCGTGGCGAACAGGTGCACGTCCTTGCCGCGCCGCAGCGCGAAGCGCCCCAGTTCGATCAGCGTGCGGGCGTCGAGGACGAGGCCGGTTTCCTCGCGGGTCTCGCGCAGCGCGGTCTCGCGGTCGGATTCGCCGGGTTCAGGGGCGCCCTTGGGGATGTCCCAGTGGCGTGTCTCGGTGGCGTGCGCGAGCAAGATCTCGGCATCTTCATTGAGCAGCACGAGGCCGCAGGAGAGCGCGATGGCCATCGTCAATGCCCGCCGGGCGCGCGCTGGACGATGCGCGCGGACAGCAACTGGTGCTCGCGGCTGAACAGGCGCCGGTATGCCAGCAGCACCGCCGCCACCGTGCCCAGCCCCGACGATGCGGCCAGCAGGAACATGATCACGATCTGGTAGCGCACCGCCTCCAGCGGCGATTGTCCCGCCAGCACCTGGCCGGTCATCATGCCCGGCAGGCTGACCACGCCCACGACCGACATCTGGTTGATGATCGGTGTCATGCCGGCACGCACCGCCGCGCGGGCCGCGTTGCGCGCGGCCTCCCAGCGCGTGCCGCCGAGCGCCAGCAGGGTCTCGACCTGGTCCCGCGTGGCGATCAGTTCGCCGGTCATCCGTTCCAGCGCCAGGCCGACGCCCGTGAGCGTGTTGCCGAGGATCATGCCCATGATCGGGATCGCATATTGCGGCGTGTACCACGGCCGCACTTGCAGCACGGCCACCAGCCCGATGGCCCCGATCAGCCAGGTGCTGCCGAACACCGACAGCGTGCCGTCCAGCCGCAGCCCGGCATAGCCGCGGGCGCCGCGGCTGCCGGTGGCGTGTCCGGCGATCAGCGTCATCAGCGCAATCACCGCGAGCACCACGGCCCAGTGCGCGCTGGCAAACACCCACTGCAGCACGAAGCCGATCAGCAGCAATTGCACGACTGTGCGCACCGCCGCCCATGCCAGCCGGCGTTCCAGCCCCAGGCCCAGGCCGATGGACAGCGCGCCGTTGACGAGGATCAGCAGGGCCGCAATGCCGACCTGCCAGGCGGAGAGCATCTGTTCGGGGGCGGGTGTGCTCATGGTTCGGGCCTCAGGTTTCAGGCTGTTGCGGCACGGGCGCCTGGGTGTCGAGGCACCCGGCCGCGACGCGCCAGTAGCGGTGGGCGATCCGCGTCGCCTGCGCCGGGTCATGCGTGATCCAGACCCACGCCCGGCGCTCGGGCGCCTGCGCGAACCAGTGCAGCAGCATCGCCTCGATGGCGCGGGCCGAGGCCGGGTCGAGCGCGGCGGTCGGCTCGTCCAACAGCAGGATGGCCGGCCCGGTCTGCAGGGTGCGCACCAGCGCGGCGATCTGCGCTTCGCCGCCCGACAGGTCGGTCGCGCGCTTGTCGAGGAAGCGCGCATCGCGGTCGGCGCGCGCGAGCAGGGCGATGGCGGCGTCGCGGTCGAATCCGGGGCCGGTCCTGCGGGCGTGCAGGCGGTAGGGCCATTGCAGGTTGTCTTCCACCGAGCCGGACAGCAGGGCGGGGCGTTGCCTCACGTAGGCCACCTCGCACCGGAACGCCGGGACGCCGGCAGCGGACACCGTTTCACCCCGCCATGCCATATGACCATCATCCAGCGGGTCGAGCAGCGCCAGCGCCCGCAACAGCACGCTCTTGCCGGCGCCGGACGGCCCGGTCAGCGCAATACGGTCGCCCGGGTGGACGGCGAGCGAGGCCGGGTGCAGCAGCGGTGCACCGGTCTGCGTGTCCCGGCGCTGGATGGCGGTGGCGGTCAGCATGATCTGGCGTGAAGTGTTGTCTAAAATAACGCATCAATGCGAGGCATTGATGCATTGTGTGTATGAGCGTGCGGGGCGTGCTTCGTCGGAAACGCGCGGGTTGTGGGCATGACCCCGGAGGCGACATCGCATGGCGACTGGATCCGCTGAGGTGCTCGGGACGTCCCCTACCCCGAATGGGTGGGGTCCATGCGCCCTAGGCGGGAATGATGTCAGACGAATCTCACACAGAGTTCAGTTTTGTGCGGGTCGCCAACTTCATGGGCCGGGCATAGCATCGGAACCATCACGATAAGAGCAGGAGGAGGGGCGCCATGGAAACCGCAAAGACAGGGATGACGCACCCGTGGTGGCAGCCGGGCGTATTCGCCTCGGCGCCGGCGATCTTCCTGTGGGTTTGTTCCCAGCTTCCCGCCGACATGCTCGGCAACCTCTTCCACGCCGGGACTGCGCCCGAGTCGCTGACGCATGTGGGCGACACGCTGTTCGTGGTCGGCTGGACCGCCAGCGGCGTGCTGCTGTGGCATGGCCGGCGCCACATCGAGCCCCAGGGTACGGAGACGGCCTTGCCGGGCGTGGTGGTCGATGCCGCGCCGGGAGTCGGACCCGCTGATGCGCATGGCCTTGCGGCCTTGCGGCGCAACGTGGTACGCCGGCTGGAGCGGCTGCGCCATCCCATTCCGCTGCACTGACCGCAGCATGAAACAGGCCGGATCGCTCCGGCCTTTGTTTTGTCCGCGGATGTCCGCGCTCAGGATGTGCTGCCCGGGATGATTTCCGCCGAGGGTTCCGGCGCTGGGCTGTCCGCCGTGGCCGTCGGTTCCGCTGCGCGGTCGGTCTGCACTTCGTGCCATTTGCGATAGCCCCACCAGGCCGTGCCCGCCAGCAGCCCGATCTTGCCCAGTCGCCGTGTCACCCGTCCGATGATGGTGCGGCGCAGGGCAGCATAGGCGAGGGACACGGCCGCGCCGACCAGCGGATATTCGCGCGCGATGCCCAGGGTGCGCATCAGGCTGTTGGGACGCGCCAGCGGCCGGAGCAGGCTCGGCAGCAGCGCGCCCAGGCCGCCCAGGCTGAAGGCGCGGCCGGCGGCGTGCCGCACGTCGTTGCGCGTCTGGGCGTAGTCATAGCGCTCAAGCGCGGCGCGCGTGAGCAGCAGTTCCTTGCGCACGGCCAGCGGTAGCCGTGCTTCGCCGCGTCGGCGGGACGGGCGGACATGGTGGCGCGCGGTGTGCGCGGCTTCGTGGTCGGGCACGTCGCCCGTTCGGTTCGGCGCGGTCATCGGCGCAGGATCTCCCGGTCTTTATCGAGTTCGGCCAGCGTCGCCTCGAACAGGGGCGGCGCACTGCGCAGCGACACGCGGACTTTCCACAGGCAGGCCATGGCGCCGAGCGCGTACAGCGCCGCCATGACGGCCAGCGATTGCCAGCGGTAGGTGTCCCAGAACAGGATGGCGATGAGCGCGGTGAGCGTCATGATGGCCAGCCCGATCAGGCTGACCGCCAGCATGCCGAGAAAGGCGGCACCGAGCAGGCGCTCTTTTTCCTCGGCCAGTTCGACGCTGGCGAGTTCGAGGCGCGTCTGCGCCATCGAGACGACCGTACCGGCCAGTTTTTTCAGCGAAGCAAGCAGCTTGGGGCTGTGATCGTCGGTCATGAAGTTTCCGGGATGACGGGGGCCCGGGGCAAGCCTGCCCCGTCCGGAGCGCCGGCACGGGGCTGGCGATCGCGCTGCGGCCGCGTCCGTCGTTTCGGCCATGCCGTGGCGGGCACACCGTGCCCACGACGGAATATCCAACCAAAATGCAACTGGCCGATGGCGCGGCCCGCGAGCGGTGCGCCATCGGCCAGGAACGGGGTTGCCGGCTTACTTGCGGTTGAGCAGCAGGCCGATCAGCAGGCCCACGCCGGCAGCGACGCCGACCGCCTGCCACGGATGATCGTGGACGTAGTCGTCCGTCGCGCGGGCGGCTGCCTTGCTCTTGGTGACCACGGCGTCCTGCAGGTCCTGGGCCTTTTCCTTGGCCTGCCGTAGCAGTCCCATGCCGCGCTCGCGCAGCTCAGCAGCTTTTTCGCCGCTCGTGGAAGCGGCTTGCTTGAGCAGCGCTTCGGCGTCGGACAGAACGGTCTTCACGTCGGTCATCAGTTTCTCCTTATTGACGGATTCGGCCAGGTTGGGGGATGTGTTCGTCATGGTCGGCACCTGTGGTGTGTCGGTGGATCAATCGTCAATATGTTGGCACGCATATTCGCTAGCATATGTGTGGGTGTCTTGAAACTTCAAGCGCCTGAAGCATACATGCTGCGTCCGGACAACCTTTGCTGGGTCGGTGGGCATGCACACATCCCTTCGCCAGCAAGTCGCGCACCAAATGACAAAAAGTGATGTTGGTTGTGAATTTATAGTCGTTTTGGTTGGATGGCAATCTGGCTATAGTGGTTCCCAACATGGGTATGGAGGACACAATGTCTCTACGTCTGGGCGATATCGCCCCCGATTTCGAGCAGGATTCCAGCGAAGGCCGCATCCAGTTTCACGCGTGGCTGGGGAACAGCTGGGGCGTGCTTTTCTCGCATCCGGCGGACTTTACGCCGGTGTGCACCACCGAGCTGGGGCTGACCGCCAAGCTCAAGGATGCGTTTGCCAAGCGCAATGTCAAGGTCATTGCCCTGTCGGTGGATCCGGTCGATTCGCACAAAAAATGGATCGACGACATCAATGAGACACAGAACACCCGCGTCAACTTCCCGATCATCGCCGATGCCGACCGCAAGGTCTCGCAGCTCTACGACATGATCCACCCGAACGCGAGCGAGACGTTCACCGTGCGTTCGCTGTTCGTGATCGACCCGAACAAGAAGGTGCGGCTGACCATCACGTATCCCGCGTCGACGGGGCGCAACTTCGACGAGGTGCTGCGCGTGATCGATTCGCTGCAGCTGACGGACAACCACAGCGTGGCCACGCCGGGCAACTGGAAGGACGGCGACGACGTCGTCATCGTGCCGTCGCTGAAGGACGAAGAGGTCATCAAGCAGAAATTCCCGAAGGGCTACAAGGCCGTGCGGCCGTATCTGCGCCTGACGCCGCAGCCCAACAAGTGACCGTCTCCTTGGTAGTGTGATTGCCGCCCGGCCGCTGCGCCGGGTGTTTTTTGCGTGCGTGCAAGCGGTTGGAATGCGCCGCAGGCACAGCCGGCCAGCCCTCGCGGGTCTGGCCGGTTTGTCTTTTGCCGGGGCGGTCCGGGGCAATCAGATCGCCCAGCCGCCCGCGTAGAACGTCGCCAGCACGACGGCGATGCCCACGGTGCCCGCATCGACGATGTCGTCCATGTGCACCCTGCTCACGCTGGAGCGCATCAGCAGGCCCCAGATGCCCAGGACGAGGGCGGGATGCAGCGCCGTCTCAGAAGAACGCCTGGATGCCCGTCTGCGCGCGGCCCAGGATCAGGGCGTGGATATCGTGCGTGCCCTCGTAGGTGTTGACCACCTCCAGGTTCACCACGTGACGGATCACGCCGAACTCGTCGGAGATGCCGTTGCCGCCCAGCATGTCGCGCGCCATGCGGGCGATGTCGAGCGCCTTGCCGCACGAGTTGCGTTTCATGATCGAGGTGATTTCCACCGCGGCGGTGCCTTCGTCCTTCATGCGGCCCAGGCGCAGGCAGCCCTGCAGGCCGAGCGTGATCTCGGTTTGCATGTCGGCGAGTTTCTTCTGGATCAGTTGGTTGGCGGCGAGCGGGCGGCCGAACTGCGTGCGGTCCAGCACGTACTGGCGCGCGGTGTGCCAGCAGGATTCGGCCGCGCCGAGCGCGCCCCAGGCGATGCCGTAGCGCGCGGAGTTCAGGCAGGTGAACGGGCCTTTGAGGCCGCGCACGTCGGGCATCAGGTTCTCTTCGGGCACGAACACCTCGTCGAGCACGATCTCGCCGGTGATCGAGGTGCGCAGGCCGACCTTGCCGTGGATGGCCGGGGCGGACAGGCCCTTCCAGCCTTTCTCCAGGATGAAGCCGCGGATCTGGTCCTCACCGTTGTCGTCCGGCAGCTTGGCCCACACCACGAAGACGTCGGCGATGGGCGAGTTGGTGATCCACATCTTGGCGCCGCTCAGCGAGTAGCCGCCATCCACCTTTTTCGCGCGCGTGACCATCGAGGCCGGGTCGGAGCCGTGGTTGGGCTCGGTCAGGCCGAAGCAGCCGATCCATTCGCCGGTCGCCAGCCTGGGCAGGTACTTCTGCTTCTGCGCTTCGCTGCCGAACGCGTGGATGGGCACCATCACCAGCGACGACTGCACGCTCATCATCGAACGGTAGCCCGAGTCGACACGCTCCACCTCGCGTGCGATCAGGCCATAGCTGACGTAGTTCAGGCCCGCGCCGCCGTACTGCTCGGGGATCGTGGGGCCGAGCATGCCCAGCGCGCCCATCTCGCGGAAGATCGCCGCGTCGGTCTTTTCGTGCCGGAACGATTCCAGCACGCGCGGCATCAGCTTGTCTTGCGCGTAGGCGGCGGCGGCATCGCGCACCATGCGCTCGTCGTCGGTGAGCTGCGCATCGAGCAGCAGGGGATCGGCCCAGTGGAAGGCGTTGCGAGCGGTCATGGCGGTGGTCTCCGGATCGGATTTCTGCACTGTGGTTCCGTAATACGGAACATTGTTTCGAAATTTAGGTTTATCATAACGCAGCCGAAGGCAATTTCTACCCTTTCCTTGCAATGCGTACCGAGAGTCTCCCCGATACCGAATCCGGCGCCGGCCGCGAAGGCGATCCGAATTTCGTCACGGCCCTGGCGCGCGGGCTGGAGCTGCTGCGCGCGTTCCGCCCCGGCGACACGCTGCTCGGCAACCAGGAGTTCGTGCGTCGCACCGGCTTTCCCAAGGCCACCGTCAGCCGGCTGGCCGGTACGCTGGTCGCGCTTGGCTACCTGCGCTATGACGATGCGCTCGGCAAGTACGGGCTCGACGCGGGCGTGCTGGCGCTGGGGTTTGCCTACCTGGCTTCGAGCGATGTGGTGCAGTTGGCGCGTCCGCACATGAGCGCGTTCGCGCAGCGGCACGGTGTGTCGATCTCGCTCGGCCGGCGCGAGCGGCTGGATATGGTCTATCTGGAAACGATCCGTCACGACAGCCCGGCAATGGGCGGCTCGTCGGGGCTGGGGGTGGGCTCGCGGCTGTCGATGCTGTCGAGCTCGATGGGGCGGGCCTATCTGGCCGTGCTGCCTGCGGCGCGGCGCGAGCGGTTGTACGAGGCGCTGCGCACGCAGCAGCCCGCGCAATGGGCCGCCGAAGGCGCGGCGGCCACGGATGCGGTCAAGGCTGGCGTCCGCGAGGGCTACGCGGTGTCGCTGCGCGAGTGGCATCCTGCCATCCACGCCTGCGCGCTGGCGTTTTTCGTGCCGGGCCAGCGCGAGCCCTATGTGGTCAGCTGCAGCGCGCCGCATACGGCGGCCGATGCCGGGCGCATCCGCGCCGAACTGGTGCCCGCCTTGCGGGAGCTGGCCGCGCGGCTGGGGCAGTTGGCCTAACCGACCGGCTGAGACGCGGCGATCAGAGATCGGTGCGCAGCTTCCACAGCTCCGGAAACAGCACCACGTCCAGCATCTTGCGCAGGTAGTTGACGCCTTCGGTGCCGCCGGTGCCGCGCTTGAAGCCGATCACGCGTTCCACCGTGGTCACATGGCGGAAGCGCCATTGGCGGAAGGCGTCCTCCAGGTCGACGAACTTCTCGCCCAGTTCATACAGTTCCCAGTGGTGGGTCGGGTCGCGATAGACCTCCAGCCAGGCGGCCTCGACCGACGCGTTGTACGTGACCGGGCGCGACCAGTCGCGCTCGATGCAATCGGCATCGAAAGCGAAGCCGTGGCGCGCCATGTAGCGGATGGCCTCGTCGTAGAGCGACGGCACTTCCAGCGCGGCCTTCACCTGCGCGTAGTGTTCGGGCTGGTGCGCGTGCGGCTGGAGCATGGCCGCGTTCTTGTTGCCGAGGATGAATTCGATCTCGCGGTACTGGTAGGACTGGAAGCCCGACGACTGCCCAAGGTGCGGGCGCATCGCGGAGTATTCCGGCGGCGTCATGGTGGCGAGCACGTTCCACGCCTGCACCAGCTGGTCCATGATGCGCGAGACGCGCGCGAGCATCTTGAAGGCGGGCGGCAGGTCATCGTTGCGCACGCAGTCGCGGGCGGCGCGCAGCTCATGCAGCATCAGCTTCATCCACAGCTCGGTGGTCTGGTGCTGGACGATGAACAGCATCTCGTTGTGATCCGGCGAGCGCGGATGCTGCGCGTTCAGGATCTGGTCGAGGGCGAGGTAGTCCCCATAGCTCATCGACTTCGAGAAATCCATCTGCGCGTCGTGCCAGCTGTCGGCCTGCGTGCCGTGCATGGGGCAGCCCGATGCCGCGGGCCGGGTCGGTTGAATCGGTTCGGACATCTCAGGTCACCAGCGTACGTTCGTTGAATTGGGCGGATTGCCACGCGCCGGTTTCCAGCACCTCGCGCAGCACGTCGACCGCATCCCACACGTCGACGAAGCGCGTGTACAGCGGCGTGAAGCCGAAGCGCATGATGCCCGGCTCGCGGTAGTCGCCGATCACGCCGCGCGCGATCAGCGCCTGCATCACGGCAAAGCCGTCCGGGTGCTCGTAGCTGACGTGGCTGCCGCGCACCGCGTGGTCGCGCGGGGTGGCGAGCGTCAGCGGGTAGCCGGCGCAGCGGGTCTCGACCAGTTCGATGAAGAGATCGGTCAGTGCGAGCGACTTGGCGCGCAGCGCGGTCATCGAGGTCTGGGCGAAGATGTCGAGCCCGCATTCGATCATCGCCATCGACGTGATCGGCTGGGTGCCGCACAGGAAGCGCCCGATGCCGGCGCCGGCATCGTAGTGTGACGCCATCGCGAACGGCCGCGCGTGGCCCCACCAGCCCGACAGCGGCTGCCAGAAGCGCTCGCGCAGCGCGGGCGAGGCCCACACGAAGGCCGGCGAGCCCGGGCCGCCGTTCAGGTATTTGTAGGTGCAGCCGATGGCGTAGTCGGCGCCGCCGGCGTGCAAATCCACGGGCACGGCGCCGGCCGAGTGCGCGAGATCCCAGACGGCCAGCGCGCCGTGTCTGTGCGCCAATGCCGAGACGGCTGCCATGTCGTACATGTGGCCGCTCTTGTAGTTGACGTGCGTGAGCATGGTGACGGCCACGTCGTCGCCCAGCGCGGCTTCCAGCGCGTCCGGCGTATCGATCAGGCGCAACTTGTAGCCGTCGCGCAGCAGGTCGGCCAGGCCCTCGGCGATGTAGAGGTCGGTCGGGAAGTTGTGTGTTTCCGAGACGATGATCCTGCGTTGCGGCGCGTCTTCGCGCTGCACGCGCAGGGCGGCGGCCAGCACCTTGAACAGGTTGATCGAGGTGGTGTCGGTGATGACCACCTCGTCCGCGCGCGCGCCGATCAGCGGGGCGAGCTTGTTGCCCAGGCGCCGCGGCAGCTCGAACCAGCCGGCCTGGTTCCAGCTGCGGATCAGGCCCTCGCCCCATTCGTCGGCGATGACCTGTTGGGCGCGGGCGAGCGCGGCACGGGGGCGGGCGCCGAGCGAGTTGCCGTCCAGGTAGATCACGCCGTCGGGCAGCGCGAAGGCATCGCGCAGCGGGGCGCTCGGGTCGGCCGCGTCGCGTTCGAGGCAGGTGTTGCGGGTGAGGGGCATGGCGACTGTGGGGCAGTGAAAGCGGTGAAGCCGGTCAGGGCAGGCGGCGCAGCACGGCGCGCACCGGGCTGGCGTCGAGCGTGGCGAACTTGAGCGGCAGGGCGATCAGTTCGTAGTCGCCGGCGGGCACGTCGTCGAGCACCAGGCCCTCTAGGATGGCCAGGCCGTGGCGGCCGACGGCGTGATGCGCGTCCATGGTCTTGGAGGTCTGCGGATCGAGCGAGGCGGTGTCGGTGCCGATCAGGCGCACACCGTGCGCGGCCAGCAGTCCGATGGTCTCGGGCGCGACGGCGGCGAAGTGGTCATCCCAGGTGTTTTGCGGCATGCGCGCATAGGTGCGCAGCAGCACGCGCGGCGGCGCGCCGTCCAGCGCATCGCGTACGTGCTCCGGCTCGACGCGCGTCACGCCCACGCAGTGGATGACGCGGCACGGGCCGAGATAGGCGTCCAGCGGCACCGCGCCGATCGGGGCACCGTCCGCGTGGTAGTGCAGCGGCGCGTCGGCGTGCGCACCGGTGTGCGGCGACAGCGTGATGCGCCCGACGTTGACCGGGCAGTCGCCTTCCAGCTTCCACGCAATTTCCTGCGAAAACGGCGTGTCGCCGGGCCAGGTGGGCGTGGCGGTCGAGAGGGCGGGGCTGATGTCCCACAAAGTACGTTCCAAGGCGGCTCCGGTGGCAAAAACGCGGGTCGGAAAGCGGGTGTCCGTGCCGGAATGATAGGGAAAACCGCGCGAAATGGGTTTGCATATTCGTGCGTGCGATTTTGCTGAATTCGCATAAGATTCAACATAATTGACAGATCGCAGCATTTTCTTCGGCCTATGCAACTCGATACCACCGATCTGCGCATTCTCCAGGTCCTGCAGGAGGATGGCCGCATCAGCAATCAGGACCTGGCCGAGCGCGTGGCGCTGTCGCCGTCGGCCTGCCTGCGGCGGGTGCGGATGCTGGAGGAGGGGGGCGCCATCACCGGCTATCGCGCGCGGCTCGGGCGGGCGGCGCTGGGGCTGGAGCTGGAGGCCATCGTGCAGGTGTCGATGCGGCAGGATGTGTCCGGCTGGCACGAGACCTTCATGGAGGCGGTGCAGCAATGGCCGGAGATCGTCGCGGCGTACATCATCACTGGGGACTGCAACTACATCCTGCGCGTGCAGGCGCCCAACCTGCAGCACTATTCCGAGTTCATCATCGAACGGCTGTACAAGACGCCGGGCGTGATGGACATCCGCTCGAACATCGTGCTGCGCACGCTCAAGGAGCGCGAGGGCGGGCTGGCGCTGCTGATGGAGGCGCGCGGCGTGCGGCCGCTGGAGGCGGGGGCCGGCAAGCGCGGCAAGGCGGGCAGTTCCTGACGCGGATCAATCCCCTACTGGCCGTGTGCGCGGATAGTCGGTCTGTGTTGTCGACCGGAGCCGGGCCATGGCCAAGAAATTTCCACTGCATCCCGTGCACCCCGAGCGCATCTGCTGGGGCTGCGACAAGTACTGCCCGACCGATGCGCTGGGCTGCGGCAACGGCTCGGGCCGCACCCAGCACCCCGCCGAGCTGCTGGGCGACGACTGGTACGAATGGGGCGATTGGGGGATCGACGCGCCGGCTCCCGGCAAGCCGGCCGGCTCTGCGTGACGCGGTAGGCGCCAGGCTAGCCCGGCTAGTCGCCGATGGGCGCGAGCGACGAGAACGCGCCGCGATGGAACACCAGCGGCGCGCCGCGCGCGTCCAGCACGCCGCAGCGCTCCACTTCGCCGACGAAGATGACGTGGTCACCCTCGTCGTAGCGGCTGCGGTTGTGGCATTCGAACCAGGCCAGCGATTGCGCGAGGATCGGCAGGCCGGTCGGGCTCAGGCGGTAGTCGACGTTGGCGAAGCGGTCGCCCTTGAGCGTGGCGAAGCGCTTGCACAGGTCCAGCTGTGAGGCCGACAGCACGTTGATCACGTAGTGCGAGCCGCGGTGGAACAGCGGGAAGGAATTGGCCTGGGTGCCCAGGCTCCACAGCACCAGCGGCGGCTCCAGCGACACGGAATTGAACGAGCTGGCCGTCACGCCCACGAAGGGCGGCTGGTCCGGCGCGCCGCCCGAGCGCGTGGTGACGACCGTCACGCCGGTGGCAAACTGGGACAGCGCGCGCCGGAAGTGGGCGGTGTCGAAATCGGGCGGGGTGGCGCGGCCATGCGCAGACGGCTCGCGCGCGGGCGAGTCGCTGTCGTGCGCATCCATGTGAACGGCTCCGTGATGATCCATGCAAACAATCGGAAGTGATGCTCCGATTGTAACGGACGCGCGTGGCACGCCGCACGGGCCGGGGCGGGCGTGTTCCGGATGACCGGTCTGCCTGTGGGGCTGTGGGGCGATTGGGCTTTGCGTGATGCGGTGTCGACATGTCAGGATAGGGGGCCGGCCACGACCAATGGCGTTTCCTTTCGCAAGACATGCAGGAGAGCACGATGACTGAACGACAAGCCCTTGAAACCGCCGTCCTGGGCGGGGGATGCTTCTGGTGTCTAGAAGACTAGTTATGTAGTTATGTCGCAAAAAATAGCATGTAAGTTATTGATCTATAAGACTACAAAAAATTGGTTGATTTTTATTGGTTGTTCTATTGGTTGATTTGTTTGTGCTGCCCCCTTGGCTGTCGCCGGTCCCCAAGGACCTCACGAGTTAGAAGGACCCAGACGAGCTGGTCCGGTTTCATGATAGTAGACCTGCACTACGTGGAAAAAACTGCTCTATGACCGTTTAAACGTGTTCTGTGTGGGTGTTCAATCGTCCTGCTCTAAAAAGAATGGAAGTCAACTGACTTCCATTCTTTTTAGAGTAGGTGCCCTCGGCAGAGATCAAACAAACTTAGGTTTACCAAAATTATTATTGAAGCGGTTGGCATACTGGTTGATCAACTCTGCTTCTGCTGCTTGTTCCTGCTGTGCTTTCAAAATGGCAATTTCCTGATCAAGCTGTGCAAGCTTCTGTTTGAGTGACTGAATTTGTATCATATCGGACAGCTTGTATTGATTCAGGTTGCCAATCTGCAATTCCAAGGTTAATTTGAAAAATAATATCTGGTGAATTTGAACGGAAATCAACACGGCTCTTGATCCTGTGGCTATCTGACTGAATGCAGAAATTGCAGGCCCGTTATTATGATCAACAGATTTTTTCTGATCCTGCTGACTGGTTTTAACGACGATTGGATCGCTGGGCTTTTTGACCTCTGATTTTATATTGTCCAGTTTTTCAAATGACTCTTGTTTTTTCAATGTCTGCTTGGTTTCCTTGTTGACCTCTTCTGTCATTCTTTTCATTGCTGCCATAGCATCTTCTGGCTCAGTTTTTGACTGTTGCTGATCCTGCTGTTGAGGTTGCTGGGGAGCTTTTGGCGGTCCTGAATTTTTAGGTTTCATTGACTTTGGACCAAAGGTGCGAACCTTCTTTTCTTTCTGCTGGAACTGCTTTTTGAAAAATTCAAGGCGAGTCTGTTTCAGGCGATCAATTTTCTCCTTGTTCTTATTAAATTGATCCTGAGTGAGTTCGTTATTTTTTGATTGCTGAAATTCTTTGGACTGCTCTTTTAATTTATTGTAATCAGCACCTTCTTCAAAAACAGAACCCTTCAAGCGGATAGCTTTTTGCTCACCTTCTGGCTTGAATGAAATGTGGTTCTCGCCAACTCTGGTAATTTCACCTTGTTCTTTGAGCAGATCAATAATATCTTGACGGCTGTTGATCTCGCCATTCTCAATGGCAGACTTGAAAACCTCTTCCAAGTTATCTCTGATTTTTTTGTGAGTTTTTGCCTGTTGACAGATTTGAGAAGCCGCTTCTTTTAATGGAATAATTTTCTGTTCAAAATTTGAACGAGAAATTTTCATTGGATCTGCTGTGACCTGTTCATAACCAAGCAAGTGATTTGTATTTTGAACCCAAGCATCATTGAACTCATGTTGAAGTGTTCCAGGTGGAAAAGGGTTCAATTGCTTTCCTGTGGTGAGTTCAGTGGTTGCGAGAAAATAATTTAATTCAAGGTTCCCTTTGTCATAATGAGAAACCCAAGCTATAGAAAAATTTTTATCTTTTTCAAGTCCAGGTAAGAAGGTGGCTTCAAAGTCTTTCATGATCGCCTGTTGCTGTTTTAAGCTAGGTTTTTCTGTATCACGAAATGACAAACAACCAGTCGCATACTTGTGTGCTCTGGTGGTCATGTTGGCGATTTTGGCTACATTATTGGGATCACCTTCCAGAATTTCAGGGGAAACAGAGCGAAGTTTTCCAGTGTGATCCTTGTCACTCAAAAGATAGTTGGCAGCTTTTTGGGGATCACCTTTCCCATGCTTCATTCGGACATGGAGCATTTCATTCTCCGTCATTCAAATTGGAAATTTTCTCCAATTCAGTTCTGATTTTTTCAAGTTCTGCAATCAAAGTCTTGGCAGTGATGAAGTCATATTTTGAATTGAGCTGCTTCGCAATCTGATTAAAATTTGATCCTATTTTTCCAAGTGCTCCAGCAACTTGAAGTCGGTCAATGTTTGTTTGCTTTATATTATTCAGGTGAATTTCGACAATATCTTCTTCGCCAAAAATGCAAGCACGAGCAAAACGAGCCATTGAGTTGTGTTGTCCACTCTGGTGCCATTTTTCAATCAGAGCTTCATATTCGATTTCTGATAATTTAATTTCAAAGCGAGTGTTTCTCTTGAACTTGTGATCGTCATTTGTTCTTCCTGGGTGCTGTTTGAGTTCAGCCATAATTTGTCTCCGTATGTATTCGCAGGGTCATAGGGCGGAGCCCTATCAAGGGATTTTTCTAGGACATAGGCTATGAAATAGCCGTATTGTCCGTATAGAAAAATTGGCCTTGCTTTCTTATATTTGTATCTTACGAAATAGAAATTAAATGTCCACGATCTTGGTGGAAGTCGATAGCGGAGATAGGTATTCATTGAAGTTTGTTCAGGTGATTTATTGGGAAAATCACGGCAATAAACACCGATGTTCATAGTTTTCGGCGAGATTGAACACTGATATTCGCTGCCGTTTGAATACAAGTGTTCTTTGCCTTGCGGTTGGTCTGTATTCACGTTACGAAGCCAGAAAGACCGTGAATACAGGTGTTCAAGTCGATAGCAAGATCGACTTGATTTCGGCTCTCCGTTTGTTATCTATTGAACATATTCAAGGAGAAAAAAATGGAAAGAACAAATGTATTTTTTGAGTCTAATGACCTCAACCGATTGAAAGAGATTGCCGCACAAAATGAACAGAGCTTGGCTTGGGTCATTCGCAAAGTGGTAAGTAGCTTTGTCAAATTTGTGGACGAAAAGCAGTTGCCAACTTCTACCGTTGCGGAAGTGAATGCGGCAGTCAGTGAAATAGATCCTGCAAGTGCTTGGGCTGATTTTTTGGGTGAGTCAAAATGAGTTGGTTTCCAGAAGCAAAATATCAGAAGGAGCATTTTGATATTTGTTACGAATACGATCAGATCCACCAAAAAAATCCTGATATGAGCGAAGAAGAAAAATTTCGTTTGCTGAATGAATACACCGATAGATTGACCAGGCTCATGCTGGCATATAGATACGAAAGACTTCAAGCAGAGCGATCACGAAAGTGAAAATGGATCAGCTCGTCTGGGTCCTTCTGGAACAAAAAAAGCCACTCAATGAGTGGCTTTTGTATTTGGACTGGGAAAATTTTCGCCGTTTCCAATTTTGTTTTATTTCATAAAACCTCTAACGAGATCATTTCTGCTTGTGTACTCTTAACCTATTTTTCTTGTGTACTATTAATATTTTCTGTACAAAATATGATTAATTGTACTTTGCCTTCCCCGTGCTATCACACGGGTCCGGCAAAGTCATACCCTACCCGAAAAATTTTCGAGTTGGGACTTTACCGAACTCATGTGATAGCGATCACATAGCCCGGACGGAAAATAAGTAACCATTTCCGTTTAGCAAGTTCGTTCCGTTACTGGAACAGTTGGGGGGTCTTGCCTCGTCTTCCCTGTGGCTTTCCAACTTCGCCTTTTAAGTTCTAGCCTACTTTCACCATAATGAAGTGCGCATTAAGTGTTCTGTGTAAACGGATTAGAAGTTGAGGCGTTGAGCATGCAGGCAATCCGATGAGGTCTGCATACCGATGCGATGCGTGGTCGAGTTGAGCGAAGTGGAGAAGCTGACGTTGGAGCAATTGAGCCTGAATCACCGGCACCGCGACATCCGCACGCGCGCAGCGGGGATGGTCATGCTCGGCGACGGTTTGTCGGCCCCCAAGGTCGCGGGCCGGTTGGGCGTTAGCGTGCAGTCGCCCTACAACTGGGTGCGTGCCTGGAACGAATACGGCGTGTGCGGCTTGTTGAGCGGTCACGGCGGCGGCCGCCCCAGGTCGCTGCCCGAGAACATGGTCGCCACGGCGGTCGACGCTGCGCGCGCCGAATCTCTGACACTGGCGCAGATCGCGCAGCGCGTGCAGGAAGTTCATGGGCAACCGCTGCCATGTCAGATCGAGACACTGGGCGCGGCGCTCAAGCGCGAAGGCTTCTCTTTCAAGCGCAACCGCTACTCGCTCAAAAAAAACGGTGCGAAGAGGAGTTCGCTGTGAAAGCAGACGTGCTCGGCAAGCTCCAGCAGGCCGCGCGCGACCAGGCCATCCGGCTCCTCTATCTCGATGAGGCTGGCTTTGCAGCTTCGCCCGTTGTGCAGCGCGCATGGTCACCACGAGGGCTGCCCCATTGTGTTGAACCGCACAGCCACTGCCGACGTTCTGTGCTCGGTGCGTTCGACTACGGGCAGAACAGCCTGATTCACGCCGCGCATGCGCACAGCATCAAAGGCCCCGATGTCGAGCAGTTTCTCGATGCGCTGATTCGGCAAGACGACAGCCGACCCACCATCATCGTCCTCGACAACGCAGCCATTCATCACAGCATCAGCGAGGAAACCCGCGACCGCTGGTTCAGGGAACACAAAGCGCTCCTGTTCTTTCTGCCGCCCTACAGCCCCGAACTGAACATGATCGAGATCGTCTGGAAGCACTTCAAATATCACTGGCGTCGCTTCGTCAACTGGACACGCGACACCATCGACGCTGAACTAGCCGAACTCCTATCCGGCTACGGCTCCAAATTTCAAATCAATTTTTCGTGAACACTTAGCGATCACATAGCCCGGACGGAAAATAAGTAACCATTTCCGTTTAGCAAGTTCGTTCCGTTACTGGAACAGTTGGGGGGTCTTGCCTCGTCTTCCCTGTGGCTTTCCAACTTCGCCTTTTAAGTTCTAGCCTACTTTCACCATAATGAAGTGCGCATTAGTGGTGTTCTCTACCTTCGTATAATGCCTTTTCCAGTTATCGGGACCTTACTCCGAATATTTTTACCTGTGCATGTTTTACGATCTTCGTGTTAGCAATTCTTCGACCGGGGAACTTAATCGACGCATAAAAAAATTGCCCTAACAGCTTTCGTTGGGGCAATTTAATCTTTATTATGTCTTGACAATCTTCGATTTTCAATTATGATTGAACCACCAGTCGGGAAACTGTTATTGTACTTATATTGAAAATCGAAAGATTGTCAAGGGTGCGATAGAAAATAAAAAAGCCAGTCTATTGACTGGCTTTTTTATTATAAATTTCACTTCACTAGGAAGGTATATGAGCAACGGTGGCAATAATAACCGTGATCATGCATGTTCTTCCAAATTGGATACTCTTCCTTATATTTTTTGTCTCGCTTCTTGTAGGCAAGGATCTCCCATACCCACCAAAGAATAATACCAATGGTAATTGCCATAAGTGGGGTTTTACTGAAAAGCCAAGGACTTGTGGCGAGTGACATTACTGCACCAGAAATAATTTCCAATTTCTTTGGTTTTTTTGGTGGACTGAATCGAGCTGCTAATGAGGTTTGGCTTGTGCTGGCTGTAGAACCTCCGAAAGTGCCTGCTCCGTCAGTGCCAACTCCTACACCAACGATAGAGCCTGTGCTGTAGGTTGTTCCTGATTGGAGAACAGCCCTGATTGATTGAACATTGTCACTACTGCACTTTGGACACTGAATTCCCATTTTTGCTCCATTTTGATTGAGAGGTCTGGTGGACGGTGGCCTGCTCATATGTGAAGCAAACTCCGTAGATGCAAATGTATCATATGGGTAGCTTGACATCATGTCTGCCAAGCCCAAACCACCAACAGAACTCCCAGCCCCTGACGATCTTCGTGGGGTGCTGGCCTTCAATGTCCGACTGCTGAGAGTGCAGAAGGGCTGGTCACAAGAGGTCCTAGCTCTGGAATGTGGGTTGGACCGAACCTATGTGTCTGCTGTAGAGCGGTCCCGTTGGAATGTCTCACTGTCCAACATTGAAGCCATAGCAAATGCTCTTCATGTGCAACCGTGGGTGTTGCTCAAACCGCCAGTAGAAGAAGTATTGAAATAAAATAATTTATAAAATAAAAAGACCAGCCTTTAAGGGCTGGTCTTTTTATTTTTGCATGTGCTACTCGTCGTCATGCATATCACTTTTCCCGATATTGCATATTGAGCATAATGTTCGCAAATTTTCTTGGACAGTTTCACCACCTTTTGAGTAAGGCTTTATGTGGTCAACATGAAGAACCACATCAGGATTTTTGGCTGGACTAGCCCCGCACATTTGACATATGCAATTATCTCTAATCAATATTTTAGCTCTGAGTCTCCAATTTATCTTTCTTGGTGTTTTTCTCTTTGTTAATAATATTTCTGTACTCGTAGTTGATTCGGTGCTGTTCTCATAGCCGATTTCGTCAGAATTTCCATTAATAAACTTCTCGAACTCAATTAATGCATTGTTCCATGTCTTAAATCTTTTCTCATATGTGCCAAGAGCAAATTTAGAATTTCCGGTTGATTTTTCAAGTTCCCTGCCAAATGGTTGGCGGCCTAAAATTGACCATACGTTAGCTATGTTTTCAAACAATTCAGTATCGGAAATGTGTTGGCGGTTAGGGGCAGTTAGTCCCGCACTCAAAAGTGCTTCGTTCCATGATCCAAATTTCCTCAAAATTGTATTTACACCGAATGAGCCTATTTCAAGGTATTCCTTTGAGGTAATTGTATTCACCTCCTTTTCGGTGGCGATTCTATTTAAATCTTCAATTATTTGCTCTTTGGTGACATTCCTGTTTACCAATTTTACTTTGAAGCCACTCATTTCTTATCCTTTTCTATTCCGAGTCCATTGTTAGAATTTATTGAGAGGTAAGTTCAAGAAGAAGCGAAAGTAGGTTCTCTTTTTCTTCTATGGTTATGGTGTTGTCCTGAGTCTTGCCCTTGAGAATAGCAATCCGTTTTAGTTTTTCTACATCATCCATAATTGGACTGAAGTAGTGGTTGTTTGTAATATCTGGATTGTCATGCCCAAAAGTCCTCAATGCACCTTGTTGGGTGTCGGTGGACATTAGCCGAGTTCTGACATGAAGTTCGTTAAACTTCCTGACAGAAGAAAACCCCAGAATATTTGCAACCAGCAGACTGTTATCGTCTGCCTTGGAAAGAGTTCTTGAAATGGCTGTTTTTCTGAAATCGTGAAATTTCACTTTTTCAAAAAGCCCATTCCTTTTCATTACCTCACGGAAGACACGATCAACACCCATAATCGTATAGGTAAAATAATTGCCTTCCTTTGTTCTTGGGTTGAGTGTTTTAATAAATCCCTGTGCTTGTGCACTCAAGTAGACTTTTCTTGGTTTGCCTGACTTGGTGTGAGTGAGTTGAATATAATTTTCTTTAACCTGTTCCTGTTTAAGAGTGACAACCTCGCTTCTTCGCATTGAGGTCAGCAAGGAAAGGTAAGCGACCTCATAAAGCTCAAGATTGGAGTATTCTTTCAGAGCTTTAAAAGTTTGCTTGAGAAGGTCATCATCCAAAATCCCTTCCCGTTTTAACGAATTGTTTTTTAACAAATCTCTATCATAATCTCTGCAAGGATTCCGAAGTTCAACAATAAAATCCAGTTCGGAGAAGTATTTTGCCTTGCTGAAGACATTGGAAATGTGAGTGATTTCTCGTTGAATTGAAATGGGTTTCAGTCCCATTCTTTTTCTTGATTTAATATAATTATTAATGTCAATGGGGGTGATCTTGTGTATGAGAAATTTGCCAAAATACTTGTAGACGGGATCTTCTGGATCACCAATCCCCATTTCAACCTTATCTTGATAGGTTAGACTTCTGTCAAGAATAGAGGTGTTCAAGATAGTCTTATAAAAGGCCAGAATGCTGGCATGATTTCGTTTTTGTAGCTCTGTTTCTCGTGGCTTAATATCAATATAGTCACGAATATAGAGCCTAACAAAATGCTCAAAACTAAAATCGTTGCGATTTTCCTTATCGGCACGATATTTTTCTTCTTCTGTTTGTTCAACAGAATAAATCAGCTTTTTACCTTGAACGGTTTTGGAGAGTGCCAAATACTCTTTGGCCTCATTTAAGTTGTCAAAAACTCTACTTCGTTGACCTTTGAAGCTCTTCCTTGTAATCCGCACACGATATGCACTCTTGACAGAGCCGTCTTTTAATGTCCAACTGATTTCTTGGATACCTCTTGGTGTGGTGCTGGCCATCGTGTGCCTTCAAAATTTGGTTGTTTCATAGGCGATTTTACAGCAAAGAACCAAATTTTGTCACTGGCTGTTTCGGTGCTGGCGAGCCTGCCGAGCCTTGAAAAACAAGGGTTTAGGAGCGAAAAATGACAGAAATTGCAGTGCTTGGCGGAGGTTGCTTCTGGTGCACGGAAGCGGTGTTCCAGCAGGTGCAGGGCGTGCACAGCGTGGTGTCCGGCTATGCGGGCGGCCACCTCGAGCAGCCCACCTACCGCGCCGTGTGCGGCGGCGACACCGGCCATGCCGAGGTGGTCAAGGTGGAATTCGACCCCACCGTGATCCCGTACCGCGAGATGCTCGACATCTTCTTCGCCACCCACGATCCGACCACGCTGGAGCGCCAGGGCAACGACATCGGTCCGCAGTACCGCTCGGCCGTTTTCGCGCAGTCGCCCGAGCAGCTCGCGGCAGCCGGCGCCGTCATCCGGGCACTGGCGGCCGCCAACGTCTTCGATGCGCCCATCGTGACCGAGGTGGTGGACGCGAGTGGCGGCAAGGTGCCGTTCTGGCGCGCGGAAGACGAGCACCAGAACTACTTCCGCGACCACCCGGCCGCAGGCTATTGCGCGTTCGTCATCTCGCCCAAGGTGGCGAAGTTCCGCGCGCGGTTCGCGCATCGCCTGCAGGGGTGAGCCGCCAGGCGGATCACCGGGCTCAAGCCGCGTCGGCGGGCAGCCGCGCGGCGATGGCCTCGGCCAGCCGGATGCACGACAGCGGCGAGCAGCCCTCGGCCTTGTTGCTGACCAGGATCGTGACCTGGCGGCCGGCCGCCAGCGCCGCGACCGCCATGTCGGCCAGGGTCTCGCGCGAGAACGGATCTTCGTCGACCAGTTTGTCGAACGGCTTGTAGGCGGCCTCGGCCTGCGCGTAGCGGTAGCGGCTGTTGAGGTTCCAGCGCACCACCAGCGGGCCCGGCGCGCCCGCGTCGAGCAGGGCGACGGCGGTGGCCTGGCGGTCGGCCGCCGGCATCCGCTCGTGCAGGCCGACGCAGTAGCGCACGCCCACCGCACGCAGCATCTTGATGAAGCGCGGCGTCAGCAGCGTGGCGTCGCGCAGTTCCACCGCGTAGACCGCGTCCGGCGTGCGCTGCCGGTCGAGCGGCGGCAGCGCGGCCAGGAACGCTTCGAGCCGTTCCAGGAAGCCGATCGCATCTTCGGCCAGCGCGCCCACCGGCGAGAGCTGGAACACCAGCGGCCCGCAGCGCGTGTCGAGCCCGCGCGTGGCCGGCTCGACAAAGTCGCGCACGGCGAATTCAGCGTTGAGGAAGGCTGGATTCGGCTGGCGCCCGCGCCCGTCCGATTCGCGGATCCACGCATCGCACACGGCCGCGGGCGCCTTGACGGCAAAGCGGAAATCGTCCGGCACGCTGGCCGCGTAGGCGACATAGTCGGCCAGGGGAATCGGCGCATAGAAGCCGCGGTCGATGCTGACCGTGCGGAACAGCGGATGCTGCCCGTAGGCCGCCAGCCCCTTGCGCGCCAGCTGCGACTCCGAATAGCCGCCGCCGTAGACCAGCCCCTCCCATCCCGGATACGACCACGATGACGTGCCGATGCGCAGCCCGCGCGGCAGCCGCTGCGCGAGGGCGTTCAGTTCGGGTGTAGCGGCGGCCGGCTGCACGCCCTGGCGGGCGGCGGGGCGCCTGGGTTTGGCGGGTTCGGCGGCCGGCGGCGGCGCGCCGAACAGGTCGTCGATGTGGGGTGGAGCGGCGTCGGTGGTCAAGCGTTCAGCGATAGATATAGCGCCGCGACCACGGAATCGATGCCGCCGGCTTGCCGGATTTCTGGCACAGGATCTGGAAGATCGAAACCTCGTCGGCGTCGAAGGCGTGGGCGCAGCCGGCCAGGTAGACGCGCCAGATGCGGTAGGTCTTCTCGTCGACGATCTTGCGGATGGTCTCGCCGTTGGCTTCGAAGCGGTCTGCCCAGTGTTCGAGCGTGCGCGCATAGTGGCGGCGCAGGCTTTCCACGTCAAGCGCCTCCAGTCCGCCTTCCTGTGCGGCCCTGAGCGCCAGCGAGATGTGCGGCAGCTCGCCCTGCGGGAAGACGTAGCGGTCGATGAAATCGCCGCCGCCCAGCGAGCTTTCGCCGCCTTCCGGGTCGGACGAGGTGATGCCGTGGTTCATGGCGATGCCGTTGTCGGCCAGCAGGCTGTGGACGCGGCGGAAATAGCCGGGCAGGTTCTTGCGCCCGACGTGCTCGAACATGCCGACGCTGGTGATGCGGTCGAAGGCGCCGGTCAGGTCGCGGTAGTCCTGCAGGCGGATCTCGACGCGGTCTTCCAGGCCGGCGGCGCGCACGCGCTCGCGGGCCAGGTCGAACTGGTTCTGCGACAGCGTCACGCCCAGGCATCGCGCGCCGAACTGTTGCGCCGCGCGCAGCACCAGCGCGCCCCAGCCGCAGCCGATGTCGAGCAGGGTCTGGTTGGGCTGCAGGCGGATCTTGGTGAGGATGTGGTCGATCTTCTTGATCTGCGCGTCGTCCAGCGTCTCGTCGCCGTGCTCGAAGTAGGCGCAGGAGTAGACCATGTTCCGGTCGAGCCACAGCTTGTAGAAGTCGTTGGAGACGTCGTAGTGGTACCGGATCGATGCCTTGTCGCCTTCCTTGGTATGGGCGAAGTGGCGTACCACGCGGGCCAGTACGTTGCTGCCGGTGGCGGCGGCCGAGGCGGCCAGCTGGTAGCCGACGTTGATGATGTCGGGCAGCCGGCCGTCCAGGTCGATTTTTTCCTGGACGTAGGCTTCGCCGAGGTTGTTGAGCGTGGGCGACAGCAGCAGCGGCAGCGCGCTGGCTTCGCGCACCGTCAGCGTGACGGTGGGGCGGTCGAAGCGGCCGAGTGGGTACTGGTCACCGTTCCACAGGCGCAGCAGCACGGGGAGGTTGGCGGACGCGCGGATGTCCGAAATCCAATGCTCGAGCTTGCGGTCAATCGCCTGCTGGAAAAACATGTCGATGCCTCCCGGTGCCAAAACGGTCTGGGGCGGCCATCGGATTGCCGCCCAACGGATCGAACTAGCTTACGACAAACTTTCCCATTGTGCTGTGCGGGTCATGCGCCCGCGCGGGATGGTCTTGTTCCGTGTAGCAGGCGCCGTTCCCGGATGACGCAGTGCGCAATACGCCACTGCGCAGGGCGGGGCGTCAGGGGGCGAGACGGACGATGTGCCAGCCGCCGTCCGGCTGGCGGCGGTACTCCAGCCGATCGTGCAGCCGCGAGGGTCGGCCCTGCCAGAACTCGATGCGCTCCGGCAGCAGCCGGTAGCCGCCCCAGTGCGGCGGACGCGGCGGCGTGTCACCGAAGCGCTCGCGGTATTCGGCCTCGCGCGCCTCCAGCACGGCGCGGTCGGGCACCTCGCTGCTCTGCTCCGAGGCCCAGGCGCCCAGGCGCGAGCCGAGCGGGCGCGAGTGGTAGTAGGCATCGCTCTCGGCTTCGCTCACTTTTTCCACCACGCCCTGGATGCGTACCTGGCGCTCCAGCCCGATCCAGTGGAACAGCAGCGCCGCGTGCGGGTTGGCGGCCAGCTCCTCGCCCTTGTGGCTGCAGTAGTTGGTGAAGAAGGTGAAGCCGCGCTCGTCGAGGTTCTTCAGCAGGACGATGCGGGCGGACGGCTGGCCTTGCGGGTCCACGGTGGCCAGCGTCATGGCGTTGACCTCGGCCACTTCGGCCCGGATGGCTTCGTCGAACCAGCGGCGGAACTGCCGCAGTGGGTTGGGATCGACGTCGGCGATGTCGAGGGAGGCGCGGGCGTAGTCGGTGCGGATGTCGGCGATGGAAGTCATGGTGCGGGAAACGGGGTGCGGCGTAGGTGGAACGGGCCGAGTATAGACAAAGGTGGCCGCCCGCCATTTGCGTGGGCGCACGCCGCCCGGCACGTTTTGCGCAACGCGCCCGTGGTCTGGCGAACCGCCGCGCGCCGCCTACTATGGTTGGGCTCGGACGAGGCGCGTCATGCGCTTGGGCTGCACCAGACGGCGCCGCCGCGCGGAACCGTGCCGTCCCGACCCGGGCATGCGATACGCGGGGCATGGCCCGATGCGCCGTTCCCTTCCACAACATCGACCCAACCAAGCGAGGCAATGCGAATCGACGAACTCAAGCTGGTCAATCGGCCCGGGCCTTCCCCGGATGTGCGCGGCGATCGGGCTGACGGCGGTCCGATCCGTTCGGATCGCGGCCCTGGATGGCCGGCCTGGCGCCCCATCCGGCCGCGGCCGGCGATGAAGATGCTGCGCGTTTTTCGGCGGGGCGTGCTGGGGCTGGTGGTGCTCTCGTTGGCCGCGTGCTCGCCTGACGATGAAACCGCCGGTGACACACAGTTGAAGGCGCAGACGCTGCAGATCGTCGGGCAGATGTCGACGCGCGACAAGATCGGGCAGAAGATCATGATGGCGTTCCGATACTGGTGCGAGCCGCCGGCCCATTCCGACTGCACGGACCGCATGACGGTGCTGCCCGACGCTGTCGCCGGCGCGCTGCGCGATCACCGCATCGGCGGCATGATCCTGTTTGCCAACAATCTCGTGTCGATCGATCAGATCAACCGCCTGACGGCGCAGATCGCCGCTGCGGCGCCGGTGGGCATGCTGATCGGCGTCGATGAGGAGGGCGGCAACGTGTTCCGGTTGCCGCGCGGCAGTGCGACGTCGTTTCCCGGGAGCATGGCGCTCGGGGCCGCATACCTGGGGACCGCCGACGCGGCACTCGCTTACGGCCAGGGACACGTGCTCGCCTCCGAGCTGGCGGCGGTCGGCATGAACGTCAACTTTGCGCCGGTGGTCGACGTCAACAGCAATCCGCTGAATCCCGTCATCAACGTGCGTGCCTACGGCGATGATCCGGACATGGTCGGCCTGCTCGGCCGCGATATGGCGCGCGGTATGGCCCACGCGGGCGTCATCAGCGCCTTCAAGCACTTCCCGGGCCACGGGGATGCGGCAACCGATTCGCACTATGGGCTGCCGCGCGTGGACAAGTCGCGTGCCGACGCGTACGCGACCGATCTCGCGCCGTATCGCGCTTCGATCGACCTGGGCGAAGCGCCGGAGATGATCATGACCGCGCATATCCAGTATCCGTCGCTCGACGCAACCCGGATCGCGACGCGCACCGGCGAGTCCATCCTCGTGCCGGCCACCATGTCGCGCAAGATCCAGCACGACCTGCTGCGCGGCGAGCTCGGCTATCGCGGCGTGACGGTCTCCGATGCGCTCGACATGGATGCGATCGCGAACCACTTCGATCCCGATCAGGCGGTGATCAACCTGTTCCGCGCCGATGTCGACATCGCGCTGATGCCCGTCGAGTTCCGCACGGCCGACCAAGCCGGCCGGCTCGGTGCGCTGATCGAGCGCGTCGTGGCGGCGCTGGATGCCGGCACGCTGAGCCGGGCCGAACTGGATGCGTCGGTCGCGCGCATCATACAGATGAAGCTGCGCTACGGGATCGTACCGAACGCGCCGCGGCCGCGGACGTCCGCGGCCGTGTCGATCGGCAGCCCCAGCCATCGGGCGGTCGAGCAGCGCATTGCGCAGGCATCGATCACGCTCTTGCGCAATCGCAGCGCGACGCTGCCGCTGAACGCGCCGCAACGGCCGGTCTTCATCATGACGCCCTGGGGCGAGCAGGCCCAGGGGATGCGCCGGCGCTTTGCTGAACTCGGCTACGGTTCGGTGACCGGCGCGAAGCTGGCGGAAACGCCCTGGGCCGAGCAGCAGCGGCTGATCGATGCGGCCGACATCGTGATTCTCGGGACCCTGTCGAGCGGCCCGTCGCCGGTCGAGCGCAACGGCGATCCGCGCGCAGCCGATGCGCGGACGAACACCGCCGCGGTGCAAGCGCGCGCCGCGCGGCCCGCCGGCGATCCGGCATCGCGCGCCACGGCGGCCAAGCGCCCCGAGGCCGTCGCGCAGGGGCAGGGCTCCCTGGTCTTCAACGTCGAGGAAGACGGGCCGGTGGTGTCCGGGGCGCTGCGCACGCAGCAGATCGCCGCGCCCAGCGAAGCGCAGCAGATGCGCTACGCGATGGAGTATGCCAAGGCGAAGGGCAAGACCGTCATCCACGTATCGCTGCGCGCGCCGTACGATGTGCCTTCGTTCGACGATGTCGCCGACGCGACGGTTGCCGCGTACGCGTACTACGGCTATGACAACGGCGTCTGGCGCGGCCAGTCGATGCCGGCGCTGGTCGATGCGCTGGCCGGCGTGCGCTCGCCGCTGGGCCGTCTGCCGGTTTCGGTGTACGAGGTGAACCCGGACGGCACGCTGGGTTCACTGCGTTACGCGCGCGGCTTCGGCATGCGCTACTGAGCGCGGCCGGATGCACCGTTTCCGCTCGCGGTGGGGGGGAGCGCGGACGGCAGCTATCCGCCGCTGCTGCACAACTCCACCGTCGGCGCGCGCGACACGCGCAATCTCGTGCAGGTGATGCTGCACGGCAGCGAGCGCAAAGCGCCAGTTGTCGGACGCGCAGCTCGCGGCGCTGGCCAATGACGTGACGAAGCAGTTCGGCGATCCGGCGACCCCGCGCTGGCGGCGGAGGCGATCGCCAAGCGGCGGCTGCCGCGGTGACGGGCCACGCGGGGGACCGCAGCTAGCCGCCCGTCGTGGCCGCGTCGCGCGAAGGCTGCGCCGGTCGCTGCGCCGGCGTGGCGGACGCGGCCGCCGAGGTCTTGGGTGAGCCGTCCGCCGTGCGGCCGCTCTTGCCGCTGCGGTAGACCGTGCCCGGCGGCGGCGCGGTGGGCCGCTGGCGCACGTCGGCCAGCAGCTTGCCGCACGGGCTGTCGGGCGCGGGCTTGAGCTCGAGCACCGGCAGCACGGCCGCCACCGGCGCGGCAAACGCCAGCGCCATCGCGCCGCCGGCGCGCAGGGCCACCACCGCCGGATTGACGGACACGTCCGGATGTTTGTACGTGCCCTTCACATACAGCGGCGTGCGCAACGAGAACACCCGCAGCCCCTTCGAATCGGGGTGGATGGTGAAGTCCAGCGACTCGTGCTTGAAGCTGGTGGCGCCGGTCACGTCGATCACCGCGTCCTGCGTGTCGACCACGAAGGTGCGCGCCTGCGCCAGGCCGTCGCTGACCGCGAAGTCGCCGGCCGCGCAGTTGATGCTGACCTGCTTGTCGCCGAACAGCTTGGTCAGGATCACGTTGCCGACGTTCAGGCCCATCGCTTCCAGGATGAACTTGCTGACGGTGCCTTGCTCGACCAGGATCTTCAGCTCGCCGTTGGATGCGCCCAGCAGCGCGGCGACCGAGTTGCCGGTGGCCGACAGCCGCGCGTCGCCGTTGATCTCGCCGACGCTGGCGTGCATCGACTCGATGTTCGGGAACAGCTGCCGGATCTTGAAGTGCCGTGCCGCCAGCGCCGCGCGCGCCTGCATCGGCGTGGACTGGCCGTCGAGCCGCAGGTTGGAGGTGAGCGTGCCGCCCGCGACGCCGAAGTTCAGCGGGTCCAGCGTTAGCACCGCGTCCTGCAGCTTGATGTGGGTGACGAGATGATCGATCGGCAGGTCGGCGGTGCGCACGATGCGCTCGCCGCTGAACTTCACGTCGGCGTCGATGGCGTTCCAGCGGTCGGTGCGGAACGGCTCGACCGGCAGCACCTTGTCGGCCGGCTGGCGCACGGGGGCGTCGCGGCGCTGCTTGCTGGCGTTGGAGTCGGCGCCGATGATCGGGGCCAGGTCGGCGAACAGCAGCTGGTGCGAGACCAGCTCGCCGGTCAACTGCGGGCGCTGTCCCGGCTCCGGGCGCATGGCGAAGGTCAGCGTGCCGCCCAGGTCGGAGCCGCCCACGCGGCCGGTGAATTGCTCGTAGCGCCAGCTCGAGCCCTGCCGGCGCAGCTCGCCGATCAGCCGGCCGCGCGTGTCGAACGGCGGCGTGTCGGGCAGCACCACGCCGGTCAGCGGATACAGGTGGGCCATGCTCGCGCCCGACAGGTGCAGGCGCAGGTCCAGCGCGGTCAGGCTGGATGGGTTGGTGAGCGTGCCGGCCAGGTCGATGCGGGTCTTGCCGACCGTCACGTCGGCCTGCAGCGGGTACGGCCGGCGCGCATCCTGCAGCCGCAGCACGCCGCCGGCCTTGCCGCTGCCGCGGATGGCGGCGTTGTTGTAAGTGCCCTTGACGGTCCAGGCGATGCCGTAGGGCTGCTGCGGGTCGGGCGCGGCGGCGGCCGTGGAGGCGGCCGCGCCGGACGCGCCTGGTGCCGCCGGCTCGTTGCCGCGGATGGCGGTGCCGCTGGCGGCGGTGTACAGCGCCTGGTTGTCGACCGTGTCGAGGGTGGCGGCCAGGTGGATGCGCTTGACCTCGTCATCCAGCTGGACCGAGCCCTTGCTGAAGGCGATCTCGCGCAGCTCCAGTTTCCAGTCCGAGGGCTGGCTGTCCTGTGCGCTGAAGTGGAAGGTCCAGTTGTTGCGGTTCTGGCTGTCGCGTTCGAGCGCGACCATCGGCGTGTCGAGCGTCACGCTCGGGATGACGATGCGGTGTGCCAGCAGCGGCAGCGCCTCCAGCACGAAGGTGAGCCGCTGCACGGTGGCCACGTGCGGCTGGCGTGCCCAGTCGGGGTTGCCGATGGCGATGTCGCTGGCGATCAGCCGCGGCCACGGCACGTAGGCGCGCCAGCCGGATTCGCCTTCGGGCTTTTTCCACGTCAGCGCCAGGTCGCCGTTGATGGCGAAGGGGCGACCGATGGCCTGCGAGACGTGGTCGTTGAGATAGGGCTTGGCGCGGCTCCAGTCGAACGTCAGCACGAAGACGATCGCCGTCGCCACGATGACGACGGGGGTGATGCCCAGTCCGAGGATGACTCTGGCGGAAATGCGCATGGCGTTCTGGTCGGCGAGGCTTCTTATGGGCGGCGTGGCACGGGGTTTCGGACCGGGCCCGTTGTTATATAGTTCGGCGCAGTCCCGAAATCCATTGTGTCATGAGTCACGTAGCAATCAGCGCGCCTGCGCACCCGCCCGTCCTGGATGACGAATACGCCCGCCGCTTCGGCGGTGTCGCACGGCTGTACGGCCCGCAAGCGCTGGAGCGCTTCGCCGCGGCGCACGTCTGCGTGATCGGCGTCGGCGGCGTCGGCTCGTGGGTGGCCGAAGCGCTCGCGCGGTGCGGCGTCGGCCGGCTGACGCTGATCGACCTCGATCACATCGCGGTCTCCAACACCAACCGCCAGATCCACGCGCTGGGCGACGCCTACGGCAAGGCCAAGGTCGATGCGATGGCCGATCGCATCGCCGAGATCAACCCGCGCGCCGAGATCAGCCGCATCGACGATTTCGTCACCGTGGAGAACGTCGAGGCGCTGCTCGGCCATCCGTTCGACTACGTGGTCGACGCCATCGACGCGGTCAAGGTCAAGACCGCCATCGTGGCCTTCTGCCAGCGCACCGGCACGCGCGTGGTGACTTGCGGCGCGGCCGGCGGGCAGCTGGATCCGACGCGCATCCGCGTGGCCGATCTCGCGCGCACCATCCAGGACCCGCTGCTCGCCAAGGTGCGCGGCAACCTGCGCCGCCAGCACGGCTTCCCGCGCGATCCGAAGGTGCGCTTCGGCATCGATGCGGTGTATTCGGACGAGCCGCTGCGTTATCCGGAGCCGGAGCAGCAGGCCTGCGCGGTGGAGGTGCCGGCCGAATCGAGCCACGCGGGCATCGATGACCTGGCGGCGGCGGGAGAGATCGAGGTGGTCAACGCACCGCCGGCGCCGCAGCCCTCGCGCGGGCCGCAGGGGCTGGCCTGCGCGGGCTTCGGGTCGTCCGTCTGCGTGACGGCGGTGTTCGGCATGGTGGCGGCGTCGACGGCCCTGCGCGCGATCGCGGCCGTGTGAGGCCTGCTGTCGCTGCCGTTTTCGGGCCGCGGCCTGCAGTCCGAAAACAGAAACGGCCGATCTTGCGACCGGCCGTTCCCGTGGCTGCCCGCGGCCCCAAGACCTTGCGATCTTGAGGCCGCCCTTTCGTGATTACGCGAGATCGAAGCGGTCGAGGTTCATCACCTTGTCCCAGGCCGCGACGAAGTCACGGACAAACTTCGCCTGCGCGTCGGCGCTGCCGTAGACCTCGGCCAGGGCGCGCAGCTGCGAGTGCGAGCCGAACACGAGATCGACCCGGGTGCCGGTCCACTTGAGTGCGCCCGTTGCGCGGTCGCGCCCTTCGAACACGTCCCGGCCGTCCGTCGCCTTCCACTCCGTGCCCATGTCGAGCAGGTTCACGAAGAAGTCGTTGGTCAGCGATTCCGGCCGCTGGGTGAAGACACCATGGCGGGTCTGCCCGATGTTCGTGTCGAGCACGCGCAGGCCGCCCACGAGCACCGTCATCTCGGGCGCGGTCAGCGTCAGCAATTGCGCCTTGTCGACCAGCAGGGCTTCGGCCGGCAGGGTGTACTTGCCCTTCTGGTAGTTGCGGAAGCCGTCTGCGATCGGCTCGAGCACGGCGAAGGATTCCACATCGGTCTGCGCCTGCGCGGCATCCATGCGTCCGGGCGTGAAGGGCACTTCCACCGCCTGGCCGGCGTTCTTCGCTGCCTGCTCGACGCCGGCACAACCGGCCAGCACGATCAGGTCGGCGAGCGAGACTTTCTTGCCGCCGGACTGCGCGCTGTTGAACGCGCCCTGGATGCCTTCGAGCGTCTCCAGCACCTTGGCCAGTTGGGCCGGCTGGTTGGCGTCCCAATCCTTCTGCGGCGCGAGACGGATGCGCGCGCCGTTGGCACCGCCGCGCATGTCCGAGCCGCGGAAGGTGGACGCCGATGCCCAGGCGGTCGAGACCAGCTGCGAGACCGGCAGCCCCGAAGCCAGGATCTTGGCCTTGAGGGCGGCAATGTCCTGCGCGTCGATCAGCTTGTGATCCACGGCCGGGATCGGGTCTTGCCAGATCAGCGCTTCGGCCGGCACTTCCGGGCCGAGATAGCGTGCGCGCGGGCCCATGTCGCGGTGGGTCAGCTTGAACCACGCCCGCGCGAACGCATCGGCGAACTGCTCCGGATGCTCGTAGAAGCGTCGCGAGATCTTCTCGTAGGCCGGATCGAAGCGCAGCGAGAGGTCGGTGGTCAGCATCGTCGGCAGATGCTTCGCGGATGGGTTGTGCGCATCCGGAATGGTCTCTGCAGCGCCCTTGGCAACCCACTGGTGCGCGCCGGCAGGGCTCTTGGTCAGTTCCCACTCATAGCCGAACAGGTTCTGGAAGAAGTTGTTGCTCCACTGCGTGGGCGTGGTGGTCCAGGTCACTTCGAGGCCGCTGGTGATGGCGTCGGTACCCTTGCCGGTGCCGAAGCGGCTGCTCCAGCCCAGGCCCTGTTCTTCGATGCCGGCCGCTTCCGGCTCAGGCCCCACGTTGGAGGCCGGGCCGGCCCCGTGGGTCTTGCCGAAGGAGTGGCCGCCCGCGATCAGCGCGACCGTCTCTTCGTCGTTCATCGCCATGCGGGCGAACGTCTCGCGGATGTCCCGGGCCGCCGCGATCGGGTCGGGGTTGCCGTTCGGGCCTTCCGGATTGACGTAGATCAGGCCCATCTGGACCGCGGCGAGCGGGTTCTCCAGATCGCGGTCGCCGGTGTAGCGCTGGTCGCCCAGCCAGGTGTTTTCGGAACCCCAGTAGACATCCTCTTCCGGTTCCCACACATCCGGGCGCCCGCCGCCGAAGCCGAAGGTCTTGAAGCCCATCGACTCCAGCGCGACGTTGCCCGTGAGGATCATCAGGTCGGCCCACGAAATGTTGCGGCCGTACTTCTGCTTGATCGGCCACAGCAGCCGGCGCGCCTTGTCGAGGTTGGCGTTGTCGGGCCAGCTGTTGAGCGGCGCGAAACGCTGCTGGCCGGCACCGGCGCCGCCGCGGCCGTCGCCGGTGCGGTACGTGCCGGCGCTGTGCCATGCCATGCGGATGAACAGCGGGCCGTAGTGGCCGAAGTCGGCCGGCCACCAGTCTTGCGAGACGGTCATCAGCGCGAGCAGGTCTTGCTTCACGGCTGCCAGGTCCAGGCGCTTGAAGGCTTGCGCATAGTCGAAGTCCTTGTCCATCGGATCGGACTTGGACGAGTGCTGGTGCAGAACCTTCAGGTTCAGCTGGTTGGGCCACCAGTCACGGTTGGATACGCCGCCGCCGGCAGCGGCATGCTTGAAAGGACACTTGGATTCTGTCGTCATGTGCGTTCTCCTGAGGGCATCTGCGCTGGGTTGCCAGCGCAGTTCAGTTCGAGGTTTAAGGATCGTCCAGCGCAGAGTACTGCCTTTCATATTGCGCAGGGAAATTGGTTTATTTGATGACCGCGCATTAAAAAAGCTAAGGCCCGTGTCCTTGGCGGTACACGGTTTCGGCGAGGCCTGCTGCGCATGCCGCAAGCACAGGCGGGGCGCGTCCTGTGCGGACGCGCGGGGTGGCGCGATCCGGCGCGACGCCAGCCTAAGCCGCCGCTTCTGCGCGCGAGTCGGGGCCGCGCTGCGCGAGCCAGGTGGTCATCATCCGGTCCATCACGTCCACATGCTGGGCGAACCAGTCGGGTAGTTCCGTGACCAGCCGTCGGCCCAGCACCCTGTCGCCGTCGGCGGCGCGCCTGCGGACTTCGCGGCACAGCGCGAGTACGTTGTCGTGCTCGTTGCGGTGGCAGTGGAGCGGGGGGAAATCCGCCGCCTCCATCCAGGCGTTTTCTTCGGCGAAGTGCACTTCGGTATGGGCGATGAACGCATCGAGCGCCGACACGAAGTCGGCATCCGATGCGTCGGCGACGGCGTTGAGCAGGGTGCAGAACGCCGCATGGTTGGCGTCGGTGGCGGCGTCTCCGAGATGGAGCGCCTCGGACCATTGGATCACGGGCATGGCGGGTGATAAACAAACAGCGTGGACAAGGCCGTCAGATTAGCGGACGCCCCCCGCCATGCCGTTTGACGCGAGGCAAATCCGTTAGCCGTTACCGTTAGCCGGCGTCGGGCGCGGGGTGCTGCGCCAGCACTTCCACGGCGCGTGCGTACAGCGCCACCGACGCCGCGTAGCCGCGTCCGATCTGGTACAGCGTGCCGGCCTGTTCGGCCAGCAGGCTGGGGAAGCCCGTGATCCCCCAGCGGCGCGCCAGGCGGAAGTCTTCCCGCGTTTCGTGGCGCAGCGCTTCGGAGTCGAACACCGCGTCGACGTGATCCGCCGCCAGGCCGCCGGCGATGGCGATCTCGCGCAGCACCTCGGTGCGCGTGGTGTCGCGGCCTTCGGCGTAGAAGGCATGCTGGATCGCCTGGAAGCAGGCGAGCACGCGCTCGTCGGCTTCGTCCCAGTACTCGCGCGCCATCACCACGGCGCGGCAGGCGGGCTCGGTGTCGTAGACGAAGCCCTCACGGCGCATGGCCGCGTCGGGCGCGTGGCTGAACGGCATGCCGCTGCGCTCGGCGACGGCGTGCCAGTGGTGCAGGATCTCCTCGCGCTTGGCCGTGGGCAGCGGTTCGCGCTGGCCCGGACGCAGGCCGCCGGTGACGAGGGTGATCGGCACCGGCGCGCCCAGCGTGTCGGCCAGCCGCGCGCGCAGGTCTGCCAGCTGGGGCCCGAAGCCGTAGCACCACGAGCACATCGGATCGGCAACGTAGATCAGTCGCATCGGCAGCCTCAGTTCAGCTTGGACGCCAACTGACGGCGCCAGAGCGAGACCGCCTGCGGGTCGCGCATCAGATCGAATACCGACACCATGGTCTTGCGGCCGATGTCGTCGCGAAACGCGCGGTCGCGCTCGACGATGGCGAGCAGCTGTTCGAGCGCGGCCTCGTAGTCCTGAAGGGCGATGTACTGCTGCGCCAGGTCCAGGCGGGCCTGCAGGTCGTCCGGCGCGGCGGCGATGCGCTGGTGCAGCGCCTCGGCATCGGGCAGGGCGCCGGCGTGCTCGGCGGCTTCGAGGCGGGTCTGCAGCGGCGCATGGCGCTCGTCCTGCGGGGCCTTGGACGACAGCAGCGCGAATTCATTCTGCGCGGCGCGGACATCGCCGGTATCGAGCAGCAGGTCGATCAGCGCGAACCGGGCCGCATCGAAGCCGGGGTCGTAGGCGAGCGCATTCTGAAAGGCTTCGCGCGCGTGCGCGAGCTCGTTCGCCTGCTGTGCGGCCAGGCCCTCGCGGTAGGCCACTTCGGCCGGCTGCGGGATCACGCGGTCGAGGAATCCGCGCAGCTGCGATTCCGGCAGCACGCCGATGAACTGGTCGACCGGCTTGCCGTCCACGAAGGCCACCACGTGGGGAATGCTGCGCACGTTGAAGTGCGCCGACAGTTCGGGGCTCTCGTCCGAATTGACCTTGGCGAGCTTCCACTTGCCGGCGTATTCGTGCTCCAGCTTTTCCAGCATCGGGCCGAGGGTCCGGCAGGGGCCGCACCATGGCGCCCAGAAATCGACCAGCACCGGGACTTGGCGAGAGGTTTCAATCACTTCCTGTACGAAAGTCTGCGAGGTGACGTCGCTCATCGGCGGGGTTCTCCAGGAAAAAAGCGGCCGGCACGATGCATGCCGGCGGGGGTGTCCAGCATTCTACTTGGGGCCTGCCGGCGCGTTTTCCGTGGCATGCACATCCATGCCGCGACAACGGTTGAAAATAGAACGATCGTTCAGATACCATCCGGTAAAACAACAGACACACCCCGGAGACATGGCATGACACGACCGCATTTCCGATTCTGGCCCCGACGCCTGCCGACCCATATCACCGCGCCGCAGACGAGCCTGTGGTTCAACCTCGAAGTGTCGGCGCGGCGCTATCCGGACAAGGATGCGATCGTGTTCTACGGCCGCCATGTCCGCTATCGCGAACTGCATGACGATGCGCTGGCCGTGGCCGGCTGGCTGCAGCAGGTGGCGGGCGTCGGCAAGGGCGACCGCGTGCTGCTCTACATGCAGAACTGCCCGCAGTTCGTCGCCGCGTACTACGGCATCTTGCGTGCCGACGCGGTGGTGGTGCCGGTCAACCCGATGAACCGGCCCGAGGAGTTCAAGCACTACATCACCGATGCCGGCGCCAGCGTGGTCATCTGCAGCGACGATCTCGCCGCCAACGTGACCGCCGCCAACGCCGACCTGCCCGAGGCGCAGCGCGTGCGGCATCTGCTCGCCGCGTCCTATGCCGACGCGCTGCCGGCCACCTGCGACCATCCCGAAGACGCGCCGCCCGCGTGGCTGACCGCGGCGCATCCGCCCCAGCCCGGCGCGGTTGCGTGGACGGACGCCCTGGCGCAGCGCCGCGTGCCCGGCCCGCACACCGCCGGGCCGGACGATCTGGCCGTGATGCCGTACACCTCGGGCACCACCGGCTTGCCGAAAGGCTGCATGCATCCGCACCGCACCGTCATGCACAACATCGTGGGCGGCGCGCTGTGGTCGCAGGCCACGATGGAGGGCGTGAGCCTGTCGATCATTCCGCTGTTCCACGTGACCGGCATGCAGTACGGCATGAACACGCCGATCTACATGGGCTCCACCGTGGTGATGCTGCCGCGCTGGGACCGCGAGGTGGCCGGCCGGCTGATCTCGCGCTACAAGGTCACGCACTGGACCAACATCCCGACCATGGTGATCGACTTCCTGGCCAGCCCGCAGCTGGCGGCGTTCGATCTGTCCAGCCTGGTCTACATCGGCGGCGGCGGCGCGGCCATGCCGCAGGCGGTGGCCGAGCGCCTGCACAAGGCGTTCAACCTGCTGTACCAGGAGGGCTACGGCCTGTCGGAGACCATCGCGCCCACGCACAGCAACCCGGCCGACCGGCCCAAGCTGCAGTGCCTGGGCATGCCCGTCTTCAACACCGACGCGCGCGTGATCGACCCGCAGACGCTCCAGGAGCTGCCGCCGGGCGAAGTGGGCGAAATCATCGTCAACGGCCCGCAGGTTTTCCTCGGCTACTGGGGCAAGCCGCAGGCCACCGCCGAGGCTTTCATCGAGTTCGAGGGCAAGCGTTTCTTCCGCACCGGCGATCTGGGCCGGATGGACGAGGAGGGCTACTTCTTCCTGACCGATCGCCTCAAGCGCATGATCAACGCCTCGGGCTTCAAGGTCTGGCCGGCCGAGGTGGAGAGCCTGATGTACAAGCACCCCGACATCCAGGAAGCCTGCATCATCGGCACGCACGACGCCTATCGGGGCGAGTCGGTCAAGGCGGTGGTCGTGCTCATGGCGCATGCCAGGGGCAAGGTCACCGAGGAAGACATCATCGGCTGGGCGCGCGACCACATGGCCGCGTACAAATACCCGCGCGTGGTGGAGTTTGTCGACGCGCTGCCCAAGTCGGGCACGGGCAAGGTGATGTGGCGCACGCTGCAGGAGCAGGAGAACGCGCGCAACGCGGCGGCGGAGAAGCCGGCCGCCGCCTGAGGCGCGGGGCGCCGGTGTGAAAAAGCGGCAGAGGAAGGGGGCGAGTGGCCCCCTTTTTTCAGTGGCCGCGCGCCTTGAACAGCAGCGCGCCGATGCCGTGGAAGCCGCGCTGCCGCGCATGGCGCATCGGCGTGATGCCGCCGCGGTCGGGCAGGTTGGGATCGGCGCCGCCGTCGAGCAGCAGCTGCACGGTCTTCTCGTATTTGTCGCTGCCGTCGCCCAGCGCCACGGCTTCGATGAGCGCGGTCAGGCCCAGGTTGTTGGTGGCGTTGACCGGCACGCCCGCCTTGACCAGCTCGTTCACCACTTCCACGTAGCCGCGCCGCGCGGCCGGGATCAGCGCGGTGTCGCCATCGGCATTGGTGGCGCGCGGGTTGGCGCCGTGCGACAGCGCCAGCCGCACGGTCTCCGCATCGCCCTGGATGGCCGCCAGCAGGAAGGCGCTGCTCTGGGCGTTGTCCTGCAGATTGACGTCGGCGCCGGCCTGGATCAGCAGGCGGGCCGCCGCGCCCATGTGGGCATAGAGCGCCGCGATCAGGGCCGTGCGGCCTTCGGCATCGCGCGCCCTGAGACTGGCGCCGTCGGCCAGCAGGGACTGGATGGCCATCGTGTTGCCGGTCTGCGCGGCGACGATCAGGTCGCGGTCGCGCGTGGCGGGGGCGGTGCGGTGGGCGGCGCGGGCGTCGGGCCCGCTGCCGGCCGGGACGACCTTGGCCGGCGTGGTCGCCCGGACCGACGGTAGGTGCCGCTCCTGCCAGGCGCTCGCCATGTCACCCAGTGCCAGCGCGATGCCCAGCATGATGCCGAGGACCTGGTTGAGCGCGGGGTGCGGGGCGAGGAGCATGGTAGGTTGGGGCTCAGGCGCTGAGATAGGGATCGGGCAACGGGCCCGTGCCGTCGGCATCCGCGGCCTGCGATGGCGCGTTGGCCGCGTCCATGGCCTGCAGCCGCTGCCAGAGCCGGTCGAGGTACGGATCGTGCAGCCCGTTGCTGGCCAGGCCGATCAGTGTGCGCTGCAGGTATTCGCGGGCCGGGCCGTACAGTCCGACGGCCTTGTGCAGGCAGCCGACCACGCGCTCGTCGGGCAGGCGGCCGGCATAGGCTTCATGGGTACGGTTCATCACGAAGGCCAGCGCGAGGATGCGCTCGCCGTGGATCTCCGTCGGCAGCCAGCGCGGCAGGTAGGCGCCGGTCAGCATCTCGCGGCGCCACAGCACGCGGAATTCGTGTTCGGCATGCGCGCGCGGCACGCGGAAGGCCACGCCGCTGCAACTGCCGCCGCGGTCGAGGCCGAGCACCAGGCCGGGATTGTCCCAGGTGCCCCGGTTGATGCGGGAATACAGGTAGAAGCCACGGTGATAGCCGTGCACCGTGGCGCGCGCGACCTCGGTGTGGAAGAGCATCGGGTTCCAGATCAGGGAGCCGTAGCCGAACACCCAGGCGTCTTGCCCCTCGCAGGGCGCCGCCGACAGCCGCGCGAGCGTCGATGCGAGCGACGCTTCCAGCGCAGCCTCGGTCAGCAGCGTCGACGCGACGGGTGAATCACCCAGGGCGGCGCGCAACCGGTTCTGTTCGAGGTCCTCTCGGGTGACGGCCATGTCGCAAGCATAGAGCAATCGTTCCGGGCGGTCACGCCGGGGGCGTGCGCGCGTGTCGGAAACGGGTGTTGCGGGCCGCTGGAAGCGTTTGCCTATGGCGTGGCCGCAACGGTCGGGCGCGCGCCCGCATCCTCGGGGCGGCGGGGCAATGCCGTGGCCGGCACGATCGCGGCGACCGGGCGGCCGCCATTTGTGATGCTGTGATGCCGCATCGGCGTGGCGGTTTGCCGTGGCCCGGACGGCAGGCTGCCCAACGGGTTGCCGGGGACGAAGGTCGGGGGCAGGGGGAGAGGCCTGGATGCTGCGCCGGGCGGTGGCCCTGCAGCCATGGCCGCCAGCGAGGAAAAACAGGCTCGCCGGAGCTGGAAGACTGGAGGCGGGGGAACGGAATCGAACCGACTTATACGGCTTTGCAAGCCGCAGCATTGACCACTCTGCCACCCCGCCAGGGGAGGGATCGGCCGGCGCCCGTGCGATGCAGCATCGGCCGGCCGCGATTCTAGCGCAGGATCAGATTTCCAGCAGATCGACCTCGAAAAGCAGCGTTGCGTTCGGGGGAATCACCCCGCCCGCGCCGCGCGCGCCGTAGCCCAGCTCGGCCGGGATGATCAGCTTGCGCGTGCCGCCGACCTTCATGCCTTGCACGCCTTCGTCCCAGCCCTTGATGACGTGGCCGGCGCCCAGCGGGAAGGCGAACGGGTCGTTGCGGTCCTTGCTGGAATCGAACTTGCGGCCAGCCTGGCCGTTCTCGTACAGCCAGCCGGTGTAGTGCACGGTGACGTACTGGCCGGCCGTGGCTTCGGCGCCGTCGCCCACGGTGACGTCTTCGTATTGCAGGCCGCTCTGGGTGGTGGTGATGGTCATGGTGAGCCTCGTGTGGGAAGGGTTGAGAGAGGGGCTCAGGCGTCGGCGGCCTTGAGCGTATCGAGCCGGACTTGGATGTTGTCAGCGTCGTCTGCGATCCAGATGTCGCCGTCCTGGATGGTGACCTGCAGCCGCATCGAGCGCTCCACCAGCGCGGCGAGCGCGGCCACGGTGTCGGGCGCGACTTCATAGACCGACAGGTTGGCGAAGCGCGCCACCTTGGTTCCGGTCTGCTGCCACCACACGCGGGTGGCGTTGCCGCTGTGGCTGTACACGGCCACCTGCTGCGAGCGGTTGCATGCCTTGCGGATGCGCGTCTCGTCCGGATTGCCCAGGTCGATCCACAGTTCCACGGCGTCGGTCAGGTCGCGCTGCCACAGGTCGGGTTCGTCGGGCTCGGAGAGGCCGCGCGTGAAGGCGAGCGTCTCGCTGGCGTGCCGGGCGAAGGCGAGCACGCGCACCATCATGCGCTCGTCGTTCTCGCTGGGGTGGCGGGCGACAGTCAGCGCGTGGCTGCCGTAGTAATGGCGATCCATGTCGGCGATCTGCAGATCGACCTTGTAGATCGTGGATTTCAGTGCCATGCGGACAGGTCTGGGGGCAGGGGTTGTTCAACGGAGCGCGCATTGTCGCACGGGCCGGTGACACGCATCGCGCGCTTCTGTCCTTTGGTGCATTCCCATTCCACGCCGATTACGGTATACGCAAGCGGTGCATGCGTTTCGGGCCGGCGCGGGGACGCCCGGGTGCAGGGGCAGGCATGCCGCCCGCCCAACCAACAGGACAATGAGAACGATGCGTTGGATATTCGGAGTCATCGGCTTGATCGTGGGCGCTGCGGCGGGCGGTGTCATGGGCGCCTTCCTGGGGGCGCTGATCGGCGTCGGTCTGGCGTCGTTCATTCTGTATCTGGACCAGCGCGCCAGTTCGCAGTGGGCGCGCCAGGACGTCGACGCGCCGCCAGATGTTGGCAACCAGCCCGGCGTGCTGCCGGTCACCGAGCGCGTGGCGCGGCTCGAGCACGAGGTGGCGCTGCTGCGGCGGCAGATCGCGGAGCTGAAAGGGCCGTCCTTCGTGGCCGCGTCGCCGATGCCGGAGACGCCGGAGCAGGCTGCGGCCGCACCGTTGCCTGATCTTGCTCCGGCAACGGCCGAGGTGCCGCCGCCCGTCATCTCGCCCGCGCCGGCCATCGTGCCGCAGCAGGTGGCTGTGCCCGCCCCCGCCGCCGAGCCGGCGCCGCTGGAGCCGACATGGGCCGACCGGGCCGTGGCCGCCGTGCGCGACTGGCTGCTGGGCGGCAACAGCGTGGTGCGGGTCGGTATCCTGATCCTGTTCTTCGGCGTGGCCTTCCTGCTCAAGTACGCGGCGGACAACCGCCTGCTGCCGATCGAGTTCCGCCTGGCCGGCGTGGCGCTGGCATCCATCGTGCTGCTCGCCGTCGGCTGGCGCCTGCGTGACAAGCGCCCCGGCTACGCGCTGGTGCTGCAGGGGGGCGGGGTCGGCGTGTTGTACCTGACGGTGTTCGCGGCAACGCGCATGGTGCCGTTGCTGCCGCCGGGCGCGGCGTTTGCGCTGCTGGTGCTGATCTGCGCGCTGGCGGCCGGGCTGGCGGTCCGGCAGAACGCGCCGGTGCTGGCCTTCACCGGCAGCGCGGGCGGGTTCCTGGCGCCGATCCTGATCTCGACCGGCGCCGGCAGCCATGTCGCGCTGTTCGGCTACTACGCGCTGCTCAACGCGGGCATCTTTGCCATTGCGTGGTTCCGCGCGTGGCGGGCGCTGAATCTGCTGGGCTTCGTGTTCACCTTCGGCATCGCCACCGCGTGGGGCGTGCTGCGCTATGAGCCCGCGCTGCTGGCGAGCACCGAGCCCTTCCTCATCCTGTTCTTCCTGATGTACGCGGGCATTGCGCTGCTGTATGCGCTGCGCCGCCAGGTCAGCCTCCGGCACTACGTGGACGGCACCCTGGTATTCGGCACGCCGCTGGTGGCGATGGGCCTGCAGGCCGCGCTGGTGCAGCACATCCCGTTTGCGATGGCGTGGAGCGCGACGGCGCTGGCGGCGTTCTACCTGGCCGTGGCGGGCTGGCTGGCGCCCCGGCGCTCGCAGCTGGGCCTGCTGTTCGAGGCGATGCTCGCGCTGGGCGTGATCTTCATCACGCTGGCGATTCCGCTGGCGTTCGACGGGCGCACCACCAGCGCCGTGTGGGCGCTGGAAGGCGCCGCCGTGGTGTGGGCGGGCGTGCGTCAGCAGCGCCGGCTGGCGCTGGCGGCCGGCCTGCTGCTGCAGCTGGCGGCGGGCGTGGCCTTCGGGATCGGGCAACGCTTCGAGTGGTCGGCGTCGGCGGGCTGGCCGGTGCTTAACAGCCGCTGCATCGGCGGGCTGCTGATCGCGGCGGCCGGCGTGTTCAGCGGCTGGCGCCTGCAGGGCAAGACCGAGGCGCGCGACTGGCTGAAGGTCGCGCCGGGGCTGGGCATCGCCGCGTCGGTGTGGGGGCTGCTGTGGTGGCTGGGCAGCGGCAGCGGAGAAATCGACCGCTGGGCATGGCACCTGCGCAGCGCGCTCGTCGACCGGCCGGACATTCCGCTCGATGCCGCCTTTGCCGTACTGACCGCGTGGCTGGCGCACGGGCTGCGCCGTCGGCTCGACTGGGCGCTCGCCGAGTGGCCGGCATTGGCGCTGGCGCCCGCGCTCGGCCTGGTGGCGATCGCGGCGTGCGGGCATTGGGTGCCGTCGCCGCTGGCGGGCTGGGGCGGGTTGGTGTGGATCGCCTCGGTGGCGCTGGCCTTCGTGCTGCTGCGCCGCCAGGAGCGCGACGTGGGCGATGCCATCCTGGCGCCGCTGCATACCGCACTGTTCTGGCTGATCTGCGGCGTGCTGGCCACCGAAGGCTACTGGCGCCTGAACGCCTACGTGCCGGAAGGCACCTGGAGCTTCGCGGCCTGGGCGTACGCCTACGGCACGTTGCTGGCGCTGCTGGCCGGCGCGGGCTGGCGCATCCGCTGGCCGATCGCACGCTTCGAGCGCGCCTACCTGCTGTGGGGCGCCGCGCCGCTGGCCGCGCTGCTGTGGCTGTGGAGCCTGGTGGGCGCCGCCAGCGACGGCAATGCCGCGCCGCTGTTCTACCTGCCGATCCTCAACCCGCTGGACGTGGCCCAACTGCTGGTGTTCCTGGCGATCGCGCTGTGGATGCGCCGCACCGCGCTGCAGCACCTGGTGCCGGAGCCCGCGGTGATCGGCTACGCGGTCGGCGCGACCCTGTTCATCTGGGCCAACGCGGTGCTGCTGCGCACGCTGCACCATTGGGCGCACGTGCCGTACACCGCGGACGCCCTGGGCAGCTCGACGCTGGTGCAGGCCTCGCTGTCGATGTTCTGGACCGTGCTGGCGCTGGCGGTGATGGTGGCCGCCACGCGGCGGGCCAGCCGCGCGCTGTGGTTCACCGGCGCGGTGCTGTTGGGGGTGACCGTGGTCAAGCTGTTCCTGTTCGACCTGTCGCGCGTGACGGGGGTCGAGCGCATCGTTTCGTTCATCGGTATTGGTGTGCTGTTGCTGCTGATCGGCTATCTGTCGCCGTTGCCGCCGAAGGCCAGGGTGGAGGAGACGCCGGCATGAGCCCTCAACGGATCGCGGGAGGCTGTATGAAATCGGTCGCGTGGGCGGCGGCCGCCGTGCTGTGCTGGTCCGCGCCGGCTCAGGCCGAGCGCTTCGAGCTGACCGGCGCGCCCGGCGCACCGTATTACGCCGTCACGCTCGGCGCGGAGGTCTATGCCCATAGCCGCGATGCCGGTCTGGCCGATCTGCGCATCCTCAACGGCGACGGTGAGCCGGTGCCGTTCTCCATCGACAGGCCGCACGATGCGGCGCCGCAGGCCCGCACGCTGCAAGCGGTGCGCTGGTTCGCCGCGCCGGCCGAGGATGATGGCAAGCCCGGCTCGGCCGGCGTCGTGCTCGGCACCGACGGCGTGCTGCGCGCGACGGGGCCGCTGCCGGCGCAGGCGTCGGCGCGTGCCTGGCTGCTCGACCTGAGCCCGCTGCGCGACACGGTGACGGCCGTGGTGGTCGGCCTGCCCGCCGCCGAGTTCCAGGGCGATGTGTCGGTGCAGGCCAGCGACGACCTGCAGCACTGGCGCCCGGTCACCCGCGCCACGCTGTTCCACCTGGCCAACCAGGGCAGCACGCTGGTGCAGGACCGCATCGAACTGGCCGGCGTGCCTGCCAACTACCTGCGGCTGACGTGGCAGGGCAAGCCGCCGGTGCCCGATGCCGTGCGCGTGGAACTGGCCACCGGCGTGCCGACTGTATCGGCAGTATCGGCCGACGGCGACATCCAGTGGCGCACCGGCCTGGCGCCGGCGCAGGTGCCCGCCGCCGGCGACTACCGGTTCGATACGGGCGGCGCGTTTCCGGTGGAGCGCGTGATGGTCCGCCTGCCGCAGACCAACACGGTGGTGCAGGCGACGCTGTTCGCGCGTGCGAGTGCCCGGGTGCCGTGGCGGCCGGTGACGTCGGCGCGGCTGTTCCGGCTGGCCGGCGCGGGCGGCCGGGGCGAGCAGGAAAGCCCGCCGATGGTCGTGCCGGCCACGGGCGAGCGCTATTGGCGCCTGCAGGTCGACACCCGCAGCGGCGGCCTGGGCGCGGGGGCGCCGGCGTTGTCGATCGGCTGGCGGCCGGCCACCGTTACCTACGCAGCGCGCGGCAACGTGCCGTTCGTGCTGGCGGTGGGGGAGGTCGCCGACGGCAGCCCGGTCGCCCGCACGGAACTGCTGGCGGGTGCATCGCCTGCGATCGTGCCGGCGCAATTGGGGTCGATGACGGCATCGCCGCCGGAAGCACTGCGGCGCGAGCCGCCGGGCGGCGCGACGCGCCGGTGGATTCTGTGGGGCGCGCTGGTGGCCGCGGTGGCCGTGCTGGGCGGCATGGCTTGGCGGCTGTTCCGCGTCTCGGGCACGCCGGCCGATACGTCGCACTAACGCCGCACCAGCCCGCAATGAAAACGGCGCCCGTCACGGCGCCGTTTTCGTTTCCGGCACGGGTTGCGTCAGTGCACGAAGGCCGGCTGCACGAACAGCGCGATGGTGAGGACGAGGCCCACCGTCCACACCAGCGAGCGCGCCGTCGCCCAGTCCGCCAGGTAGCAGACCGTGTAGAGCACCCGCACGGCGATGAAGGCCACCGCCAGCCCGTTGACGCGATCCACCGGACTGCCGCCCAGGATCGCCACCAGCACCGCCACCGCGAAGAACGGGAACACCTCGAAGTGGTTCTGCTGGGCGCCGTTGGCGCGCTGCGCCATGCCGGTCAGGCCGGCGGCCCATTGGCGCGGCTGGTGGTTGTCGCGCCTCGGCCCCGTGAACCGGGCGATCTGGATGCAGACATACGGCAGCAGGGCGGCGATCAGGACGCACCACAGGGCGATCGGCATGGTCGGTCTTCCTCGTCGGCGGCGGGGGGGGCGGGCGGTGTGGCCGGGCGCTACTCGGCGCCGTGCACGGCGATGCGCACGTCGCCCAGCATCACCACCTGGCCAGCGCGGATCTTGGCGGTCTTGCGGGTCTCGGGCTGGCCGTCGACGGTGACGCCGCCATCGGCGACCACCGCCTTGCCGGCGCCGCCGCTGTCGACCACGCCGGTCAGCTTGAGCAGCTTGTGCAGTTCGATGTAATCGGTGGTCAGTTGGAAGTCGATGTTGGCCATGTGAGGGTCAAGGTTGTTTTGGCGAGGCTTCCACGCTGATCTCCAGATCGACGCGGTCGCCGACTTCCGGCAGGAAGCGTGTCATGCCGAACGCGCTGCGCTGGATGGCGAGGTGGAAATCGCCGCCGCAGACGTGCAGCGTGGCGGCAATCAGTTTGATATCGCCGCAATGGAAGCGGCGCACGTCCAAGCGCACCGGCTGTGTCACGCCATGCAGTGTCAGCTTGGCGTCCACGGCGACCAGCTTGCCGCCTTCCACGACGAAGCGGTCGCTGCGCAGGCGGATGATCGGGAACTGCGCGGCATCCAGGAACTGCTCGGATTTCAGCACGCCGTCCAGTTCTGGTAGACGGGTGTTGATCGAGGCGGCATCGATGGTGAAATCGAAGCCGCCTTGGTTGCCCGCTTCGTTGAAGTCGATGGCGCCGTCGATTTTGTCGAAACGGCCGCGCAGGGTGGTGCGGTCGAAATGCGACGCGCCGAAGTAGACCGCCGTGTGCGCCAGGTCCGGCGTGAACGGCGCGGCAAGGGCGGAGGTGCTCAGCCCCCCCGCCAACATCCAGATCCATGCACGCATGATGCCTCCTTGGTCAGGGGCCCACGGCGAGCATGGGCCTGTGTTTACTTGCCCCAGCTGTCCTTCAGGCCGACCACGCGGTTGAACACGGGCTTGCCCGGCTGCGAGTCGATGCGGTCGGCCACGAAGTAGCCGTGGCGCTCGAACTGGAAGCGGTCTTCCGGCTTGGCCGTCGCCAGGGTTGGCTCAAGGTAGGCCGTGACGACCCGCTTGGCGTCGGGGTTGAGCGCATCCAGGAAGTTCTTGTCGCCCGAGTCCGGCTGCGGGTCGGTGAACAGGCGGTCGTACAGGCGCACCTCGGCCTCGAGCGCATGCGCGGCGCTGACCCAGTGGATGTTGCCCTTGACCTTGACGCTGTCCGCGCCCGGCGTGCCGCTCTTGGTGTCCGGGATGACGTTGGCGTGCACGGCGGTGATGTTGCCGTCGGCATCCTTGTCGCAGCCCGTGCATTCGATCACGTAGCCGTAGCGCAGGCGCACCTTGTTGCCCGGGAACAGGCGGAAGTAGCCCTTGGGCGGCGTCTCGGTGAAGTCGTCGCGCTCGATCCACAGCTCGCGCGTGAGCGGGAACTCGCGGCGGCCCAGCTCGGGCTGCTTCGGGTGCACTGGCGCCGAGCACGGCTCGTTGAAGTCGGCCGGCACGTTGTCGAGGACGAGCTTGACCGGGTCCAGCACCGCCACCGAGCGCGGCGCGCGCGCATCGAGGTCGTCGCGCACGGCGGCCTCCAGGATGCTCATGTCGATCCAGCTGTCGGCCTTCGAGACGCCCACGCGCTCGCAGAACAGCTGGATCGATTCCGGCGTGTAGCCGCGGCGGCGGATGCCCACCAGCGTGGGCATGCGCGGGTCGTCCCAGCCGTCCACGCGCTTTTCGTTCACCAGCTGCAGCAGCTTGCGCTTGCTGGTGATGGCGTACGTGAGGTGCAGGCGCGCGAATTCGTACTGGTGCGGCAGCGGCGCGGGCAGCGCGCCGGCGTCGCGCAGGTGGCCGAGCACCCAGTCGTACAGCGGGCGGTTGTTCTCGAACTCCAGCGTGCACAGCGAATGCGTGATGTTCTCCAGCGCATCGGAGATGCAATGCGTGAAGTCGTACATCGGGTAGATGCACCAGGCGTCGCCGGTGCGGTGGTGGTGCGCGTGGCGGATGCGGTACAGCACCGGATCGCGCATCACGATGTTGGGCGCGGCCATGTCGATCTTGGCGCGCAGCACGTGCTGGCCGTCCTGGTACTTGCCGGCACGCATGTCGCGGAACAGCGCGAGGTTCTCTTCCACCGAGCGGTCACGGAACGGCGACGGCGTGCCCGGCCGGGTGAAGTCGCCACGGTTGGCGGCGATCTGCTCGGCGCTCTGGCTGTCGATATAGGCGGCGCCGCGCTGGATCAGCACCTCGGCAAAGCCGTAGAGCTGCTCGAAGTAGTCGCTGGCGTAGTAGAGGTGCTCGCCGGTGCCGTTCTGCCACGAGTAGCCGAGCCAGTGCACGGCGTCGATGATGGAGTCGACGTACTCGGTGTCTTCCTTGACCGGGTTGGTGTCGTCGAAGCGCAGGTGGCAGCGGCCGCCGTATTCCTTGGCCAGGCCGAAGTTCACCCAGATGCTCTTGGCGTGGCCGATGTGCAGGTAGCCGTTGGGCTCCGGCGGGAAGCGCGTGATGATGGGCGGCAGGGCGTGGCCGGCGGTGTCCTGGCGCCCGGCGTAGGTGCCCTGCTCCAGATCGGTATCGATGATCTGGCGCAGGAAGTTGGACGTGGAGGCGGCAGCGGCGCCGGTGGCGTTGTCTTGGCTCATGGTCAGGCGAAATTCGGTAATCCTGCGATTTTACCGTGACGGGCGCTTCATGCTGCGTTGCCGTGTTTCATTCGTGCCGCGGGCGGTCGCGCAGTGCCTGTGCGCGCAATGCCTCATTCGATGCGGGGAACGTTGGTTGGCGCGGCTGCGCGACCTGCGCGGCGCGCACCAGCGAAAACCGGAGGGCGCGCCTCCGGTTGCGTGGTGTGCGTTGCCGCGCGGCGTGCGCCGCTATTCCTCCTGGAACGCCTGCTCGCGCTTGCGGCCGATGGCCGGCATCGCCACCAGCAGCACCAGCGCCGCCGCCACGATCAGCAGCCCCAGCGACAGCGGCCGCGTGACGAAGATCGAGACATCGCCGCGCGAGAACTGCATGGCGCGGCGGAAGTTCTCCTCCATGAGCGGCCCGAGCACGAAGCCGAGCAGCATGGGCGCCGGCTCGCAGCGCAGCTTGACGAACAGGTAGCCGAGCAGCCCGAAGACCGCCGTCTGGAACACGTCGAACGTGGTGTTCGACACCGAATACACGCCGATGCAGCAGAACACCAGGATGGCCGGATACAGGAAGCGGTAGGGCACTTTGAGCAGGCGCACCCACAGGCCGATCATCGGCAGGTTCAGCACGATCAGCATCAGGTTGCCGATCCACATCGAGGCGATCAGGCCCCAGAACAGCGCCGGGTTGCTGGTCACCACCTGCGGGCCGGGCTGGATGTCGTGCATGGTCATGGCGCTGACCATCAGCGCCATCACCGCGTTGGACGGAATGCCCAGCGTGAGCAGCGGAATGAACGAAGTCTGCGCCGCCGCGTTGTTGGCCGATTCCGGCCCGGCCACGCCCTCGATGGCGCCCTTGCCGAATTCATGCGCATACCTGGACGCCTTCTTCTCCAGCGAATACGACGCGAACGAGGCCAGCGTCGCGCCGCCGCCCGGCAGGATGCCCAGCAGCGAGCCCAGCGCGGTGCCGCGCAGCACGGAGGGGATCATGCGCCGGAAGTCTTCGCGGCTGGGCCACAGGTTGCGCACGTGGTCGACGAAGGTTTCGCGGTGTTCCTTCTGCTCGAGGTTGATGATGATTTCGGCAAAGCCGAACACGCCCATCGCCACCGACACGAAGTTCAGGCCGTCGGCCAGCTCCGGCACGTCGAACGCATAGCGCGCGGCGCCCGAATTGACATCGGTGCCCACCAGCCCCAGCAGCAGCCCGAACACGATCATGGCGATGGCCTTGACCAGCGACCCCGAGGCCAGCACCACCGCGCCGATCAGCCCCAGCACCATCAGCGAGAAGTATTCCGCCGGCCCGAACCGGAACGCGAATTCCGACAGCGGCGTGGCGAACGCGGCCAGCACCAGGGTGGCGACGCAGCCCGCGAAGAACGAGCCCAGTCCGGCGGTGGCCAGCGCCACGCCCGCGCGTCCGCGCCGCGCCATCTGGTAGCCGTCGATGGTGGTCACCACCGAGGACGATTCGCCCGGCAGGTTGACCAGGATGGCCGTGGTGGAGCCGCCGTACTGCGCGCCGTAGTAGATGCCCGCCAGCATGATCAGCGCGGCCGCGGGCGGCAGCGTATAGGTGACCGGCAGCAGCATGGCGATGGTGGCGATGGGGCCGAGCCCCGGCAGCACGCCGATCAGCGTGCCGAGCACGCAGCCGATGAAGGCGTAGAGCAGGTTCTGGAGCGACAGCGCGGTGGAAAAGCCCAGCGCGAGATTGGCAAGGAGGTCCATGTCGCGCGTCTCAGCCGCCGATGAAGGCCGGCCACACCGGGAACTGCAGCTTGAGCCCGTAGACGAAGGCCGCCAGGCTCATCAGCACCATCACCACGGCCGTGCCGGCCGCGCCCTTCCAGGTGAATTCGTGGCTCGCCATGCTGGAGACCAGCACGAGCGCCACCAGCGACAGCACCAGCCCCAGCGGCTGCAGCAGCAGCCCGAACAGCACGACCGAGCCGAGGATCCACAGCAGCGTCTTGATGTCCCAGCGCGGGATGCGGTCGGCCACGCCCTTGTGCGACAGCGACCGCGCCATCACCACCGCGCCCAGCAGCACCAGCACCACGCCGAGCCAGAACGGGAAATAGCCCGGGCCCATGTTGCTGGCGGTTCCCATGCGGTAATTGCGCGCCAGGATGGCGAAGGCCGCGCCTGCGATGATGAACAGGAGGCCGGAGGCGAAATCCTGGTGACTGCGGATCACCGGAGGACGCAGCGGATCGGTGGGCAAAGCGGGTCTCCTCGTGCGGGCGCGGTAGGCCGCCGGCGGACCGGGGCCTGATGGGCGCCCAAGTGTGCACGCGAAGCCGGCCGACTTTCAAGCACCTTGCAGAGGGGTGGCGGGCCGCCGCGATGCCCCGGCGGGCGCGTCGGCAAAGGGCCCAGGGTGGGTCCCGAGCCGTGCCGCAGGCACGCTTGCCGCGGCGCCCGCGCGCCGCATCACATGCCGATGCCGCGTGCCATCAGCACCGCCGCCAGCGGGATGAAGATGATCAGGTGCGCCTCGAGCATGACCCAGCGGCGCACCTTGGCGATCTCGGCGGGCGTCGGCACGAAGTCGGGCAGCGTCTTGCCCTGCCGCTTCCAGCGCAGGATGGTGAGGGTGGGCGGGATCGACATCAGCGCCACCAGGACGAACAGCCCCATCTTGATATGGAAGATCGGGTTGTGCACGTAGAACGCCACGCCCTTGGCGCCGTAGAACAGGCGCAGCAGGCCGCTGACCAGCACGGCACCCGCCGAGGCGCCGTAGACCGCGTCGTAGATCGACAGGCGCCTGCGGATCGCCGGCGTCATGTCCGGGCGTAGCACCACGGCCTCGGCGGTGACGAAGACGATCAGCGTGAAGATCGACAGGTAATGCAGGTAGGCCAGCAACGCATCGGACCACATGGTGACCTCGTCTCGGTGGGGAATCGGAAGGCTAGATGACGCCCTGCGCGCGCAGCGCTGCGATCTGCGCCTGCGGCAGGTCGAGCACGTCGCGCAGCACGGCCTCGGTGTGCTCGCCCAGCAGCGGCGGATGCGCGACGGCCTGCGGCGGTGTTGCGCTCATCCTGACCGGGCTGCCGACCAGCGGCACGGTGCCCGCGCTCGGGTGGGGCAGGTCGACGCGCAGGCCGCGCGCCTTGACCTGCTCGTTGTCGAACACCTCGTCGAGCGAGTTGATCGGGCCGCAGGGCACGCCGGCGGCTTCGAGCCGGCGGATCCACTCGGCCTTGCCGAGGCGCCGGACCATGTCGGCCAGGATCGGCACCAGCACGTCGCGGTTGGCCACGCGCTGCGGGTTGGTGGCAAAGCGCGGGTCGTCGGCCAGTTCGGGGTTTGCGCCGGCCTCGACAAAGCGGCGGAACTGCCCGTCGTTGCCGACCGCCACGATGATCCAGCCGTCCGCGGTCTGGAAGGTCTGGTACGGCACGATGTTCGGGTGGGCGTTGCCCCAGCGCTTGGGGGCTTGGCCGCTGGCCAGGTAGTTGGTGTTCATGTTGGCCAGCATGGCGACCTGCACGTCGAGCAGCGCCATGTCGATGTACTGGCCCTCGCCGGTGCGGTCGCGGTGCGCCAGCGCGGCCAGTACGGCGACGGTGGCGTACATGCCCGTCATCAGGTCCGAGATGGCCACGCCGGCCTTCTGCGGGCCGCCGCCGGGCAGGTCGTCGCGCTCGCCGGTCAGGCTCATGAAGCCGCCCATGCCCTGCACGATGAAGTCGTAGCCGGCGCGTGTTGCGTAGGGGCCGGTCTGGCCGAAGCCGGTGATCGAGCAGTAGATCAGGTCCGGCCTGACGGCGTTGAGCGCGTCGTAGTCCAGGCCGTATTTCTTCAGTTGGCCGACCTTGTAGTTCTCGAGCACCACGTCGCTGTGGGCGGCGAGCTGGCGCACGATTTCCTGGCCCTCGGGCGTGCTGATGTCGACCGTGATGGAGCGCTTGTTGCGGTTGGCGGCCAGGTAGTAGGCGGCCTCGGCGGTGTCGCTGCCGGCGGTGTCCTTGAGCCAGGGTGGCCCCCACGTGCGGGTGTCGTCGCCCGCGCCGGGGCGTTCCACCTTGATGACGTCGGCGCCGAAGTCGGCGAGGTTCTGCGCGCACCACGGGCCGGCAAGCACGCGGGTCAGGTCGAGGACTCGGAGATGGCTCAGGGCGCCCATGGGCAAGCGTTTCGGCATGGTTGGGACGCGTGCACTGTACACCAGCCTTCCGCGTCACCCCAGCCCCCTGCGACGAATGGGCGCGAACGCGGTGCGAACCCCGTATAATCAATGGTTTGCACTAATCCAAGACGCGCGGGAGCGGGTTGTTCCCGGGCGCGATGCTGACACCGGCACCCCGCGACATGAAAGCCTCCGATATCCGCCAAAAATTCCTGACGTTCTTCGAGACGAAGGGCCACACCGTGGTGCGCTCCTCGCCGCTGGTGCCGGGCAATGACCCGACGCTGCTGTTCACCAACTCCGGCATGGTGCAGTTCAAGGACGTCTTCCTCGGTACCGACAAGCGCTCGTACACGCGTGCGACCTCCGTGCAGCGCTGCCTGCGCGCCGGCGGCAAGCACAACGATCTGGAGAACGTCGGCTACACCGCGCGCCACCACACCTTCTTCGAGATGCTCGGCAACTGGTCGTTCGGCGACTACTTCAAGCGCGACGCACTCGTGTGGGCGTGGGAGTTGCTGACGCAGGAATACAAGCTGCCGGCCGACAAGCTGTGGGCCACCGTCTATCAGACCGATGACGAGGCCTACGACATCTGGACCAAGGTCATCGGCCTGCCGCCCGAGCGCGTGGTGCGCATCGGCGACAACAAGGGCGCGCCGTACGCCTCCGACAACTTCTGGCAGATGGCCGAAACCGGCCCGTGCGGCCCGTGCTCGGAAATCTTCTACGACCACGGCCCCGAGATCTGGGGCGGCCCCCCGGGCTCGCCGGAAGCCGACGGCGACCGCTACATCGAGATCTGGAACAACGTGTTCATGCAGTTCGACCGCCAGCTCGATCCGGCCACCGGCGAATACACGCTGACCCCGCTGCCCGCCCCGTGCGTGGACACCGGCATGGGCCTGGAGCGCCTGGCCGCGATCCTGCAGCACGTGCACAGCAACTACGAGATCGACCTGTTCGAGGCGCTCATCGCTGCCGCTTCGCGCGAGACCGACACCAAGGATCTGTCGAACAACTCGCTGCGCGTGATCGCCGACCACATCCGCGCGTGCTCGTTCCTGATCGTCGACGGCGTGATCCCGGGCAATGAAGGCCGCGGCTACGTGCTGCGCCGGATCATCCGCCGCGCCATCCGCCACGGCTACAAGCTGGGCTGCCGCGCCGCGTTTTTCCACAAGCTGGTGGACGACCTCGTTGTGCAGATGGGCGAGGCGTATCCGGAACTGCGCGATGCGCGCGACCGTGTGGTCGACGTGCTGCGCACGGAAGAAGCGCGCTTCTTCGAGACCATCGAGCACGGCATGTCGATCCTCGACGGCGCGCTGGGCGAGCTGAAGGCCAGCGGTGCCAACATGCTCGACGGCGAACTCGCCTTCAAGCTGCACGACACCTACGGCTTCCCGCTGGACCTGACGCAAGACGTCTGCCGCGAGAACGACGTGATCGTCGACGAGGCTGCCTTTGACGCCGCCATGAACCGCCAGCGCGAGCAGGCGCGTGCGGCTGGCAAGTTCAAGATGGCCGTCGGCACGCTGGACTACACCGGCGACAAGACCACCTTCCACGGCTACGACCAGCTCGTGCGCGAGACCGCGTGCGTGACGGCGCTGTTCGTTGACGGTGCGTCGGTCGATGCCATGCAGCCGGGCCAGACCGGCGTGGTGGTGCTGGACCACACGCCGTTCTATGCCGAATCGGGTGGCCAGGTCGGCGACCAGGGCACGCTCAAGGCCGCCACCGTCTGGTTTGACGTGGCCGATACGCAGAAGGTGTTGCCGGAAGTCTTCGGCCACCACGGCACGCTGCGCACCGGCGTGCTGAAGGTCGGTGATGCCGTGGCGGCGGAAGTGGACGCCGCGCGCCGCGCACGCACCATGCGCAACCACTCGGCCACCCACCTGATGCACAAGGCCCTGCGTGAAGTGCTGGGCGCCCACGTGCAGCAGAAGGGCTCGCTGGTGGATGCCGACAAGACCCGCTTCGACTTCTCGCACAACGCGCCGATGACGCCACTGCAGATCCGCGAGGTGGAAGCGCGCGTCAATGCAGAGATCTTCGCCAACGCCGCCACCAACGCTCAGATCATGGGCTTTGACGATGCGGTCAAGAACGGCGCCATGGCGCTCTTCGGCGAGAAGTACGGTGACGAAGTGCGCGTGCTGTCGATCGGCACGTCGAAGGAACTGTGCGGCGGCACCCACGTGGCACGCACCGGTGACATCGGCCTGTTCAAGATCGTGGGCGAATCGGGTGTGGCAGCGGGCATTCGCCGCGTGGAAGCCATCACCGGTGACAACGTGCTGCACTACCTGCAGACGCTCGACACGCGCATCAACGAAGCCGCCGCCGCCCTGCGTGCGCAACCGTCGGAACTGACGCAGCGTATCGGCCAAGTGCAGGACCAGGTCAAGTCGCTGGAGAAGGAACTGGAGCGCCTGAAGTCGAAGCTGGCCGCGAGCCAGGGCGACGAACTCGTCAGCCAGGCCGTGGACGTCGCCGGCATCAAGGTGCTGGCCGCCAAGCTCGACGGCGCTGATGCCAAGACGCTGCGCGAGACCATGGACAAGCTCAAGGACAAGCTCAAGACCGCCGCCATCGTGCTGGGCAGCGTGAGCGACGGCAAGGTCGCGCTGATCGCCGGCGTGACGGCGGACGCCACCGCCAGGATCAAGGCGGGCGAACTGGTCAACTTTGTCGCCCAGCAGGTCGGCGGCAAGGGCGGCGGCCGCCCCGACATGGCCCAGGCCGGCGGCACCGAGCCCGACAAGCTGCCGCAGGCGCTGGCCGGCGTGACGGCCTGGGTGCAGCAGAAGGTGTGATGCGGTAATCCGGTTTTTCGAACGGGTTGCGCCAAACGGCGCGTGCTTCCGGCAACGGGGCACGCGCCGTTTTGCTTTTGGGGCGCGCGGCTGGGCATGGCGCACGCCGTCGGGGGCTTGTCTACGCAGGGTGGACAAGTGTGCCGTGCCCCCGCGCTGGTGGCAGGCCGCGCCGTCGCCTATACCGGGGAAGCGCGCGGGTGGCAGGCAATTTGCATGGGTGGCGCCCGCTGTTTCCGCAGTCCCCGCAGTGTTCCCGCTGGTCCCCAACCCCGAAATGAGGAGAACCATGAGCGTCCTATCCGAACAGGTCGACGCCCGACCGCCGCGGCCGCCGCAGCCGCCGTCTGGGCGGCGCGGCACACGATGGCTTCGGGCCATCGCCGCCGGCACGCTGCTGGCCGCCGGCGTCGGCGCATCCACGCAGCCGGTCGCGCAGCAGGCGCCGCAGTCGCACGCGCGCAAGGTCAAGGTGCTGATCATCAGCCTGTTCGCGCCCGAGGCGCAGCCGTGGATCGACAAGCTGGGCCTCACGCAAGACGTGCCGGTGCCGGGCCTGTCGATCGATTACCCGAATGTTCACTGCAACGCCAGCGACGTCTGCCAGCTGACCACCGGCATGGGCAAGGCCAATGCGGCAGCGTCGGTGTCGGCGCTGATCTACAGCGGGCAGTTCGATCTGTCGCGCGCGTATTTCCTGGTGGCGGGCATCGCCGGCATCGATCCGTCGCAGGGCACGCTCGGCACGGCGGCGTGGGCGCGCTACCTGGTCGACAGCGATCTGGCCTGGGAGATCGACGCGAGCGAGGTTCCAGCCGACTGGCCCAATGGCTTCATCGGCATCAATACGCAGGGGCCGGGGCAGAAGCCGCCGCTGAACTACAAGACGGAAGTCTTCCGCGTGAACGAGGCGCTGCTGCAGAAGGCGCTGGCGCTCTCGAAGGGCGCCGTGCTGGACGACAACGCCACCGCGCGTGCCTACCGCGCCAACTATCCGAGCGCGCCGGCCAACCAGCCGCCCGCCGTCGTGCAGTGCGATACCGCGGCCGGCAATACGTACTGGCACGGCGCGCTGCTCGGCCAGCGCGAAGCGGCCTGGGTCAAGCTGCTGACCGACGGGCAGGGCACCTACTGCACCACCCAGCAGGAAGACAACGCCACCTTCGAGGCACTGTCGCGCGGATCGACGGCCGGCCTGCTCGACCTGCAGCGCGTGGCCGTGCTGCGCACCGCCTCCAACTTCGACCGGCCGTATCCGGGGCAGACGCCGTACGACTCGCTGGTGGGCAGCAACTCGGGCGGCTTCGTGCCGTCGCTCAACAACCTCTATCTGGCGGGCGGTCCGCTGGTCAACGACATCGTCACGCGCTGGAGCGTGTGGAAACACGGAGTGCCCTCGCCATGACCCATGCCCTGACCACGACGCCCCTGCGCACCGCCGCGAGGCTGCTCGCCGCGGGCGCGGCGGCGCTGACCCTGAACAGCTGCGCCTACGATGGCATCAAGGTCATCGTCATCAACATGTTCCAGGGCGAAGCCCAGCCGTTCATCGATCGCTACGGCCTCAAGGAGAAGGTCTCTATCGCCGGCCTGTCGCCCGATGCGCCGAACCTGCTGTGCAACTACGACGGCATCTGCCAGGTCACCACCGGCATGGGCTACGCCAATGCCGCCGCGACGCTGTCCGCGCTGCTCTACCGCAGCAAGCTGGACCTGACGCAGACCTATTTCGTGATCGCCGGCATCGCGGGCATCGATCCGGGGCAGGGCACGGTGGGCTCGGCCGCGTGGGCGCGCTATGCGGTGGACTACGGCCTGTCGCACGAGATCGACGCGCGCGAGATGCCCACCGGCTGGCCCTACGGCTACTTCGGCATCGGCACCAAGGGGCCGGGCGAGAAGCCGCCGATGGATTACCGCACCGAAGTGTTCCGGCTCAACGAGGCGCTGCTGCAGAAGGCGTACGCGCTGTCGAAGCCGGTCACGCTGGAGGACAGCCCCGAAGCGATCGCCTTCCGCAAGCACTACGCGTACGCGCCGGCCAACCAGCCGCCCGCGGTGATCCAGTGCGATGTCGCCTCCGCCGATACCTGGTGGGCCGGCCGCAACCTCGGCCAGCGCGCGCATGACTGGACCCAGACCATGACCGACGGCAAGGGCACCTACTGCACCACCGCGCAGGAAGACAACGCGACGCTGGAAGTGCTGACGCGCGGCGCCCGCGCCGGCAAGGTCGATTTCAGCCGCGTCGCGCTGCTGCGCACCGGTTCGGACTTCGACCGCCCGTACGACGGTCAGTCCGCCGCCGACGGCCTGGTCAACTACGCGCAGCAGGGCGGCTTCGTGCCGGCCACGCACAACCTCGTCAATGCCGCCAAGCCGCTGCTGGACGACATCGTGTTGCGCTGGCCGCAATGGGCGCAAGGGGTGCCGGCGAATTAACCATTGCTCACATCTCATCTATCACTTTATAATGAGAACCATTCTCATCTGATGGGCGGCAAAGGGTATCCTGCCTGAGCGCTGGCCATCGTTCCTGCCGGGCGAGCCAGCGGGCTGTTCAGCCGCCAGCCAGTTGACCGACGCGCTGCATGCCGACCGCATCGGCGCGTTTCCCATTCCCCAGCATCGTTCTGGGCGCGTCCGGTTTTCGCCAATCCTGATAGACCCTTGCTCGCGATGACCAGCCGTCTCGCGGCACGCGCGCTGTCGTGCGCGCTCGCCGCTATTCCTCTTGCCGTGTCGACCCTGGCGCGCGCCGATGCCGCCTCCGGCGCGGACGCCGCCGCCACCGTCGATCTCGACGCCACCACCGTCACCGCGCGCAGCCAGCGCGGGTTTGCCGCCAGCACGGCCGAGGTCGGCTCGTTCCGCGGACAGTCACTGCGCGACATCCCGGCCACCGTCAACGTCGTCACGCGCGAGGCGCTCGACGCGCAGCAGGACCGCACGCTGTACGACGCGCTGCGCAACACCGCCGGCGTGACGCGCCAGCAGCTCTCGGGCGAGACCTTCGACAACCTCGCCATCCGCGGCGTGACGCTGGAGAACCGCACCAACTTCCGCCTCAACGGTTCGATGCCGGTCTTCAACCTGATGGCGATCCCGCTGGAGGACAAGGAGCGCGTGGAGGTGCTCAAGGGCGTGTCGGCGCTCTACTACGGCTACACCACGCCGGGCGGCATGGTGAACCTCGTCACCAAGCGCGCGGGCAATACGCCGGTCACCTCGGTCGGCATGTCGGTCGACAGCAACGGCACCGCCATCGCCAACGTCGACGTGGCCCGCCGCTTCGGCGAAGACAACCCGTACGGCCTGCGCTTCAATGCCGCGGGCGGCCGGCTGGGATCGGCCACCAGCGGCATCGACGGCGATCGCCAGATGGCGAGCCTGGCCTTCGACTGGAAGGTCAATAGCCGCCTGAGCCTGAAGGCCGACGTGGAGTACGCGCGCCAGGTCATCACCGAGCAGTCGGTGGTGACGCTGCCGGCCGCGAAGAACGGCGTCATCTCGCTGCCGGCCATGCCGGATCCGACCAAGCGCCTGTCGCCGGACTGGGCCAAGTTCCGCGCCAACAGCACCACCGCCATGCTGCGCGCCGACTACGCGCTCAACGACGACTGGCTGGTGACGGTCGAGGGCGGCACCTCGGAGCTGGCGCGCACGCGGGCCTTCACGGAAATCGGCAGCGTCAACGCGGTGACCGGCAGAGGCACGATCTCGGGCAACCGCCAGGACGGCCGCTGGACCACCGGCCACCTGCGCGCCGACCTCAACGGCACCCAGATGACCGGCTCGGTCAAGCACGAGCTGACCTTCGGCGTGGCGCGCTCGGAGATGCGCCAGGCCGCGGTGTATTCCAGCCGCTTCTCCGGCACGCAGAATCTGTACAACCCGGTCGACCTCGGCTGGCTGCCGACCACCGGCACCAGCGCCACCGCCGCGCAGCGCGCCGTCGACACCGGCGTCTACGCGCTGGACCGCATGACCCTGACGCAGCACTGGCAGGTGATCGCCGGCCTGCGCTACACCAGCTACACCAGCGTGCAGGCGCCCAACCGCTACGAGGCCAGCAAGACCACGCCGCTCGGCGCGCTGATCTACAAGCTCACCCCGACCCTGTCGGCCTATGCCTCGTACGCGCAGGGCCTGGAGGCGGGCGACCGCGCACCCAACACCGCCGCCAACGCCAACGTGGCGATGCCGCCCGCGGTCAGCAAGCAGAAGGAAGTGGGCGTGCGCTATGAAACGCCGGCCGGCACCCAGCTGTCGGCGGCGCTGTATGAGATCGACCGGGCCGCCAGCTATACCAACGCTTCCAACCTCTACGTGCAGGACGGCCGCCAGCGCATCCGTGGCCTGGAGCTGAATGCGCAGGGGCGCGTCACGAACGACCTGTCGCTGCTGGCCTCGGCCGGCTGGATCGACGCCAAGTTCCGCGGCGTCGGCAACGGCCTCGACGGCAAGACGCCGGAGAACACGCCGCGCGCCACCGCCAGCCTGTTCGCCGAATACACCCTGCCGATGCTGCGCTCGGTGTCGTTCAACGCCGGCGCCTATTACGTCGGCCCGCGCCCGGTCAACGACGCCGACCAGGCGTGGCTGGGCGGCACCACGCTGTTCGGCGCCGGCGCGCGCTATGTCACGCGCGTCGCCGGCAAGCGCACCACCTGGCAGCTCAATGTCGACAACCTGACCGACAAGCGCTACTGGGCGGGTGCCGGCAACAACCGGCTGTCGATGGGCGCGCCGCGCGTGTTCAAGCTGTCGATGAAGATCGATCTCTGATTCTGATGCCGTTCACTTCCGGAGCCAAACCGATGAAACCGTTCCTTCGCCTGTGCGCTGTCGCGCTGATGGCCTTCGCCTGCCTGCGGCCCGCCGCCGCCGCCGAACCGCAGCCGGGCGCCGGCAAGACCGTGCTGATGGTGGTGCGCATGGAAGGCAAGAGCCTACCCATCGACAAGCAGATCGCGGCCCACCTCGAAGCGCGCGGCTATGCCGTCACGCTGTACGACCAGTCCCAGCCGACCGAGCGCGCCAAGGCGTTCGACCTGGTGGTGCTGTCGTCCACCGTGCGTTCGCGCGACCTGCTTGGCGCCTACCGCAACGTACCGGTGCCGCTGGTCACGTGGGAGAACGACCTGCTCGACGACATGGCCATGACCGGCAAGCGCCGCGATGTCGACTTCGGCATGGTCGACAAGGAACACTACCTGTGGATGGTCAACGCGCCGCATCCGCTGTCGGCCGGCCTGCCGGCGGGCGTCGCGGTCGGCTATGCCAAGGATGCGCCGATGGGCTGGGGCAAGCCGGGCCTGGGCGCGAGCATCATCGCCACGGTGTCGGGCGACCCGGCCAAGGCCGTGATCTTCGGCTACGAGAAGGGCGCGACGATGGACTACGAGACGCTCGCCCCGGCGCGCCGCGTGTTCTTTTTCCTCGACAACGAGACCTTCCCCAACCTGGCGCCGACCGGCCGCAAGCTGTTCGACGCGGCCATCGACTGGGCCGCGGCCGGCGGCAAGTGAGCGTCCGCGCTACGCCTTTTTGACCGCGCCCAGCATGTCCATCGGCAGCGGGAATACGATCGTCGAGCTCTTGTCGCCGGCGATCTGCGTGAGCGTCTGCAGGTAGCGCAGCTGGATCGCCTCGGGCTGCTGGGCCAGCATGCGCGCGGCTTCCAGCAGCTTTTCGGCGGCCTGCAGCTCGCCCTCGGCGTGGATCACCTTGGCGCGCCGCTCGCGCTCGGCCTCGGCCTGCCGGGCGATCGCGCGGATCATCGACTCGTTCAGGTCGACATGCTTGATCTCCACGTTGGCGATCTTGATCCCCCAGGGGTCGGTCTGGATGTCGAGCACCTTCTGGATGTCGAGGTTGAGCTTTTCGCGCTCGGCCAGCATCTCGTCCAGCTCGTGCTTGCCGAGGATCGCGCGCAGCGTGGTCTGCGCCAGCTGGCTGGTCGCCTCCAGGAAATTGGCGACCTGGATGATGGCGCGCTCCGGATCGACCACACGGAAGTACACCACCGCGTTGACCTTGACCGACACGTTGTCGTGCGAGATCACGTCTTGCGGCGGCACGTCCATCACGATGGTGCGCAGGTCCACCCGCACCATCTGCTGGACGGCCGGCACGATCAGCACCAGCCCCGGCCCCTTGACGCGCCAGAATCGGCCGAGCAGGAACACCACGCCGCGCTCGTACTCGCGCAGCACGCGGAACGACGAGATCACCAGCAGCACGATCAGGAAGATGAAGCCGCCTGCGCTGAAGAAGCCGTAGACCATGGTTGTTCTCCTTGGGGAATGCGTCGGGCTAGGCCGGCTTGACGCGCAGCACCAGGCCCTGGCGTCCGACCACGCGGATGCGGTCGCCGCGGCCCACGGCGGCGTCGCAGCGCACGCGCCAGCGTTCGCCGTGCACCTGCGCCCAGCCGGTGTCGGGGAAGTCGGGGTCGGCGGCATTGATCTCCAGCATCTCGCCGGTCATGCCGATCAGCGTGTCGCCGCCGCTGACCACCGGCCGCCGGCGCGCGCGCACGGCCATGCCGGACAGCAGCAGGATCACCGTCAGGCTCACGAAGGCCAGCGAGACGATCAGCGGCAGCGGCAGGCCGTAGCCCGGCGTCTGCGTATCGATCAGCATCACCGCGCCCAGGATGAAGGCGATGATGCCGCCCACGCCCAGCGCGCCGAAGGTCGGCAGGAAGGCCTCGGCCACCATGCAGCCCAGGCCGAGCGACAGCAGCGCCAGCCCGGCATAGTTGATGGGCAGCATCTGCAGCCCGTACAGCGCCACCAGGATGCACATCGCCCCCAGGATGCCCGGCACCACCATGCCCGGCGTCGAGAACTCGAAGATCAGCGCATACACGCCCACCGTCAGCAGCAGCAGGGCCAGGCTCGGATCGGTGATGACGGCCAGGAAGTGGTTGCGCCAGTCGGGCTCGAGCGTCTCGGTGGGGGCCCCCGCCGTATGCAGCGTGACCAGGCCCGTGGCGGTGCGCAGCGCGCGTCCGTCCACTTGCCTGAGCAGGTCGGGAATGTTGGTGGCGATCAGGTCGATCACGCGCTGCGTGGCGGCTTCGTCGGCTGACAGGCTGACTGCTTCGCGCACGGCGCGCTCGGCCCATTCGGCGTTGCGCCCGCGCAGGTGGGCCAGGCCGCGGATGTAGGCCGCCGCATCGTGCATCTGCTTGCGGGCGAGGGTGTCTTCGTTGCCGGAGGCGGCCGCCGGTGCGCTGGCCGGCTTGGCGGTGTCGCCGGGGGTGGGCGGCGGCCCGGTGGGCGCGTGGCCGCCGATGCCGATCGCCACCGGCGAGGCGGCGCCCAGGTTGGTCGCCGGCGCCATCGCGGCGATATGGCTGGCGTAGAGGATGTAGGTGCCGGCACTGGCTGCCCGCGCGCCGCCCGGCGCCACATAGCCCGCCACCGGCACCGGCGAGGCGAGGATGGCCTGGATGATCTGCCGCATCGAGGCATCAAGCCCGCCCGGCGTGTCCATCTGCAGCACCACGAGCTGCATGCCTTCCTTGCGGGCCAGCTCCAGCCCGTGCACCACGTAGGCCGCGCTGGCCGGCCCGATGGCGCCGGTCAGCGGCAGCACCATCACCGGGGCGGCGGCCGCGATGGCCAGGCCGCTCCAGGCGGCGGCCAGGCCTGCCGCCAGCCAGCCGATCCACTGCCGTATCCGCAACGACGGTCGCATGCGCGCCTCCGTTCGTTACTGCCGCGCTTGCTTGCGCTTCTTGTTAGACCTGCGGCGGGGTCTTCGCATTCAGTTTAGGCGGCGACAGCCTCACCGGTGGGTGAAGGCGCCGCGGCATGCGCCTCGCTCAGCACCTGCACCAGCGCCTGCAGCGCCGGCCCGGCCATGTCGCGGTGCCAGGCCAGCAGCGTGTCGACGCGCCCCGGCTTGCCGAGCGCATGCACGCTGATCTCCGGCGCGTTGGTGTACAGATCCAGCACCGAGCGCGGCACCAGCGCCACGCCGATCCCCGCCGCCGCGCACGCGATGATGGCGTGGTACGAACCCAGCTCCAATACGCGCGAGGGCACCACGCCGCCGGCCTCGAACCAGTCGTCGATCAATTGGCGATAGGCGCAGCCGGGCTCGAAACCGAGCAGGACGGGGGTTTGCACGTCGGCGGCGCGGCGGATGGGCGGATGCGCGCGGTGGGCAATCAGCACCAGTTCTTCGGCAAACGCCGGCAGCGTCGTCAGTGCGGAACGCAGGTTGGCCAGGCACGTCGTCTCGGCAATGAAGGCGCAATCGACCTCGAAGCGGGACAGTGCCTGCACCGATTGCCGCGTCGTCATGGTGACGAGTTCGAGTTGGACCCTGGGCCAGCGCTGATGCAGCGACGCCAGCAGGGTCGGCAGGCGGCTGGCGGCCGTGCTTTCCATCGAGGCGATGCGCAGGCGGCCGTGCGGCTCGCGCGGCTGCACGGCCTGCCGGGCCTCCGCGGCCAGGCGCAGGATGTCGTCGGCATAGGTCAGCAGGGTCTGGCCGGCCGGCGTCAGCACCATGCGCTTGCCTTCGCGCACGAACAGCGGCACGCCCAGCGATGCCTCGAGCTGGCGGATGCGGGTCGTCACGTTGGACTGCACCCGATGCAGTTGCGCCGCCGCGCGTGTGACGCCGCCTTCGCGGACGACGGTGCGAAAGATTTCCAGCGAGGCCAGATCCATGGTGCATCTCAAATTTGAATGGATCTGTTCAATATAATTCATTTTTCAGGATGGACGAGCCCGCCTAGCATGAAGTGCCAATTGCCTTCGCATACTTCCATGTCCGCCATGCAGCACGCAGTCCCGTCGTCGTTCTCTTCCCTGCCCGCCGCCCATGCGACACGCGCCGCCGCCTGGCGCGTGGCGATTGCCGGTATGGTCGCGCTGTCGGTGGCCATGGGCATCGGCCGCTTCGCCTTCACGCCGATCCTGCCGATGATGCTACACGACGGCAGCGTCACTCTGGCGCAGGGCAGCTGGCTGGCGACGCTCAACTACCTCGGCTACTTTGTCGGCGCGCTGGTTTGTATGACGCTGCGCGGCGACGCGGCGCGGCTGACCCGGATCGGGCTGGTCGCGACCGTGCTGCTGACCGCCGGCATGGGCGTGCTGCAGGGCCAGCCCGCGTGGCTGGTGCTGCGGTTCGTGGCCGGCATGGTGAGCGCGCTGGTATTCGTCTTCACGGCGGGCTGGTGCCTGCACCGGCTCGCCGAACTCGGGCATGCCGCGCTGGGCGGCATCATCTTCTGCGGGCCCGGGCTGGGGATCGCCGTGCCGGGGCTCATCGCCAGCGGCATGGTGGCCCTCGGCTGGCATGCGTCTTCGGCGTGGATCGCGTTCGGCGCGCTGTGCGCGGTGCTGTCGGCGGCGGTGTGGCCGACCATCCACCCGGAGCGCCGGCCGCATGCGGCCGCCTCCGCGCCGGGCGCATCGGGCGTGGCGCCCGGCCTGGACCTGCCGACCGTCATCATCACGCTGGCCTATGGCCTGGCCGGCTTCGGCTACATCGTCACCGCCACGTTCTTGCCGGTGATCGCGCGCAGGGTGCTGCCGGCCGGCTCGATCTGGCCCGACCTGTTCTGGCCGATCTTCGGCGTGGGCGTGGCGCTGGGCGCGCTGCTGTCGACGCGCATCAGCCTGGCGCGCGACAACCGCACGCTGCTCGCCACGGCGTATGCGATGCAGGCGGTTGCCGTGGCAGCCAGCATCGTCTGGCCGACGGTGGGCGGGCTGGCGCTGTCCAGCCTGCTGCTCGGCCTGCCGTTCACGGCCATCACGCTGTTCGCCATGCGCGAGGCGCGCCGCCTGTGGCCGCATGCCGTGCCGCGCCTGATGGGGCTGATGACGGCGGTGTACGGCATCGGCCAGATCGTGGGGCCGCCGCTGGCCAACCGGCTGTTCGCGGCCACCGGCGGGTTCGATGCCTCGCTGGCGGTGGCGGCGGTGTCCCTCGTGCTCGGCATGGCGATGTTCCTGGCGGCGAGGCGCATCGCGCCGGCCGGTGCGTGATGCCCGGCAGGCGGGGCACGGTGCCACGCCGGTCGCCCGGCCGCTCTAGAATGCTTCCTCCACTGCCACTGGAGGCACCCCGATGTCGTTTGCCATGCGCCCCGGCGCCGCCGCATCCGGCGGCCGGATCAGCGAGGCCGAGCGCGCCGTGCGCATCGACCTGGCCGCCGCCTACCGGCTGGCCGCGCTCAACGGTTGGGATGACCTGATCTACACCCATCTGTCGGCCACCGTCCCCGGCGAGCCGGAGCACTTCCTCATCAACGCCTTCGGCCTGGCCTTCGACGAGATCACCGCCTCCAGCCTGGTCAAGATCAACCGCGCCGGCCAACTGGTCGGCGACTGGCCTGACCCGGCCACGCGCCCGTCCGTCAACGTCACCGGCTTCGCGCTGCATGCCGCCGTGCATGCGGCGCGTCCGGACGCGCACTGCGTGATCCACCTGCACAACACGGCGGGCATCGCGGTCTCCGCCCAGCAGCACGGGCTGCTGCCGCTGTCGCAGCACGCGCTGCGCTTCCACCGGCGCCTCGCCTATCACGACTACGAGGGCCTGGCCTTCACGTCGGAAGAGGGCGCGCGGCTGACCGCTTCGCTGGGCGGCCATCGCGCCATGCTGCTGCGCAACCACGGCACGCTCACGGTCGGCCGCACCGTGGCCGAGGCCCATGTGCTGATGGCCACGCTCATCAAGGCCTGCGAGATCCAGATCCACGCGCTGACGGCCGGTGCGGTCGTCACGCCCGCACCGCGTGTCGCCGACCGCGCCGCCGAGCAACTGGAGGACGGCGGCGCCATCGAGGGCGTGCTGGAGTGGCCGGCCCTGCTGCGCAAACTGGATAGAATGAACCGCTCGTATCGCGACTAACCCGGGACCACCATGCCGACATTCCACATCGAGATGTTCGAAGGCCGCAGCGCCGACCAGAAGCGCAAGCTGGTCGAGGAGGTCACGCGTGTCACCTGCGAGACCCTGGGCTGCGGGCCCGGCGCGGTCGACATCATCATCGCCGAGGTCAAGCGTGAGCACTGGGCCACCGGCGGCGTGCTCTGGTCCGAGCAGAAGTAAGCGCAAGACGATCTTCCCGCCCTCCCGCCTGGCCCCGCCCAACCCGACCCGCCATGCAACACTTCGCCTCCGACAACTACGCCGGCTTCTGCCCGGAATCCCTGAAGTACTTCCTGGAAGCGAACGGCAGCGGCCACGAGCCCGCCTACGGCGACGATTCCTGGACGCAGCGCGTATGCGACCGCATCCGCGACCTGTTCGAGACCGATTGCGAAGTCTTTTTCGTCTTCAACGGCACCGCGGCCAATTCGCTGGCGCTGTCCGCGCTGTGCCAGTCGTACCACTCCGTCATCTGCCATGAGCTGGCGCACATCGAGACGGACGAGTGCGGCGGCCCCGAGTTCTTCTCCAACGGCTCCAAGCTGCTGACCGCCGCGGGCGCCGACGGCAAGTTGACGCCCGACGCGGTGGAGGCGCTGGTCACGCGCCGCTCCGATATCCACTACCCCAAGCCCAAGGTGGTCTCGCTCACGCAGTCGACCGAGGTGGGCACGGTCTACACGGTGGACGAGGTGCGCGCGATCGCCGCCGTCGCCAAGCGTCGGCAGTTGCGCGTGCACATGGATGGCGCGCGCTTCGCCAACGCGGTGGCCTCGCTCGGCGTGCATCCGTCCGAGGTCACCTGGCGCGCGGGAGTGGACGTGCTGTGCTTCGGCGGCACCAAGAACGGCCTGCCGGTGGGCGAGGCGGTGGTGTTCTTCGACCGCCGCCTGGCCGAGGACTTCGCCTACCGCGTCAAGCAGGCCGGGCAACTGGCCTCCAAGATGCGCTTCATCTCCGCGCCGTGGCTGGGCCTGCTGGAGAACGACGTGTGGCTGCGCAACGCGCGCCATGCCAATGCGATGGCGCAGCTGCTGCACCAGCGCATCCGCGAGGTGCCGGGCGTGCGCATCCTGTTCCCGCCGCAGGCCAATGCCGTGTTCGCCGAGCTGCCGCTGCCCGCCATCGAGACGCTGCGCGCGCGGCTGGCGCTTCTACACCTTCATCGGCGCGGGCGGTTGCCGCTTCATGTGCGCGTGGGATCTGCAGCCCGAGACCGTGGAAGCGCTCGCCGGCGATATCCGCCTGGCCTGCGACCAGGCCGCATAGCACCGGGCACGACACGCCATGGGTTTCGATTACCGCTTCTGCCCGCAATGCGCGACGCCGCTCGTCGAGCAGCATGCCGGCGGCCGGCTGCGCATCGCGTGCCCGGCGCCGGACTGCGGCTTCGTGCACTGGAACAATCCGCTGCCGGTGCTGGCGGCAGTGGTCGAGTATCGCGGACAACTGTTCCTGGCGCGCAATGCGCTGTGGCCGGAGGGCATGTTCGCGCTGGTCACCGGTTTCCTGGAGCACGACGAGACGCCCGAGCACGGCATCGCGCGCGAGCTCAAGGAAGAGACCAGCCTCGATGCCCACGCGATCTCGCTGATCGGCGTCTACGAGTTCATCCGCAAGAACGAGCTGATCATCGCCTACCACGTGGTGGCCGACGGCGAGATCGTGCTGTCGGAAGAACTGGCCGAATACCGCCTGCTGCCGTTCGAGCAGGTCCGCCCGTGGACGGCCGGCACCGGCTACGCGGTGGCGGACTTCCTCGCCGCGCGCGGCCTGCCGGTCAGCTACATCGACCTGCGCACCGGCGCGCCCGCCGAACCGCCGCCACGCCACTGGCTGCCCGACGGCACGGCTACAATCACGGCATGAGCGCGGCGCGGCCGCCGCGCCAGCCCACAGAGGTCAGTCATGGAGTTCCAGAAAGAAATCGACGCACGCGGCCTGAACTGCCCGCTGCCCATCCTGCGCACCAAGAAAGCGCTCGCCGACATGCAGAGCGGCGAGGTGCTCAAGGTGCTCGCCACCGACCCCGGCGCCACGCGCGATTTCCAGGCCTTCGCCAAGCAGACCGGCAACGAGCTGCTCGCGCACAGCGAGCAGGACAAGGTCTTCACCTTCTACATGCGCCGCCGCTGAGGCCGCATCCCGTCTACGGCGACGCGGGCCGGGCCGGTGCCGTCTCACTGGCGCGTTCGGCGCCGTAGGTCTTCACCAGGTAGTCCACCATGGCCGGGATGTCCTCTTCGGGAAAGGGCGCGCCGAACGACGCTTTCATCTTCTTGACGGTGGCTTCCCAGTAGCTGCGCGGCAGCGTCGGCGGCTGCTTCTGCACGTACTGCGCGGCGTGGCAGATCATGCAGTGCTGCAGCACCAGCCGGTACCCCGGCAGTTCGCTGGGGCGGTACTGCGCGGTCTCCGGCGGCAGTGTCACGTCCAGTGCCCAGGCGGGTGTCGCCCAGGCGGCAGCGCAGGCCAATGCGGCGCCCACGATGCCGCCGCGCGGGGGTTTGCGATCGGACATGGCGGTCTCCTCAGGCGGCGGTGACGCGCGTGGTCTCGACCACGTTGCGCATGTAGCCCGCCGGATTCCACAGCGCCGTCAGCGGCTGGCTCTGCCCGATGCGATTGACGGCGCGCACCTTCAGCGCATAGGCGCCGCGCCGCGCGGGCCTGAACGGCGCACGCCATTCGCGGAACGCATACCTGCCCAGGTCTTCGCCCAGTTGCGCCTCGCTCCAGGTGCGCCCGCCGTCGGCCGAGAAGGCGACCTCCGCGATGCCATAGCCGCCGTCGAAGGCGATGCCCCGCACGATGTGCTCGCGGCCGGCCGTCACCGTCGCGCCGTCGGCCAGGCTGGTGATGAACGCGCGCACGTTGAGGCGGCCGATCGGCACCGTCCGCGCCGGCGCGGTGCCGGGTGCCACGCACGCGCAGGGGTCGTCGGGAATGCGGTAGGCCGTGCGCATCCAGAATCCATCGAACGGTTTGTCGACCACCTGGATCGACGACAGGTGCTTGACCCAGTAGGTGCCGTAGTAGCCCGGCACGACCAGGCGGATCGGATAGCCGTTGAGCATCGGCAGGTCGGCGCCGTTCATGGCCCAGGCGATCATCACCTCGCCGTCGCGCGCGTGGTCGATGTCCAGCGCCTTGATGAACTTCGGGCTGTTGGCATCGGCCAGCGGCGGGTGGTCGAGCCCGTCGAACACGACCTGCACGCTGCCGGCCCGCACGCCGGCCCGATCGAGCACCTGCCTGAGCGGCACGCCCGTCCAGCGCGCATTGCCCATCGCCCCGTTCGACAGCTGCCCGCCGCCGACGCGCGGCTGGAAGTAACCCCGTCCGTTGCCCGAGCACTGATTGACGGCGACGATCTCGCGCGCCTCGCCCAGCGCTCTCAACGCGCTCAGCGACAGATCGAGCGGGGTGTCGACGTTGCCGCCCACCTGCAGCCGGTAGGTTGCCGGATCGATCGAGGTGGGGATGCCGCTCCAGTGGTAGCGCACGAAGAACGCGTCATTGGGCGTAATGAGGCCTTCGTTGAACACTGCAAACGGTGTCTCCAGCTGCGGCGGCCGGCTGGTCTGCAGGATCAGCGGACGCTTTTGCGGAAAGACGACGAGTTCGCGCTCGCCGTTGTCGAACGGCAGGGTGACGCGGCTTGCGGTGGCGGCCAGCGCCGTCAGTGCGGGGTGGCCCAGCGTGGCGCCGGCACCGAGCGTGCCCAGTGTCTTGAGGATGCCGCGCCGGGTGGTGCGGCGCGGAAGATCGGGGGGAACCATGCGGTCGTCTCCTTGGCAGCGGCCTACAAGCTATCCAAGGACATGGCGACCGCCATGTCAATCCGGTGGGCCTATTTGCGGGCTTCCATCGCCATGCGCAGCGCCAGCCCCGTCAGCACCGAGCCCATCAGGTAGCGCTGGAGCGCCAGCCAGCTCGCCTTGCGGGAAAGCAGCGCGGCGATGCTGCCCGCGGCCGAGGCGATCATCGAGTTGATGGTCAGGCTCACGCAGATCTGCGTCAGCCCCAGGCAGACCGATTGCACCAGCACGCTGCCGTGCGCCGGCTCGATGAACTGCGGCAGCAGCGACAGATACAGCACCGCCACCTTCGGGTTGAGCAGGCTGGTGAACAGGCCCATCGTATACAGCCGGCGCGGGCTGTCTTCAGGCAGTTCGCGCAGCTGGAACGGGGCGCGTCCGCCGGGACGCACTGCCTGCCATGCCAGATAGAGCAGGTAGATCGCCCCGCCGAACCGCAGGGTGTCATAGGCAAACGGCACCGCCATCAGCAGCGCCGTGATGCCGAATGCCGCGCACAGCATGTAAAACACGAACCCGGTGGCGATGCCCGCCAGCGAAATCAGCCCCGCGTTGCGCCCCTGGCTGATCGACCGCGAGATCAGGTAGATCATGTTGGGGCCGGGGGTCAGGACCATGCCCAGGGCGACCAGGGCGAAGGTGAGGAGGTTGGTCAGGGTAGGCATGGCAGAACGCTGCGGGTGTCGGAAAGACGAGCCTGCAGGCTAGCATCCATGCCACGGCGGATGACAGGTACAGAACGTCGGGTATTTGGCGAATTCTGTACCGGTCGCGCGGGCCGGCGCCGTGCGGTGGCGTCACCTCGCCAGCGTGACCGGCACCCGCGACATGCGGATCAGCCGGCCCGCCATCCGCGAGCCCAGGCGATCGCCGCGCCTGTCGACAACCCGTCAAAATGTGCGCGCTCCGCCCGGTGGCACGGGCGGAGGATACATCCCGTCACACTGTTGCAAGCATTCTTACTCAACGGTACGGCAAACGCATCCTAGACTGGATGGCACGTCCGGCATGAGGCGGACGTTTTCCTGGAGAACCGAACGATGCGGAAAGCCAAGATTGTTTCCTGCCTGTTACTCGCGGCCAGCGCGCTGCTGCCGCTTGCCGGCCATGCCCAGGATCGGGGCCGGGGCGACGAGCGGGGCGGGCCGGGCGGGCCTCCCATGGGCCGGGGCCACGAGGACAGGGATCGCGGTTGGGACCGCCGCCACGGCGACGAGGGCCGCGGCCCGGTCGACATCGACCGCCGTGCGGATCGCGACCGTCCGGGCCGCTGGGCCAAGGGCGACCGGATTCCGCCGGAATACCGCCAGCGCCAATATATCGTCGACGACTGGCGCGCCTACCACCTGGCCCCGCCGCCGCGCGGCTACCACTGGGTCGGCGTCGGCGGCGACTATTTCCTGGTCGCCCCGACCGGTATTGTCTTCAACGTGATGATCGGCGGCTGACGCGCGCCTGCCGCAACAAAAACCCGCGAAGCCGCCTGGCGATCGCGGGTTTTTTATTGCCTGGACGGCGCTCAGGCCGAGGGGGGCGGATGCTCTCACGCTGCCGTCAGCTTCTGGCTGACCGCAGCGAGGATATCGATCGCGGGCAACAGCTCGCGACCGAGCGCCGTCAGCGCGTATTCGGCCGACGGCGGCGAACTGTCCAGTGCGTGCCGCACGACCAGTCCGCGCGACTCGAGCTCACGCAGGCGCAGGCTCAGGACGCGCGCCGAAATCCGTGGCAGGTCATGGCGCAGCTCACCGAAGCGCCGGGCCTGACCGCGCAGTTGCCAGACGACGTTCAGCGCCCAGGCCCCGCGCAGGAATCCGAGCGCCTCGGTGACTTGGCACGCCGGCGGCAGCGTGGCTCTGTTTTTGCGTAGCGGCAGACCCATGGACGTTCGTTTCGGCGACAGCCGGTAACTTTGGAGTAACCGGATTCTATCGGTGGCCCTGTGCCGCGGACCGATGGGCTCGACTACCATGCACTGCGCGCGGCGATTCCGGCGGAGGGTTCCGGAGGCCCCGCGCAGTTGTCCAACCACTCGGAAAACACGATGAAGCTCTACTACTTTCCCGGAGCCTGTTCACTCTCGCCGCACATCGTGGCGCGCGAGGCGGGCATCGCCCTGCAGCTCGTCAAGGTCGACATCCGGGCCAAGCGCACGGAACACGGTGAAGACTTCCACCGGATCAACCCCAAGGGCGCCGTGCCCGTCCTCGAACTGGACAACGGCGAGCGGCTGACCGAAGGCCCGGCGATTGCGCAGTACCTTGCCGACCTCAAGCCCGAAAGCGGTCTGGCCCCCGCCAACGGCACCATGGCGCGCTATCGCCTGCAGGAATGGCTGGGCTGGATCAACTCGGAACTGCACAAGAGCTACTCGCCGCTGTTCAATCCGTCCACGCCCGAGACGGTCCGGCAGGAGCGCAAGGATGCCCTGCACCGGCAGTACGCGCTGGTGGAGCAGCACCTGGCGGCCCATCCCTGGCTGCTGGGCGAACGTTTCTCGGCGGCAGATGCCTACCTGTTCACGGTCACCAACTGGGCCGGGCATGTGGGCCTCGACCTGTCGGCATTCACGGCGCTGGCCGCATTCCAGCAGCGCGTCGCATCGCGGCCGGCCGTGCTGGCGGCGCTGGAGGCCGAGGGGCTGTTGAGCGAGGCCGGGGCGTAAGGCAGAAACGTTGTCAGCAACGATGCGCCAATCGGAAACCGGGCTTTCGAGCCCGGTTTTTTTTACCGGAATTCGGCAGCCGATTCGACACTTGAATGCCGCGTCATGGCCCGGGCGTTGTGGATCCGGGCCTGCCAATGTCCGGCGACCCTGGAGGCCGCGGGCTGATGCAGTCCGGTGAGTCGATCGACTGGTCAGAAAAGGCACCGCTGACCAACGGTGATTGCAGCTTCCGTTTGTCGTCCGCTGTCGATGCTGTTGATTCAATACGGATCAAATTACAAAAATCGGAGCAATGATTGCAAATCGATCCGATGCCGATTTTTAAACTTCATATCGAAAATATTCTGGTCTATGGTGAATAGCCTTTCCCGGCTCAATGCAGGAGGTGAGACATGCCATGTTTGAAGAAATGGCGGTGGATTGCGGTCATGCTGCTGTCTCTTTCGGTTTGGAGCTTGCAGGCCAATGGCCAGGTCGTTGCGGCCGACAATGCCACCGCCGCGCAGCCTTCTTGTCTCGGCACCGGCACCACCGCGCCGGCCAATACCTGGGGCAGCACGTTCACCGGCATCGCGACCGCAACCGGCTCGGGCTATTCGGGCGGCGCCTTCCTGCTCGATCCGATCGCCAAAGACCAGGAAATCACCGCGCTCAACCCGACGCAGGCAAACCTCGGCGGCATCCCCGCAGCAATGGCCGGGGCCTATCTGCGCGTGCAAGGCCCCAAGGGCTGTACCACGGTGTACGTGACCGATCTCTACCCCGAGGCGGCATCGGGCGGACTGGATCTTTCATACAACGCCTTCGCCAAGATCGGCGACCTGCAGCAGGGACGGATCCCGATCCGCTGGAAGCTGATCCCGGGCCCGGTCACCGGCAACGTCGTCTACCGCATCAAAGAGGGCAGCACGATGTGGTGGGCCGCGATCCAGGTGCGCAATCACACCTTCCCGGTGGTGAAGCTGGAAGTCTTCCAGGGCAAGGCCTGGGTGAGCCTGCCGAAAGCGGACTACAACCACTTTGTCGGCACGCAGCTCGGCGACAAGCCCCTGGTCATCCGGATCACCGACATCCGAGGGCGGATTCTCGTCGACAAGCTGCCCCCGCTGCTCAAGGATTGCACACCCAAGAAGGCGGGCGAAGCATCGCCGTGCAGCAAGCCCTATTTTGTCCAGGGGAAGGTGCAGTTTTCCGAGTAAGCGGCGGTGGGTGATCAGGGCTCGCCCGAGAGCTGCAGATGGATGTCCATGCGATCGAAGTGCGCTCGCTTCTCGATGATCTTCCCCTCCGAGATCGTCAGCAGCATCAGCAGCGAAAAGCGCAGGCGCTTGCCCGCCGGGGCGATGCCATCGATCACGCCGCTCGTGTGCTCGCCGTCGAAGACCAGGTAGGCGGCCACCTGATCCCCTCGGCGACCATCCGCTCGATTTGGAAACTGAAGCCCGGAAACGCATCGAAGTTTTTCTTCTCCGATGCGATAAAGCCATCGGCTCCGTGGATGGGGGTGTCCGTCTGCAGATAGAAAACGAAATCCGGATGACACAGTTGCGCAGCCGCGGCGTAGTCCACCCGCTGAATGGCGTCGTAAAACCGGCGGACTGTCTGCTTGTTCAATTCGATCGACATGTCGTTTTGCCTTTTGTGACGTGGGTCGCAAAGGGTTGATGGCGTCAGAGCGTGCAAATTTCGCCGTCCTCCGGCACGAGCAGATGGTTCGCCATGCCTTGCTCGGCCGCAAAGGTTCGCAACTCGGCACGGGTGAGTGTGGCGTGGTTGACCGATTCCATATGCGTCGCAATCAGGGTTGCCTGCGATGCGGCCTGATGCACGGCGTAGACGTCTTTCTTGCCCATGATGATCGAGCCGAAACCGACGATTTGCGCGTCCCCGGCATTGAGGATGACCACCTCCGGCATGTGCTGCTCCAGGCTGCCCTGAACATGCGCATTCCAGAGCGTATCGCCCGCGAGATAGACCGTTTTCTCGTCCGGATGCTTGAACACCACGCCGCTGACCTCGCCCAGCAGCTTGCCGATGGGGGAGGACATGACCTGATCGCTGCCGTGCTGGCCCGAGGTCTTGGCAAGGGTGACGCCCTGGAATCGGGTGTCGGTGCCGAGCAAGCGCACATCGGTGAAACCCGCGGCTTGGATGGCGGCCTGGTCCCGCTCGTTCTGCACGAAGAGCGGCTTGTCTTTGGGGAGTAGCTGCTTGGCAAGATCGTCCCAATGGTCCAGATGGTCATGGGTCACGATCACCGCATCGATGGCCAGGATGCTCTCCATCGGAATGGGCAAATCCACAGTGGGGTTTCTCAGATGATCGTTGGGCGTACCCGGAAACGCCGGATAGGCCCCTTTGGGCGAGAGCATCGGGTCGATCAGAAAGCGGGTGCCTGCGTAGTCGATGATGACCGTGGCGTTACGAACTTGCTGGAACTTCATGGTGTGAATCCCTCCGTCGGATTGGCCACGTATTCAGGACTGATTGGTCCAATTTGGTCAAAAAAAAGGGCTTGCTGGTGGCCTCAGTCCAGCATGGACAGCAGCAAGTTCAATGTGTCGTCGAGCTTCGCCCGGTCGCTGCCCGCACGGACCATGACCTGCAAGCCGGGGAACGCCAGCACCAGCAAGCGGGCCAGATTGCGCGCTGCATCGGCGCTTTTGATGGAGCCCTCGGCTTGGCCGCGTTCGATGGTCCGTGTGAGCCCTTTTTCCATCAGGGCAAAGTCCTGAAGGACACGCGCACGAACCTCGGGGTCGTGTGGTGCCATCTCGACGGCCTGGTTGATGCTCATGCACCCGCGCGAGGCGTCTTCGCGCCCGGCATCGGCAATGATCTTGCGGAAGAAGGATTCGATTGCCAGCCGAGCGGGGGCCTGCCCCAGAATATGCCGCATCTCCGCCGCACGTTCTTCACGGTAAGCATCAAACGCGGCTAAGAACAACTCGCGCTTGCCGCCAAACACGGCATACAAGCTGCTCTTGCTCAGATCCATCGCTTCGAGCAAATCGGCCAGCGATGTCGCCTCGTAGCCCTTGCGCCAGAACACATCCATGGCTTGGTGCAGCGCCTCGGCAGCGTCAAACTCTTGTGGTCGTGCCATGTCTTGCCTTCACCCATTCATGTCCCGAGAGGGTGGGACATCGATGATGGGTTCTGTACTGATCGGTCCTGAATGTCAAGGCGTGCGGAGATCCGTTTCGAATAGGTTGTCTGGCAGTGATTGCCTCGGCTCTCGAACGGGGTAGATGGCTGACTCGCAATACGCTGGCGCTCTCTTCAGCGTGCCGCGCCGGGGCGTTGCCGACACGTTGTCAGGCCCATTGAGCGCGCGCTGATGTCAATGCTTCGAGCGGGTTGTCTTCTTCGCCGGCACATGCCCGATTTCAGCGGCAGATCTTGCCGCTGGACGTCGGAAGTACCCCTCCAAAAGTGCAACGACCTCATCGACGAAGTCAGGGCGATCGAGCAGTTCCGGCTGATGCGAGGCCGCTTCATGGATGACGGCGTGTGCCGCGATGCGTGCGATCCGGAGCGCAAAGTGGGGATCGGGCACGTTCTTCATGAAGGGCTGCAGCACTTGCAAGGGAGGGGCGCCGCTCGGCGGAACCCTTACCGACCGCGGCAACTCCGCATCGATCGCTCGATGAACCGCGGGCGCAATGCGATGCTCATCAATCATCGCGACGACGAGCAGGGTCAGCGCCTCGCGCAGCGAACGCTGCTCGGAGACTTGCGGAAGCGCCTTTGACAGGATCTCGCGTGTCTGAAGGACATGGCGCCGCTGCAGTTCGGCAATGATCGCCTGCTTGTTCGGAAAGTATTGATAGAGCGAGCCGATGTTCACGCCGGCACGCTCCGCGATCGCGTTGGTGGTCAGGCGTTCCCACCCGAACTTCACCAGAATGTAAGTTGCTGCTTGCATGATGGCGTCCACGGTGGCCCGCGAACGCTCCTGCGTGGGAAGTTTCCTGGGTTTGATTGGGGTACGGGTCGTCTTCACGCGCTGCGTCCGAATGCGAGTATCAGAAAAATAAGCCAAAGCTTACGATCTCGGCATGAAAACGCAAGACACCTCCACACTTTGGGGCGCCTTCCAGGCGCTGAACGGTCGACGCCGCGCCATCCGCGACTTCGATGGCATCGCTATCCCGGACGAGCACGTACGTGAACTCCTGGCCGAGGCTGCACGCGCGCCTTCCAGCGGGAATCTCCAGCCGTACCGGTTCCACTGGATTCGCGATACGGCCCTCAAGGCACGCGTTGCCGCCGTTTGCAACGGGCAGCGCGCGGCCGTTTCGGCATCGACGCTGATCGTGGTCACGGCCAGCCGGCACATCGCGCTCAGCACTGCGGCTCAGCAGTTGGCCTATATCAACGCATCGACGGACTTGCCTGAGGCATCGAAGGCGTACCATCGCAAGCAAGCCCAGATGTTTCTTCGCATCCTGAACGTCGGTTCGTGGCCGCTCTGGACACCGCTCACCGCGCTTGCCGGACTCCTCCGGCCCAGCCTGTCTTTGCTTCCGGTGGGGCACTTGGGCAACCGATCCTGGGCGGCTCGCAACGCCACCTTTGCCGCACAGACACTCATGCTGGCTGCTGCGGCCAAAGGGGTCGACTCCTGCCCGATGGAGGGCTTCTCGGCCCCGAAGCTGGTCGAGATATTGTCCTTGCCGCGGGGGACCGTGATACCGCTGGTCATTGCGCTTGGGTATCGATCACAGAACGCGAGGATCGAGCACCAGTGGCGCAGGTCGTTGACTGACTTGATCGTGGAACATTGATGTGGCGGCTAAAAGCAAAGATGCCCGCATCCTGCGCGGTCGATGTGTAGAGACCCGACACCAGACCTACGGCTGCCTGACCGCGTCCGCCTGCGAAATCGCGGGAACGCGCCGGTCGGGGCCGGCGTTCTTTGGCCTGCGGGATGGCGCGAAGATGCCGCGTACTCCAGCGGCCACATGGAGCGGCCGGGCCTGAAGCGTCGACTGGCGGACATCGAGCACAGCCGGATCGATATCGTTGTGGTCGACAAGATCGACCGGCAGCCCCACCGCCTGGCGGACTTCCCGAAGAGGGTCGAGGTGTTCGAACGCCACGACGTGCCTTTCGTGTCGGTCACGCAGTCGTTCAACACGACCACGTCGAGGGGGCGATTGCTCGACCTGGTCCGTAGCCGTGACCCTGGTCGATATCAGCGATTTCGCGAACGCGAGGGTGACCGGCTGCGACGGCTTCACGCCGGCTATCCGGCAAGTCTTCTCCGGTCAGCGCGATGCATGGATCGGCGTCTTCGAGAGTGGGGGCTCCGGCTTGAGGTGATCGGTCACTTGGCGTCAATCGGTCAAAAATCGAGCGGTGCCCGGGCCCCGATCTGGGGCTACCCCGAATGGGATCACGACCGCCCCGGAGCGCGAGACGCCTCGCCATCTGAATCCGGCTCGACCTCACCACAACGGATCACGGGCTCCTCTTTTTGTTGAGGGGTTGTTCATCCGCCCTAGTCATCGTGACGCCGATTTCGGACGATCTACCTTGATTGCGCGTCCGACGCCTACCACCATGGTCGTAGGTTGGTGGAGGCAGGGTATGGCAAATCTCTCGTGCAAGCGTTTGGTTGTCGCGTTGGCATGGTGGGTGCCGTTTCTGCTCGGTTGCAGCGGACCGATGCCTTCGGGGATGGCCAACGCCCCCCAGTTGATGTCGACGTCATCTCTGGATGATCCTCCGGCGTGCTATAGCGAAGGCGTCGAACAATCGCCCGGCACCGTCGTCGTTACCCGATGTCGAGAAATCGAACCAATGGGCGGCAAATGTGTGGATGCCATGTGCCAAGGTTGCATGAACAACGGTGCGTGGAGCGCTCCGTTCGAATGCGTACCCTGAGTCGGGCGTGGCGCTAACTTTTTAGGGACGTCGCCTTGCGGACTTGGCGCTCTGCACGTCCGCAACGGGCAGAGAAAGAGAGCGGAAATAGCGGAGAAAACGCCCGAAACCGGCCCCGGAGTCTGGAGGCGAAGTCCGCCAGCAGAAGTGAAAAACCCCACCAGTTGGGGCCTAGCGGGGCTGATCGGAATGCAAAGAGGGCGTCTTTGCAATAGCGACGGGTGGACGAACAGGATGCAGTTCAGCACGGCCCGATCATCCACTCGCGGACGACCGCCTTTGACTGGAGGCGTCACTGTCGGCCGCAGCGGCTGGACTGCCTTCCATGACTCGTTGCGGATCGTTTTTCTGGCCATGTTCAAAACAACGCGCAACCCCACTGGGCGATGACGCGGTTTTGTTGGCGAATCTTAATCCGAGCAGGGTTGCCCGGGTTATGGCAAAAACGCCATCGGATGGGGCCGAAGCCCCATCGTTTTCACTAAAATAATGCAAATTCTCAGAAAAAATACTGCCGTCAATTGCCGTATTGAAGGCGAACTGACTGCGTTAAATCTGGGAAGGTGTAAACGCTATAGGTAAATGGGCACTTTCCACTGATTGAATTCAAATTGACGGCGTCAGCAGTGATAATATTGCCGTTTCGCCAGAAGGGTGAATATTCGACCATCGTGCGCTTCAAGCTAGAGCATGGATCTGACGTGCCCTCAACCCAGGAACCAGGGTAAGTTAGTTCCATATTGGTTCTCAATACATCGAACTTCCCAATCTGCTGGGAATCGATCATATTTCCGGAGGCATCAAAAACTTCAACATTGCCTTCGAGAGTGGTGGCGGTTGCGGTCGCTTGTGTGATTTTAGCCTCGAAGCGATAGGTTTGACCCGGTAGCGCCTTTACGGAGTCCAGCGCGCAAGTGATGCCGCCGCCGCCGTCAGCACCTGTATGGCAGTTCTGATTGTAGAGGGTGCTGCCATGCGTTCCGAAATAGGAGAAATGAACCTGGCCCGCATAATTGATGGCTTGGTTGGGTGGATTGATACCAATGTAAAGTGTATCGCCACCGCCAGAGTGGTCCACGGGGTCCAGCCAAAATTGGGTTGCGAGGAAACGCGTTCCAGATGGCGACGGGTCTAGCGTAAGAAACCTCCATTGTGTTTTAAAGCTCTGCATCCCTGTTGCTGGTTTGCTGCTATCAAATCCGTATCCGATATTGAGCACATTGCCGGGCTGTATGCTGGTTGTAATTTGTGCATAACAGGCTTGGCTCATGACGGAAATCGCTGAGGCAAAATATAGAAATTTCCTAAAATTTGACATTTTGAGAACCTACAAAAACATTGGATTGTTATAAATGATGGTATCGATAAAAAGATGCCCATCATCACCAATATTCAAATTCAATATCAATCTATCGGCGGGCATGTTTGATGTCTATTCTCTAGAATTGCCTGGCCTATGGAGTGTAATAAGAATCTGAATTCAGCCGAAAATCTGAGGATCGACGAAAACTACGGCTGGCGAATGATTTGACCACAAAGCCTCCAGGAAATGGCAAACAACCGTGTCGCAACGAATTAATCAAATGGCATTAAACGTGATCGAAAAGTGAATTTCGCGTAAATTTATGCGGCTTCTATTTAGGTCGGCAATTTGATCATCGATCCCCTGCGTCACTTGCCTCTCGCCTTGCAAAGCGGTCGTGCGGAAATGAATCAAGTTGGGATTAAGCCGGGCCATGACGCCGCATACAACCAAAGGTCGTGGCGGGCGGTTGTATCGGTACTACCTGTCGACCCGCGACGCACAGGAGGGGTACGGCGCGTCCGACGTCAAAATGCTGCCGGCGGGCGAGGTCGAGGAAGCCGTGGTGGCGCAGTTGCGCGGCATCTTGCGCGCGCCAGAAATGGTCGCCCGGGTTTGGCGGGAGGTCACCAGAAGCAACGATACCCACGACATGACCGAAATGCAGGTGGCCGTGGCGTTGTCCCGAATCGACATCGTGTGGGAGAACCTGTTCCCGCTGGAGCAGCACCGCATCGTGCAGCTGCTGGTCGAGCGTGTCGTCGTGTCGCCTCAGGAACTACGGGTGCAACTGCATCGCAACGGCATCGAGCATTTTGCGCTGGACGTGGTGCGCGCCGCCGGTGGGAAATCCGTGCCGGCCGCGGCAGGGGAGGCCCTGGCATGAGGCGCACGACGGTGGAATTTCCTGGGGAGCCGATGGTGTTGCATACGGGCAACGGCGGTATCGATGTGTCCATCCCGATCCGCGTTCGCCGCTACAGCGGCCGGCGGCAGGTGGTGGTGCCGCAGGGCATCGGCTCCGCGCTCGGGGAAACGCGGGCGCCGACGGCCCTGCAGGTTGCGCTGGCCCGAGGCCATCGCTGGCTGAGGCAGATCGAAAGCGGGCAGGTACGCAACATTGCCGAGGTTGCAACCCGGGAAAAAATCGACCGAAGCTACGTGAGCCGCATGGTCAATCTGACGGCATTGGCGCCAGACATCCAGGCCGCGATTCTGAATGAAACCTTGCCCGAGGAGGTCGCGTTGTTCGACCTGGCGGTCGACACGCCCCAGTGTTGGGAGGCGCAGCGCAGGCGGATCGACGAGGTGGTGGTGAAGGCGCGTGAGGGGAAAACGCGTGCGATTGCGCTGACTTGAGATGGCTCTCTCTTTCTCTGATTTTGATACGCCGTCCGGTACCGGGAAAAATTTCAGGGTCGGAGGTGTTGCCTATTGAGAATTACATAACCCATGACATCACCACAACTCAGCCTGCTTCCAGCACGCGGCGATGATCGATGGGCGTTTCTGGCCGCTCTTGAGCTTGCGGCGGGCGGTGTGTTTGAGTTCGGCGAGGGTATCGGGACAGAAGTTGGCCAACGCGTGCCGCTTGAGCCAGGCCCACAGGTATTCGACCGGGTTGAGGTCTGGGGAATAGCTGGGCAGCAGCGCCATCTGTACGGCGCCTCGCGTACTGTCGAGGTACTCGCGCACAACGCGGCTCTTGTGCTGTGGCGCGCCGTCCCACACGATCAGCAACTTGCGCTTGAGCTGCGCACGCAGCGCCTTGAGGAACTCGATGATCTGCGCACTCTTGATCGCGCCGTCGTGCAGTCGAAACACGAAGTTCGTGCGCGTGAGGCCGGCGATGACCGAGACGTGCTTCCAGTTGAAGTGGAACTGGATGACCGGCGTGCAGCCCTTGGGCGCCCAGGTGCGCACGCGCGTGGGCCGCTCCGACAGGCCCGACTCGTCAATGAAGACGATTAGCCGTCGCTCGGCGGCACACTTTTTTTTAGCGCGGGCCAAGTCTTGCGCTTGAAGCGCTGTACCGCGTCTTCGTCGCGTTCGATGGCCCGGCGCTCAGGCTTTTGCGGGCTGAAGCCCAACGCACCCAGCAGCCGCCAGACATGCACCTCGCTGAAGGTGACGCCATACAGTCGTTCGATGAGCATGCGCACGCGCTTGAGGGTCCACAGCTCGGTGCCGAAGCCGTGCGCCAGCGCACCTTGCAGCAGTGCCACGCGCAAGCCTTCGAGCTGGCACGCATCCAGTTGGGCTGCACGACCTACGTTCATTGTCCGCAATGCGTCAATGCCGCCTTCGTTGAGCCGGGCTTTCCAGGTGTACGCGGTTTGCCGTGCCACACCCACCGCCTTCGCCGCTTCGGCCGGCGTCTTGCCCGCAAGCATCAAGCGTCCGGCACGTACCCGTTTGCGCGTCGCTTCGTCCATCTTGGTCATGAACCGATCCTCCATACACGGTGCTGACCATATAACGCGCCTACGGACGATCGGTTGTCATGATTTAGGTAAAGATCAATAAGTCACTGATTTTTCGAGACTCTGCCTTGCGGACTTGGCGCTTTGCACGTCCGCAAGGAGCAGAGAAAGAGAGAGGAAATAGGGGAGAAAACGCCCGAAACCGGCCCCTGCGCGTGGGTGCCAAGTCCGCAAGCAGAAGTGAAAAACCCCGCCAGGCTTGGGGCCTGGCGGGGTTGATCGGCATGCAAAGAGGGCGTCTTTGCAATAGAGACTGGTGGTGGACTGCGGGAGCGAATGCAGAGTCACTCTTCCAAGAGTTGCGGGTTTCTGCATACCAATGCCGCCTCAATGTGGCGTCCCGCATTCACTACTCATCTCGCACAATCTTGTACCTAATTCGCCGATTGTCTGCTGTAAGGATTTAGGTGCGCGGATTGCGAACGTCATGTAGCGGCTAAAATTTGGATTCCCGCTTCTCATACCGGTAGCGGTGAACAGTGTATGGCGTGGCGTTGACTGCAACTGAGGTCACGTGATGGACTTCCACGGCGTCGGTTTCGACCTTCAGGCTGCATCGCGAAAGTCATCATCCCAGCGTGGCGGCTCCGTAGGATGGCTGGAGCCCCAAAGTCCCTCATCGGGGTCTGGCTGTTTCGGCGCTGGCTGGAGCGGCACACTTTCCTGCACGGAATACTCGATTTCCCAGCCATCTTCGTTCCAAAGTCCGGTGTGGGTCTCAATCTCCGTGCCCTTTGGGAACTGCAATTCCACCACCTTGGCGGCATGATGGAAGAGGACGACATTGCACCCCGCTCTCGTCTGGGCCGAAGGAAAAACGATCCCGTCGAGGCGTGGCTGGTTCATCGTTGCCAGGAAGTCGGCGACAGCCTGTGTCGGCAGATAGTCGAGAGCTTCATCGTCTGGCATAACGGGCCGTGCCATCCGAAATTCCAGGGTTCGCAGGAACGAGGCCCGTTCAAGTCGCCGTTTCAGGGAGGGGTCGAAAATGCTGCCCGTGACATGTACGTCTTTCAGCGCAGTCAGGTCGAGGAGTCGCAAAGGCCGGAAAATACCGAACTTTGCGACGGCAATCTTGCTCCCGACCGGCGGGCGGACTTCCGCGATCGCGACACTTGCATCGGTAGCTCCATAAAAAACCGAGATTCCCTGAGCGTTCATTCGCCCGGCTCGCGCCATGTTGGGCGGAGGCGAGCCGAGATGGAGGTCTGGGCGGCTGAGGGCTTCCTCAAGCCTATCTTCGGTCTGGAATACTCGGGCACGATATAGATGATCGAGCGCGGTCACTGGTCCCGCGTCGACGACAAGGGGACGAGCATCCCGCGTTTTGAGTTCGTCAATGCCGCCGAAGACTTGAGCGAGGTGGTCAGCGGCTGTGTGACTGAAAAACCGCGCTTGCGTTTTCAGCAAATGCTCAAAGTCGCGCCACTCCTCCTGCCATCCTTGGTTGTCGGGGCCCTTCTCGTCATAGTATGAGTCTGCGGAGAACTCCGATTCCTCGCCTATGGCGGCTTTGTCAAAGTCACCGTGGCGCTCTTCAAGGATCGCAAGAACATCCCCAGCGGCCTTCGGAGGAATCTGCGCGGCGTCGGAAATGGCGTCGATCACCGGGGCACCATCGCGCTCTCAATCGTAGTCCGACTCTTTATCAGCGAGTATCCGCTCCTGCCACGAGTTCGGTTGATCCGATGTGCGGATGTAGTGCTCCTCGAACGCCGTCTCGATGCGCTCCGCGAGGTCATCGATGGTCAGGGACGGCGCAGTCTCTCCGCAGTATGCGCATGCGCCCTCTTCGGCGGATTGCTTGATTTCGGTAGAGAGATAGGTTTCACCGACACATGTGTAGCAGATGCGCTTGGTGATCAGGCAGTCATCATTGTCGGTGTCGGACATGGATCGCGATCCTTGCTTGTTGCTCATCTAGAGATGCAAGCGAACGGCGAGAGATGGCCGACTCTTGCCGAACTGCCGTCGGGCAGAACACGACCCTTCTCTGTCGTTCCACTTAGGCCGCAGTAGCGGCCGCTATCGTGTGTAAAGCGGCCTCTGCCTGCCCGCGCGGACGGCTTTTGCGCTCATGCAATGGCCTCGCCCATCAGTCGTCCACGCATCATCCATAGGTTGTGCTCAGGGCGAACAGCGTATGCAACTGCTGCGTGTTCTTCATCGGCCGCGCACGGTGGCATCTTTAGATGCCACCGTGCGCGGCGATGAACATGGCGACGGCCGACCGGCAATAGGATTCGATTTCGTTGTCGTCCTCTGCTCGCGCCTCGTCGAAGCGAGCGATAAGCAGGAGATCGGATCCTTTGAAAAGCGCGGCGAACAAGCGGGCGGACTGGAGAGCATCGGGTACGTTCAGAATCGCTTTCGCGTGCAACTGACGCAACACGGCCTCGATTTGGGCGATGACATGGGCGGGCCCGGCTTCGTAATGGAGCTTGCTTAACGCCTTTTGATTCGTCTTGTCGGCCAAAACCATGGCTTCGACACTGCGGACGTCCGGGCTCAACAGCGTGCGAAGCAGGGATGACCCCACCGCCATGAGCTGATCTTCGGCCGAACCGTTGACGCCTTCAGAAAGGGCCTGCGGTGCAAATTGATCGCAGCGAGCCACCATGGCCGCGCTGAACAGCGCCTCCTTGTTCTCGAAGTGCCGATAGATGCTCAGCTTGGATATCTTCGCCCGCTGCGCGACCTTGTCCATGGTCGTCGCTTGAAAACCCAATTCCACAAAGAGTTCACAGGCAGCGTCGACGATCGTTTGGCGAAGCGCTTCGTTGGCTGGCCGGCCGCGCCGGCCCTGGCTATTTTCGATCATGGCAATTCCAGTACTTGACAGTATCCAAATTCATGCTTTACGATACCATTCAGTATCGCAATGTGCAAGTCCTGGCCTACCCCACCATCCACAACGCGGAGCCCATCACCATGAATGACGTCATCATCATCGGCGGCAGCTTTGCCGGCCTCGCCGCCGCCCTGCAGCTTGGCCGTGCCCGCCGCAAGGTCACCGTTCTCGATACCTGCCGGCCGCGCAACCGCTTTGCCGGCCACTCGCATGGCCTGCTCGGCCACGATCACAAGCCGCCGCTGGACATCCTGGCCGAGGCGCGGCAGCAGCTTGCGCGCTATCCAACGATCAGCCTCGTCAATGCCCGGGCCGAGAGCGTGTCTGGCGCCATCGACGATTTCTGCATCGTCACTGACGATCACGAAAGCCTGAGGGCGCGCCGCGTGATCCTGAGCTATGGCGTTGCCGACCAGATGCCTGATGTTCCGGGCTTTGCCGAAAGCTGGGGCACGTCCATCGTGCCCTGCCCCTATTGCGACGGCTTTGAAGTCGCCGGCCAGCATTGGGGCCTGGTCTGGTCCAGCCCGCAGTCGTACCAGTCTGCCAGGCTGTTCCGCGATTGGACTGACAAGTTGACTGTCTTCGCTGATGGTCATGACATTGCGCCCGATATCCAGGCCGATCTGGCGAGCCGCAACATACCTGTCGTCGATGGACGGATCGTCGAGATCGCCCACCAGAAGGGCCATATCACCACCGTCAATCTCAATACCGGCCGCAATGTCGCGGTCGACGTCCTGTTCGCCCAGCCGCGCAACAAGCCGTCCGCAAGCCTGCATGAATCACTGGGCCTCGCCACGGTCGATACGCCCACCGGCATCGTCCTCAAAGTCGACGAGCGCCGCCAAACCAGCATGCCCGGCATCTACGCCGCCGGCGACCTCGCCACGCCCTTCTTGCCCTCGGTCACCCAGGCATCATCGCAGGGCGCGATGGCGGGTATCTTCGCCCAGCAGTCGATGGTTGTTTGAGAGCACAGATTCCTTTCTCCCGTTGCGTCGTCGCCTTCGAAACGGTCGGCGTAGATCGGCGCGGTGAAGGACGGATCGTCGAGTCAAGGAGATGCCATGGCAGCGCAAAGTGCCGATCAGGTCGGTGACTGGATTGGTCAAAGCGGGGAGCGCTGGGTCGCCAACCAGGCCCGGCTCGACGCTATGGTGGCGGTGTTCGGCCAGGCCGCGATAGAAGCCGCCGCGCCCGCAACGGGTGAGCGCGTGCTGGACATCGGCTGCGGCGCGGGCGCGTCGAGTCTGGCTCTCGCAGCCCGCGTCGGCGCAGGGGGCCAAGTGCTGGGCGTGGACATATCCGAACCGCTGATCGTCCGAGCGCGCGCGCTTGCGCAACAGGATATGCCGGCCCTGTTTCAGGTGGCCGACGCCAGCAGCGCAGAGCTGCCCGAGGGCGCGTTCGACGTCCTGTTCTCGCGTTTTGGGGTGATGTTCTTCGACGATCCGATAGCGGCGTTCGCCCACATGCGACGCGCGCTCCGGCCCGGCGGGCGGGTCGCTTTCGTCTGCTGGCGCGGCGCGGCCGAGAACGATTGGGTGCGCCTGCCGATGGGCGCGCTCATGGGCATCGTCCCGCCGAGCGCGCTGCCCGATCCCGAAGCGCCCGGCCCGTTTTCGTTCGGCGACCGGGGGCGCGTGGCACGCATCCTGACGGCGGCCGGCTTCACCGATATTGCTATCGCCCCCTTCGACGCTTCCGTCCCGTTCGGTGAGGGCGGGACGCGGAACGCTGCGATCGACGACGCGGTGAAGATGACACTCGAGGTCGGCCCGTTGTCGCGTGCGCTCGCTGGTCAGCCCGACGACATCCGCGCCCGCGCCTCGGCCGCAGTTCGTGCCGCCTTCGCGGGCCTCCCCGGCGAGCGGTCGGTGATGATCAACGGCGCGGCGTGGATCGTCATGGCACGCAATCCGGTAAGCTGACAGGTGACGTCGACCGATGTGTCAGAACCGGCAATTCCTCGTGCCTCGGGGAGGGCCTACCTTGAACGCCGAACGGCCGGAACGCGGCGCTGATCGGCCATTGAGGGCGAAAAGAGCAGTGGCTCTTGATGGCCGGCAAGCGACCGCTCGCCGGCCCGTGCCATCAAACCTCGGTCTGCTCCGCCATCTCGAGAGCATCGTCGACCTCAATGCCGAGATAGCGAACGGTGCTTTCCAGCTTCGTATGTCCAAGCAGCAACTGCACCGCCCGAAGGTTTTTCGTCCGCCGGTAGATTAGCGAAGCTTTTGTGCGGCGCATCGTGTGGGTGCCGTATGCGGTATCGTCGAGACCAATCGAGGCGACCCAGCGGTGCACCATCCGGGCATATTGCCGGGTCGATAGGTGCGGTGACGTATGAATCCGGCTCGGGAACAGAAAATCCGCTGCCTTCAGTCCTCGCGCTTCGATCCAGGCTTCGAGGCTCTCACGGGTTTGTTCCGTGATCTCAAATTGCACCGGGCGCTGCGTTTTCCTCTGCATTACTGTCGCTCTGGACGCCACATGGCTCCCGTGATGGACATCCTGGACCTGCAACCGCGTAAGGTCGCACGCCCGCAGCTTGCTATCAATCGCGAGATTGAACATCGCGAGTTCACGAACGTTCGAGGCCATCTGCAGTCTTGTCCGGATCGCCCAGATTTCACGGAGCTTTAACGGCGGCTTCTGCCCGGTGAGCTTGCCCTTATTCCACGGCGCGCGGTGGGCAATGACGACATTCTCGGCTTTCATGACAATCTCCTTTCAGGCAATTGGAGATTGAGTGTGCGCCGTCTCGGGTGGTCGCAACCCGACCCTTATGAGACATCCGCCTGCTTCGACGTGGGCGGCCGGTTCTGCATGAGAAGCTGACGTCCAAGTCGGCGGCAGACTGAAATTTTCGTTGGGAGGCCCTATCCGATGAGGGGAGCGCTTGGCTCGGATAAAACGCGCCCCGACAACCGTAAGGCCAACCTTTGGTAACGGTACCTATCGTGCCGGGCGTGCGTGTCCGCAGAGAGACTGCTGCATACCACGAGACTGGATGTTCGGTAAAGATATAACCCGACTCGAATCACGGACAACGACCATGCAGATACGCAAGATGACTCACGACGACTTGCCCAGCGCCAATGCCCTGTGCCTGGCGGCGTTCATGCAAGCGGTTGCGCCCTCGCTGTCGGCGCAGGGCGTGGAAACCTTCGGCAAGGTGGCCGCACCGCAGGCGTTTGCTGAACGAATGGCGGGTGACAACCTGATGCTGGTTTGTGTCGCTGAGGGAGCCCTGACGGGGATGATAGAGCTCAAGGAAGGGCGCCATGTGGCGATGCTTTTCGTTGCGCCGGGCTGGCAGCGCCGCGGCGTTGGCAAGCGCCTGTTGAGTGCGGCGCTAGAGCAGGCCAGGACCAATGTGGTGACAGTCAGGGCGTCGTTGGCCTCAGTGGCAGCTTATGAACGTTACGGGTTTACGTTGGCGGGGAACGTGGGCGAGTTTGCCGGGCTGGTCTATCAGCCGATGGAGAAGCGACTGACCGATTGAGGGGCAGCATTCGACTCCAATGAGACGTTTGCTGGCCGAAAGCGGTCCCCGGCCACGGCGTAAGGAATACCGAGCGGGACGTGTCAGGAATTCTGTGTGCTGAGGTCGGTTAAAAAATCTCAGCGTAGGGCGTTGGTGAATCGTTCGCCGAAGAGGATGGCGAACTGGTTGGCCGCCTGCTTCCAAGTGATGGGCGGCATCTTCCAGTCTTTCTCGATATTGCGCAAGGCCAGGAACAGCAGCTTGCTGGCCGCTTCGTCGCTGGGGAAGTGACCCCGGTTTTTGACGATCTTGCGCAACTGCATGTGCATGCTTTCGATAGCGTTGGTGGTGTAGATGATCCGGCGCACTTCGGGTGGGTAGACGAAGAATGGGATGACCTGCTCCCATTGCCGGCGCCACATATCGGCCACCGTCGGGAATTTCCGGCCCCAATCGCTGGCTGCGAACGCCTCCAGTGCGCCGGCGGCGGCTTCGGCCGTGGCGGCCTGGTAAATCGGCTTGAGCGCGGCCGCCAGGCCCTTGCGCTCCTTCCAGCTCGCCAGGTTGAGCGAGTTGCGGATCAGGTGAACGATACAGGTCTGGATTTGCGCGTCTGGATAGACAGCCTCGATCGCTTCGGGGAAGCCTCGCAGGCCGTCAACCACGGCGACCAGGATGTCGCCCAGGCCGCGGTTCTTCAGCTCGTTGAAGACCTTGAGCCAGAATTTGGCGCCCTCGGTCTGCTCGATCCACAGTCCGAGCACTTCCTTGCGCCCGTCGGCCCGAATGCCCAGCGCGAGGTACACCGCCTTGTTCTTGACCGTGCCTTCGTCGCGGATCTTCAGGCGCAGTGCGTCGAAGTAGACGATTGGGTACATCGCCTCCAGCGGGCGTTGCTGCCATTGTTCGACCTCAGCCAGCACCTCGTCGGTGATGGTGGAGATCAGGTCGGGCGAGACCTGCAGGCCGTACAACTCTTGCAGGTGACCCTGGATTTCGCGCACACTCATGCCGCGCGCATACATGCTGATCACGTGGTCGTCGAAGCGGGGCAGCCGGCGCTGGTACTTGGCCACCAGTTGCGGCTCGAAGGTGGCCTGCCGGTCGCGTGGAATGTCCAGTTCCAGCTCGCCGTTGGGCGTGAGGACGGTCTTGGGGCTGGTGCCGTTGCGGTGATTGCCGCTCTTGCCTTGCTGGGCCTCAGCAGCCAGATGGTGCCTCAGCTCAGCAGCCAGCATGCGCTCGGCCAACTGCTTCTTGAGCAGGCCGGCTAGGCCCGATTCGCCGAGAATCGACTCGGCGTCTTTGTTCTCGAGCTGGGCCAGCAACTGGTCGATCAGTTCGTCGGGAACAAGCTTGGGGGCCTTCGGTTTCGTGGTCTTCTTGCGCGGCATTGCTACGGTCATGGTCGATTTTGCTTACAAGCATCTCATGACCTCGGGCACACGGAAAATCTGACACGCTCACCGAGCGACCGCTACGGGCCGAACTCGGCCGCCCCTTCCTACCGGACCGTCAGGGAACCCTGTCGCCATCGCTGCCATCGAGGCGGTGCCACGATGGCTAGAAGCGGGAAGACGTAGCACAAACCTTCCCACTTACCACCCAAACTACCTCATCAGCCCGGTTCCGATCGCGATCAGACCGGGCTTTTTTGCATCCGGACCCCACAGATCCGATTTGAGGAACGGGTTTGAGGAATCTGAGTAACGGTCTGAGTAATCCCGTTCGAGACGATACGGACATCGGTTGCAGCACTGGCGCAAGCCTCTGCAACCGGTGTGTATCCACCCTTGAACGCAAGATTCCATGTCCCGTGAACAGACCCCTGACGCCGCACAGCGTCCTCATTTGACCCAGCGAGACCTCGCTATCCGCTGGGGCCGAGCCGAATCCACCATCGCGCGCTATCGCTCCGACGGCGTCGGCCCGCGATTCCTCAAAATCGGCGGCGCCGTCCTTTACCGCCTGGAAGACATCGAACACTTCGAGCAGGAGAGCCTCTATAGGAGCCCGAGCAATCGCTGCGAGGACACCGAGGACTTGGAAGGAGACGAAGAATGAATCTCGTCGCGCTCCAACACGCCATGCACCTGCCCCCCGCGCACTACGCCGAGGCGCCGCTGGACACATACCGCCAGTTCATCGCCCAAGTCGAGCAGCTGCACGCGTTCACCAAGGAGGTGCGCGCATTCGCCGACCAGGTCAATGAACTGCGCTACGCCGACCTAGCTCGCCAAGCCATTCTGGCAACCGGCCGCGACCACGGCACGGTTCGCATTGACGACCACGGCCAGACCGTGACGTGCGAACTGAAGAACAACATCGTTTGGGACCAGGCCAAGATGAGGCAACTGGCTCGCAATATCGCCGCCTCGGGCGATATCCCCGAACAGTACATGACCATCACCTACAAGGTGTCGGAGACCAAGTACAAAAATTGGTCCGACGTTATGCGCAAGCAGTTCGAGGCAGCTCGTACCGTGCGTCCCGGCAAGTCCACCTTCACGTTGGAGCAGCCGCAAGTCGTGCTCGCCGGTCAGGAGGCATGGCAATGACGCTGCCCATCATCAGCGCAGACCAGCGCCTGGCCGAGCCCCGCTGCGCCAAGATCGTCCTCGTCGGGATCCCCGGCGCGGGCAAGACCAGCCAGCTCAAGACGCTGCAGGAAGACAGCACCCTGTTTGTTGATCTGGAGGCGGGCGACCTGGCGGTGCTGGACTGGTACGGCGACACGCTGCGCCCGCGCTCGTGGCCCGAGTTCCGCGACCTGGTCGTGTTCCTGGCTGGCCCCAACCCGGCGGCCGGCCCCGAGCAGCCGTATTCGCAGGCGCACTTCGACGCGGTGTGCCGCCGCTACGGCGACCCGGCGCAGCTGGACAAATACCGCACCTACTTCGTGGACTCGATCACGGTGCTGTCCCGGCTGTGCCTGGCCTGGGCCAAGACGCAACCGCAGGCGTTCTCCGAGCGTACCGGCAAGCCGGACACGCGGGGTGCCTACGGCCTGCTCGGTACCGAGATGATCGCGGCGCTCACGCACCTGCAGCACGTACGCGATAAGCATGTCGTGTTCGTGGCGATTCTGGAAGAGAAGGTCGACGAGTTCAACCGGCGGTTTTTCGCGATCCAGCTCGAGGGCAGCAAGACCGCGCTGGAGTTGCCCGGTGTCATCGATGAGGTGATCACGTTGGCGCTGCTGCGCCCGGATGCGCAGGCGGAAGGGGAGGCGGGCGCCGAGCCTGCTGAGCCGTTCCGCGCGTTCGTCACCAACACCGACAACGCCTGGGGCTACCCGGCCAAGGACCGCTCCGGGCGCCTGGATGCCCTGGAGGAGCCGCACCTGGGCAAGTTGATCGCCAAGACCGCGGCGCCTCGCAAACCCGTGCCGCTGGCCGGCGCCACGACCCAACCGAATTTTTCCTGAATCCTGAGAACTAGACCATGACGTTTTGGAATGACTTCAACGACGCCGGCCGCCAAGTCGGTTTTGACCTGATCCCCAAGGGCACGCTGCTCAAGGTGCGCATGACGATCCGTCCAGGCAGCTACGATCATCCCTCCCGTGGTTGGACGGGCGGCTGGGCCACCGAATCCGAGCACACCGGCAGTGTGTATCTCGCCACCGAGTTCGTGGTGCTCGACGGGCCGTTTGCCAAGCGCAGGCTGTGGTCGATGATCGGCCTGTATTCGCCCAAGGGGGACGAATGGTCCAACATGGGCCGGGTCTTTGCGCGGGCCGCGCTCAACTCCGCGCGCGGCGTGCATCCGGAGGACAACGGCCCCCAGGCCCAGGCCGCACGCAGGATCCGCGACCTCGGCGAACTCAACGGCCTGGTGTTCATCGGCCGCGTCGACATCGAGCTCGACAGCCGCGGCGACGCTCGCAACGTGATCCGGCAGGCGGTGGAGCCGGACCACAAGGACTACGTGGCGCTCATGGGCGGCAACACGTCGCTGGCGAACGTCGCCAATGGCGGGGGGGGCCGCGCGCACGCACCCGCCGCGTCGGCGCCGGCACACGCCGCCCAAACGCGCCCGGCGGCCGGCTTCGCCCGCCCGTCGTGGGCGCAGTGAGGAGGGGGCGTGCAATGCTGGGTTTGTCGCCAACAAGCACGTGGCTACCGGCACGCGGACCTGCGCTTTCGCGTGGGCGATCCGCGTCGCCATCCGCCCGACTGGGCCTTCTGCTCGCGCCGCTGCCAGGACGCCTTTCACGCGATGTACGGGGCCTGGCGCAAGACCGAGCCACCGTTGTCCGAATCACTCACAAGGGAGGCGCACATGCCTGAAACCACTGCGCAGCAGCGTGCTGCGATGCGCCGTTGCCTGCGGCCGTTCGGGCAGGTGGCGGGCGAGATCGGCTTCGACAAGCCGCTGGCCCACTACGCCGAAGACGAGGCCCTGCGGGTGATCGAGACCATCGTGTCCGCGTACACGGAGGCGATGGCACTCAATGCGCCGCGTGCCCAGGCCGCCTCCATGGGGCAGCGGCGTTCCGTAGGACTGTCGGCGGATGCGTTCGCCGATTTGGAAGATGACATTCCGTGGTAACCGAGATGCTGGATTTCAATCATCGCAATCACCGCCCCAAAACCCGCAGCGCCATCGAGCCGCGCCGCACCCGTCGAGCCGCGCGTCCGCGCCCGCTGGTGACCATGCGAGTCGTGGAGCGGCTGCTGCTGCGCCACATCAATGCGCCGGTCACCGGGCTCATGCCCGAGCAGCGCCTGATCTTGGCGGTGCTCTGCCAAGCCATCGCCGACGCCCGATATGGGGAGAACCGATCCGTGCAGGAGGACGCAGAGCGCTTCCTGCGCGGCGGCGATCTCGCGCAGGTGGCTGGGCTGATCGATCTCAACCCCGCTTTTGTTCGCGAGGTGGCGGTCAAGACCGGCTATCTCCTTGCGGCCGCTGACGAACTGCAAGAACGGAGCGCCGATGCTCGACTTCAATGACAGCCCATCGCAAGGGCGGGAGGTCGCTCGTCCCGCATCCTCGGACGGGGAGCGGGAGCGCATCCGGAGCCTGCTGCTCGACCGGCTGGACTCGGTGCTGGCCATCCTGTTCCCGGCTGGCAAGAAGCGGCGGAACAAGTTCGTGATCGGCGACATCCAGGGCAACCCGGGTGACAGCCTGGAAATCGTGCTCGACGGCGAGAAGGCCGGCCTGTGGACGGACCGCGCCACCGGCGACGGCGGGGATGTGTTCGCCATGATCGCGGGCAACCTGGGTGTTGACGTGCAAGCGGACTTCCCGCAGGTACTGGCGCGCGCAGCCGACCTGCTGGGGCTCGCCAGCACGCAGCCGGTGCGACGCAAGCGCCGGGAGCCGGCGACGGACGAGCTCGGCCCCGCTACGGCCAAGTGGGACTACCTGGACGCCGCCGGCAAGCTGATCGGCGTGGTCTACCGCTACGATCCGCCCGGCCGTGGCAAGGAATTCCGGCCGTGGGACGCCAAGCGGCGCAAGATGGCTCCGCCCGATCCGCGCCCGCTGTACAACCAGCCGGGACTGGCGAGCGCCACGCAGGTCGTGTTGGTCGAAGGCGAGAAGTGCGCCCAGGCCCTGATCGACGCCGGCATCGTTGCCACCACGGCCATGCACGGCGCCAATGCACCGGTGGACAAGACCGACTGGTCGCCGCTGGCCGGCAAGATCGTGCTGATTTGGCCCGACCGGGACAAGCCGGGCTGGGAGTACGCAGCAAACGCGGCTCAGGCCATGCTGCGGGCAGGCGCCGTGTCGGTGGCCATTCTCGTACCGCCGGAAGATGCCCCGGAGGGCTGGGACGCAGCCGATGCCATCGAGGAAGAGTTCGACATCGGCGGCTATCTCGCGGCCGGTGCGCGGGTGCCCGTGATGCTTGAAGTCGACGAAACCGTGTCGGCCGACGTGCTGGAGGGTGTGGACTGGGAAACCGAGGACGGGCTGGCGACGGCCTTCACGCGCCGTTATGGCGACGACTGGCGCTACTGCTCCCTGTGGGGCAAGTGGCTGGTCTGGACCGGGGTGCGATGGAATCACGACCAGTTGCTGTACGTCACCCACCTGTCGCGCGGCATCTGCCGGGCGGCCTCGTTCAAGGCGGACACGCCGCGGCAGAAAGCCAAGCTGGCGAGCTCGTCGACCATCGCCTCGGTTGAGAAGATCGCCCGTTCGGACCCGAAGCATGCGGCCACGGCCGACGAGTGGGATGCAGACGTGTGGGCGCTCAACACCCCCGGCGGCGTGGTCGATCTGCGGACGGGCAACCTGCGAGCGCATCGGCGCGAGGACCGGATGACGAAGGTGACGACGGCGACGCCGCGCGGGCGCAACGGGGAGGGCTGCCCATCGTGGCTGGCGTTCATCTCCGACATCACCGGCGGCAACACGGAGCTGGCGGCCTACCTGCAGCGGATGGTCGGCTATTGCCTGACGGGCGTGACCAGCGAACACGCGCTGTTCTTCCTGTACGGCACCGGTGCCAACGGCAAGTCGGTCTTCCTGAACGTGCTGGCCACGATTCTGGGCGACTACGCGGCCAACGCGCCGATGGATACGTTCATGGACGTGCGCGGCGATCGCCATCCCACCGATCTGGCTGGCTTGCGCGGCGCACGCCTAGTGTCGTCCATCGAGACGGAGCAGGGCCGGCGGTGGAACGAGTCGAAGGTCAAGTCCATCACCGGCGGCGACAAAGTGAGCGCGCGCTTCATGCGCCAAGACTTCTTCGACTACTGGCCGCAGTTCAAGCTGCTGGTCGCCGGCAACCACAAGCCGTCGATCCGCAACGTGGACGAGGCGATGAAGCGGCGCCTGCACCTGATTCCCTTCACGGTCACCGTGCCGCCCGAACGCCGCGATGGCCGGCTCACCGAGAAGCTGCTCAAGGAGCGGGACGGGATCCTGGCTTGGGCCATCGAGGGGTGTCTCGCCTGGCAGCGCCAGCGCTTGGATCCACCCGCCAGCGTTCTGTCGGCCACCGAGGAGTATTTCGAGGCCGAGGACGCGCTGGGGCAGTGGATCGAGGAGCGCTGTCTGTTGGGGCGGGCTCATCGCGAGGGCGTCTCGATGCTCTTCGCAGACTGGCGGGAGTGGGCCGAGCGGGCGGGCGAGTACGTAGGCTCGGTCAAGCGCTTCTCCGAGCTGATGGCGACGCGCAGGTTCGAGAAATGTCGCCTGACGTCCGGTGCCCGAGGGGTTACTGGAATTGCACTCAGGGCCAAGCCGTTCGGCCAGCCGTACTCCTATCGCGACGACTGAATGACCCCGGTCGGTGACGCATTGGCCATTGCCTGACGGGCTTACGGATTAACGCCTACGCGTGCGCGCAGGCGTAGACAGTTATCCGCAAACTGGTCGGGCTGAATCGGACCTGTCACCGGCATTGGAAATGCACACGAGTTGAATGAATCGATGACAACATTGGATACGCTCTTTGCTTACGAATCCTCAACGGCACATGCCATGCAAGCCCACCTCGTTATACACAAGTCCGCAAAGCCGTGCGGCTGAAGGGCTGGCGGCCGATTTGATGCAAGGGCTGGGGTTGTAAACGAAAGCGAATCGGCGTTTACTCTCGCAATTTGCGGCGATTGCAGATGGCGCGAGAATCGGACGGCTGGGCACACAAGGAGTTGGAAGGCGTGAATCTGGGTGACGCGAGACGCAACGAACGGGCGAAGACGCTGCTGACGAGGTTTGCCGAGAAGCCGACGGAGAGCATCCCGCACGCGTGCCACGGCTGGAGCGAGACGATCGGCGCGTATCGTTTCATGGAGAACCCTGCGTTCGAGTGGGGCGACATCATGGAGCCGCATTGGGAGCGCACGGTGCAACGCATGGGTGAGCACGAAGTCGTGCTGTGCATTGCGGACACAACCGAACTGGACTTCAACGGCCAGGAGGCCAGCGGTCTGGGACCGCTGAACTACGAAGCGCGGCGCGGCATGTATGTGCATCCGACCTATGCGGTGAGCACGGATCGCGTGGGGCTGGGCGTGCTGGATGCCTGGATGTGGGCGCGCGAGCCCAAGGATGCCGACGGCGAGCGTGGCGGTATCAAGGAGAGCGCGCGCTGGATCGAGGGGTACGAGCGGGTCGCCGAACTCGCCTCGCAGTTGCCGAGCACGCGGCTGGTGTACGTGGCCGATCGGGAAGCGGACATCACGGCGCTGATGCAGCGAGCCGCCGAGCTTGGGACACCGGCGGACTGGCTGATCCGCTCGACGCACAATCGCAGCCTGGACGGTGGCGAGAAGCTCTGGCCGACCGTGCTCAAGACCGAGGCGGTGGGCGAAATCGAGTTCGTCATGGCGGCCCGTGAGGGGCAGAAGGCTCGCACGGTGAAACAGGCGTTGCGTATGAAGCAGGTGACGTTGCGGTGCGGGCTTGCGCTGACGTGCGTGATCGCCAAGGAAATCGCCCCGCCGGCAGGCGTCAAGCCAGTCGAATGGCGCTTGCTCACCAATCGAGTGCCGGCCGGCGCAGACGAGCTGGTGGAGTTGATCGACTGGTACCGGGCCAGATGGGAGATTGAGATGTTCTTCCACGTGCTCAAGAACGGCTGCCGTGTCCAAGCGTTGCAGCTCTCGGCCGTTGATCGCATCGAACGCGCGCTGGCGCTGTTCATGATCGTGGCATGGCGCATCGCTTATCTGATGCGCCTGGGCAGAACCTGTCCTGACCTGGATGCGGCGCTGTTCTTCGACCCTGATGAGATTCATGGAGCCTACCTGCTGATGAACAAGCGTAGGCCCAAGGGCGCGCCAACCCTGAACGAAGTGCTGCGCCTGGTGGCGCAAGTGGGTGGCTTCCTTGCCCGCAAGGGCGACGGCGAGCCCGGTGCCAAGACCATCTGGGAGGGCTTGCAGCAGGTCATGACCGCCGCTCAGACACTACGCGCGCTTCGCAGTGAAGCCGATTGAGGTGAGATGTGTATAACGAGGTGATGCAAGCCTGGTTCACAGCCTGCTGCCGGACTCGGCCTGAGTTTCCCGAGACCAGCCGTGCCTTGTGGGAGAGTTGGCAGAATTGGGCCCGAACGAACGACTACTACACCAGCACACCCAAGCGTCTGGCCATGTTTCTGCGGTTCAAGGGCCTCCAATCCACCAGGCTGCAATCAGGCACTGTCCGGGCATGGACGGGGGTGTCGCTTCGCGACGGGAGGAAGACGTGAAGATTCACACACCGTCTTACCGTTCCGCACTGGCCCGCACGCAGCCCGAGGTCACGGACCTCGAAGCCTTCAAACGGCAAGGCTGGCGGGACCAGCGCATCCTCGTGGTCGCCGAATCCGACGGTCGCCTGGACTTCCTCGAACGCGAGCTGGTGCGCCGCATCGGTGAGCGGCTCTATGGCGAGGGAGGCAAGCGCCATGACCGGTAGCTCGTTCGACTGGACGCTCGATTCGGTGGCGGCGCGTTTCGAGGAGGCGGCCCGTACCGGACGCACGCTGCCACCTGTCCGCGTGCAGGGCTACTTCCGAGTCTGGCCGCACATCGTGCGCGAGCAATGGGAGCGCCTGGCGGCGGACGAGCAGCCGCGCCACTACTACCCGCCCAGTCCCGCGGCCATCGACCGGATGCTCGAGACGATGCGGTGGGTGCAGTGGCTGGACGTGGACCATCGGCACCTGGTCTGGATGCGCGCACAAGGCGACGAATGGCAGTACATCGCCAAGCGCTATGCGTGCTGCATCAAGACGGCGCAACGGCGCTGGCAGCGCGCCATGCAGACCGTGGTCAGCCGGCTCAATGGAGGCGGCCTCGCGGGCCGTGAGTAATATTGAGCAATATCGGCAACGCCTGCGGAGGATTGCGGGGCGTTGCGATTGGTTGATAAGCCAACGCAAAAAGGGGGGTGTCGCATCGTCCCCGAAAAGCGGTACATTTACGCCTATCGTGACGACATGAGCGCCGGGGCCGCGAGGCCCCCCGGGGGGCGAAGGGGTCCTTCCTAGCCAAAGCGCAATACGGGAGGCACACGCGCAACGCTTGCCTACCGTCAGGGTGCGAACCCAGGTTCGCATGGTTCGCACCCGCGCCCGAACTGAATCGGTCATGTCCTACAGACCCGCGCCAATACTGCGTTTGCGCGGGTCTTGTGCTTCGTGAGCGGTGCGAACCTGCCCAGGTAATGGTTCGCACCGTCATACGAGGTTCGCATCCAGCTTCAGGTTCGCACCCTATCCGTCGTGCGTTGCCTTCGCTGGAAGACGGGGTAGCGATGGATCCTCTGTCATTCCCGCCGCTTGCGCACTATGCACACGAGGTAGAACTCGCAATTGATACGCATTGGCCTATCTGTGATCGCGCGCTCGGGCAATGCATGGGGCCATTGACGCATTGCTGAAGTGTCGTTCTGCCTCGAACAAAAGCCACTGCCGGGGCCACCTGGAGTGCCGCCTTACCGTCCACGGCTTTGCTATGCTCGTGCCTGGGGCGATGTTGTGTTTGCAACGTCCTACACCTGGATTGCCAATTCACCTGATACCTATCCTCTCTATGGCTACCAAAGCGAAGACCACAACGAAGAAGGCTGCATCGGCGAAGAAGGCCGCAGTGACAACGTCGGCCGTCAAGCCGCTGAAAGACACGTTTACCAAGGCGAGCTTGGTGAGTCATCTGGCCGAGCGGGCCGAACTCGACGCGAAGTCGGTGAAGGCCGTGCTGCTCCATCTGGAGAACACTATCCTGGGTGCTCTGCATAAGAAGGGCGCCGGTGAATTCACGCTGCCGGGTCTGTTCAAGGTGACGTCGGTCAAGGTACCGGCGACCAAGCGCCGCTTTGGCAAGAATCCCTTTACCGGTCAGGAGCAGTGGTTTGAAGCGAAGCCGGCGACCGTGCGCGTCAAGGTGCGGCCGTTGAAGAAGGTGAAGGACGCGGCCGTCAACGGTTGAAGGTCAGCTTGTTCGTAAGTAGGGACACGGGTCGCGGGGACGGCTTGACACCCTTCCGTAGATAGCCAAACATCAGGCCGTCGCCGAAGACGGTGACCGGGAGTGGTACCCCGAACAACGCATGGCGACCGGCTGGCGCCCTATCCGCAGCGCGTCTGCACGCTTACAATAAGCGCCGCGGGCCGGGCGGGGCAGCCTTCGGGCTGGCCGGTTTCTACGTTGCCGGTTTTCCACCCCTGCCGTCTGGCCCGCCACCCTCATGTGGAAATGAGCGGCGGGCCTCCACCAAACGTAGAGGTCCCAATGCCTGATGCCCTTGCTCGTCCTGAGAACCTGTTCACGATCTTGCGTAAAACCAGGAGAATCCGAGGATGCGCAAGAAGACCTACCCAAGTGACATGAGCCGGGAGCGGTTCGAGCCGATTCGCCCGCTGCTGGAACAGGCCCGCAAGAGAACCAAGCCGAGAACGGTGGACCTGTACGAGGTGTGGTGCGCAGTGCTGTACCTGCTGCGCACAGGCTGCCAATGGCGTGCGTTGCCCAGCGACTTCCCCAAATGGCGCACAGTGCATTCGTACTTCGCCAAATGGAGCGAGCCCGACGAGCAAGGCGTGAGCCTGCTGGAGCGGGCGCTCAAAAAATCAGGTTGGCGCGGCCCGCGCCAGACAGGGGCGCAACGCCTGCACGACGTTCTTGATCGTGGACGCGCAGAGCGTGAAGAACACGGACACGGCGGCGCACAAGGGCTATGACGCGGGCAAGAAGGTTTCGGGCATCAAACGCCATATCGCAGTGGACACGCAGGGTCTGCCGCATGCCGTGGCGGTGACGACCGCCGAGGTGACAGATCGCAAGGGGGCGCTACAGGCGCTCAAGCGCTGCAAGCCCGGCTTGAGCCGAGTGCAAAGTTTGCTGGCCGACAATGGTTATGTGGGCGAGCCTTTTGCGCAGGGCGTGCGCGACGCCTTGAGCGAAGAGGTGACGGTGCAGATTGCCAAACGTAGCGAACTGCACACCTTCAAGGTGATACCCCAACGCTGGGTTGTGGAGCGCAGCTTTGCGTGGCTGGAGAAGAACCGCAGGCTATGGAAGAACTGCGAACGCAAACTCAACACCAGCCTGCAATTCGTTCATCTAGCCTTCCTGGCCCTGTTGCTCAGGAGATCGTGAACAGGTTCTGAGCAGCCAGCTTCTCCCATCAGTTTCGCCACCATCATTCTCTCGCTCTTGCGGAGCGCTGTACTTGGTCGTGCCGGCCGAGTACGGCTCGAAACCGTTCGTGCCAGCATGGGGCAGATGGAGGCGATGCATGCGTGAGCAGAAACGTTCTCCACAGACGCTCGCCCTGGCGCAGTTGTGCGAGCTGGTACATCGGTTGATGCCCGAGCACAGTCGCAAAGGCACCGTGCGCACCAGCGCGGCGACGCTGCGCCAGTTGGAGACGACCAGCACACTGATCTACGCAACGACGGAGGACGCTTGCGCCCGGCTGCTGAATGTCAGCACCGGCCTTGTCGGCATCCTGCAGTTGCTCGACTTGTGGAGCGACCGCGCTTGGGAATGCCGTTGCCTGCACGGCCTGCTTGCGCCGCTCAAGCTCGAGCTGGATGGCGCATTGAATGATGTGCAGAGGATGCTATAGGCCAGTGGGCTGACAGCTTGTTCTCGTGGCCGGGGTAGACACCGGCCACGCTCCAGCTTATTCCAGGTGCCCGATCACTTCGAGTCGTTGGTCATCGCGCTCGAAGACGCCAGCCCAGGCATCGCGCTTGCCGGGGAAGACCTGGTGGATGGCCAGCGTGAAGCCATCGCAGCGGGGCGACCGGCTGGTCGCGAAGTCGTCGGTATGGAGCCGCGCTTCACGCACCAGGGTGATGGCAACCGAGCGCATCGTGTATCCGAAAAGATCGAGCAGCCGCTCCTGCAGTGCGACGTCCACATGGTTGGACTGCACATCGTCGATGGCGGCTTGTTTGAATCGTTGGGACATGGTGTTCTCCTTGGGATCGGTGTCGTCAATCACGACAAGGACATGAACGCACTGCGCGGGACACGAGCCAAGCGCTGTTTGCAGCTTTATGCGGGACCACCGCCATCGCAGCCGGCCCCGCGCGGTATCAAGCGGCTTGGTCGGGTTGCTCGTCGCTCGCTGTCTTGATCCGATAGACGCGGTCGCCGTTGACCGGTTTCTCGGAAGCGATAACCAGTCCGAGCCTCTTCTTGAAGGTGCCGGCAAACGCGCCGCGCACTGTGTGTGCAAGCCAGCCGGTTTCTTCGCAGATCTGTTTCACGGTCGCACCTTCCGGCCGGCACAGCATCGCGATCACGGTGGCCTGTTTGCTATTGGCGCGGGTGCGGGGCACCTTGGCCGCAGTTTCTTGCATCCACGCGGCCTCCGCCGTTGTCACGGCGGCTTCGACGGCAGGGTCTTCCGTCACCGGGGCGGGCACTGAGCGTTTGCGCTCCAGGGCGTCGTAGCCCGCGTCCGCTACAAACCAGTCGTCGCCCCCCCGAGGTAATCAGTGCACGCTTGGCGAGGCCGTCGAGCACCTTTTTGCGCGCGCCGCCGTTGATGTTGTCGGGGAACCATTCGATTTTGCCGCCGGTGTGTTCGATGGCGTGCACGAGGATCGTGTGTTGGGCCGGGGTCAGTCGCGGGGTAGTCACGTGTTGCTCCTTCGAGGTGGTTTGAACGTGACGTGATGAACGCGCTGTTCGGCGACAAAGCCAAGCGTCCACCCGTGGGTAACGCTTGCCAATTTCGTGATGGCTTGCTTGCTTCACGGTCCGCAGGCTTTCATCCCGTGCCTTTGCGGTGAAACGTGACAGCCTTGGCGCTGGGAGACGGGCGTCGCCGCTGCCGCAGGGAACCAACCAGCAAGCTTGGGCAGCGCGAGCGTGTCGGCCGGGATCAGCTTGCTGATCTGATGGATTAAGAATTCATAAGATCAGATGTCCATTCTTTTCATCCCTGTTTCATCGAATTTCACGATTTCGAGGGATGCCCTTCACACTGTGATTCGCCATGATCCTCCCCAAGTCTAAATAGGGGAGCCTACGGCCGGCAGACCGGCCGCACGAAGCCACCCCGCACAACAGACGTTCGGGGAGTTTCATCGATGCGCCAGCCGGTCACGGCCCGCGCACGCGCTGCGTTGGAGCAGCCGTGTGCTATTGCACTGCAACAAGAACAACACGGCGCTAGCGCAGGGACTGCGGATCCCGTCAGCCGCCACGACCGTGCCAGGCGCTCGTTTGTAGCGCGCTCCATCGCTGCCGCCGTTGCGCTCATCAGCTGGCTCGGCCCGGTGCAAGTCTCCTGGCAGGCCGCCCGGCAGAGCGCCGCCACGATTGCACTGCACGGCACAACCGTCGACAGCCCGTTCACGTCGTGGCGCACCACCGGCCGCCTGCTGGTGCGCTGGGGCCTGCGGCAGGCGCAGGCCGGCGCCATCACCGATCCCACCGCGCCGATCCGCTTCACGCCCACTCTCACGCAGACCACGGGGCAGGGCGGGGGCGTGCCGGCCATCAACATCACAACGCCTAACCAGAGCGGCCTGTCGTACAACCTGCTGCGCTCACTGACAGTTGATGGCATCGGCCTGATCCTGAACAACAGCCTGGCCGGCGGCGGCACGCTCCTGGGCGGCAACGTCGGCGGTAACGCGAACCTGGCCACGTCGGGCCCGGCCTCGACCATCCTGACGCAGGTCACGGGCACCGATCCGATCCGCATCAACGGCACGGTGGAAGTGTTCGGCGCGCCGGCCAGCGTGATCTTTGCCGCGCCAGCGGGCATCTATACGCAGGGCGCGGGGTTTACGAACACGCCACGGGTGACGCTGTCCAGCGGTACACCGCAGTTTCTGAACGGCAGCGGCGCAAACGTTTCATTCGACCAGGCCACCGCGGTGGGCTTCCTGGTCAACAGCGGGCGCATCCAGATCGACCCGGCGGCGGGCTCCACGGCCGGTGCCGGGATCGAGGGCACGGTCGGGGCGATCAACCTGATCGGCCAGACGGTGGGCGTCAATGCGCCGCTGTACGCGGGCAACCAGATCAGCGTGATCGCGGGGAACCAGCAGGTCGCGCCGGTGGCGACGGGCGCGGGCCGGGCGGGTTCCGACTGGCAGGTGAGCGGCGCGGGCGCCAATGCGGCGGCCAACAGCGCGAGCGCGCAGAACGGTCTGGCCATCGACGCGACGGCGTTCGGCGCGATGACGGCGGGGCAGATCAAGCTGATCTCGACGGCGCAGGGGCTGGGCGTGCGCGCCGCCGGCGACCTGGCGGCCAATACCAGCAACGTCAATATCGATGCCAATGGCGATGTCAGCGTCGGCAACGTGTATGGGCAGCAGAGCGCCGGCATTACGACGACGGGGGCGGTGAGCACGAGCGGGGCCGTGCGGGCGCACCAGGACGTGACGATCGGGGCGGGCGGCGACGTGACGCTCGGCGGGGCGGCGCAGGCGGGCAACAACGTGACGGTGAGCGCGGGCGGCAATGTTGCCGGATCGGGCAATCTGGCTGCGGCCAAGGCGCTGAACGTGAGTGCGGGCAAGAGCGTCAACCTGGGCGGCAACCTGAACGCGGCAAGCATTGCCGTGACCGCACAGGGCAAGGATGGCACGGGCGATGTCACGCTGGGCGGCAAGGTGGCTTCGCCTGGGGGCATTGCGCTGAATGCGGCGCGCGATACGACGATCGCGGGGCAGTTGACTGGCAGCGGCGACCTCAATATCGGCACGCAGCGCAATCTGCTGATCTCCGGCAGCGTTGCCACCGATGCCGGCAGCGTCGGCCTGTCGGCACGGACCGGCCGCGTTCAGGTCACGGGCAGCGTGGTCGCGCCGCAAGACTTGACCGTTACCGCCGGAACGGACGCGCAACTCGGCGGCACCGTCACGGCCGGCCGCCATGTCACCATCGATGCCCAGCGCGGCAGCGCGGACCTGTCGGGGACGCTGACGCACAACGGTAATCTGAACGTCTCGGCGGCGCAGGATATTTCGGCCAGCGGCCGGGTGCAGACGGCCGGTGCCGCAACGCTTCAGGCTCGGGCCGGTACGGTCGGCATCAACGGCAAGCTGGTGTCCAACGGCGATTTGCAGGTCACGGCCGGTCAGGACGTCGCCATCGACGGGGCGGCGCAAAGCACCGGCAAGATCGTGGCCACGGCCGGGCGCAGCCTGTCGGTCGGCGGCACCGTTGCCGCGGCCGGGGATGCCCGGCTGACGGCTGCAGCCGGAACCCTGTCCACCTCGGGAACGGTCCAGGCGGGCGGCAGCCTCGACGCCAGCGCGCAAGGCCCGATGACCCTGGGCGGCAGCGTGTCCGCCAACCGGGCCGTGACTGCGCAATCCACCGGTGCCGATCTCCGCGCAACCGGCACGTTGACGGCGCACGGCGGCAATCTGGCGCTGACCGGCGCCACGGACGCAAACGTCACGGGTGTCCTGCAATCGTCGGGCGATACGGCCATCGCCGCGCGGCAAGGGAGCGCATCGCTGGCGGGGCAGACCGTGGCACTGGGCAAGCTGACCGTTACCGGTGGCCAGAGCGTTGCGGTCCTGGGTACCACGCAATCCGTGGGCGACACGGCGCTGGCTGCCGCGCAAGGTTCGGCCACTATTGCCGGTTCCGCTGTCACCGGCGGCAACCTGGCGGCTTCCGCTGGCGCGGATGTGGCGGTCTCCGGCACGGCGCAGAGCGGCGCAGCCACCAGCCTTACGGCGGGGCGCGACCTGGTGGTGTCCGGCCCGAACGCGATCACGGCCAACACGACGTTCAGTGCAACCGCTGGCCGCAATCTGTCCATCGCCGGCTCAACACTGTCCGGCGGCGATACGCAGCTCAGCGCCAGCGGCGGCACGCTGACGACCTCCGGCCAGACGCGGGCGGGCGGCAATGTCGGCGCCGTGGCCCAGGGCGATGTCACGCTGGGCGGAACGGTGTACGCCACCCAGAACGTGGAGGCCCGATCGTCGGGCGCCCGTGTCATGGTGCCCGGTGTGGTGACGGCTCAACGCGGCAATGTGTCCCTGGCCGGCGCAACCGATGTCGGCATCACCGGGGCGACGCAGTCCGCGGGCAACACGACCGTTGCGGCGATGCAGGGCAGTGCCAATCTCGGTGGCGCCGTCCTGGCCCTGGGCAACCTGACTGCTGCGGCCGGACAGGATATGACCGTCACGGGCTCTGCCCAGAGTGTCGGCAGCACATCGCTCACGGCGGGGCGCGACGCCAGCTTTGGCAATGCGGCATCGGTCATCTCCGGCACCGCGCTCACGGCCTTGGCGGGGCGCAATCTGACCGCTGCCGGCACCCTTGCCGCCAGCGGCGATGCGCAACTGCGCGCTGGCGGCGGGTCGCTGTCCACGTCCGGTGCCGTGCTGTCCGGCGGCAGCGTCACGGCGGCCGGGCAGGGCGGTACGACGCTCGGCGGCACGGTTTACGCGGCCAAGGATGTGTCCGCTCAATCCGCTGCGGGCACGACGAGTGCCACCGGCAGCGTCATCGCGCACGGCGGCCATGTCTCGCTGGTCGGCACCAGCGTCGCCGTGACGGGGGCCACCCAGTCCGCCGGCGATACGACCCTGAACGCGACCCAGGGGAATGCCGCACTGGATGGCCAGGTGGCTGCCCTGGGCAAGCTTGGCGTTTCCGCGACGCAAGACATCACGGGGCAGGGCCGCACCGCGAGCGTGGGCGACTCGGTATTCAGCGCCGGCCGCGACATCGCCCTGACCGGCAGCAGCCAGGCGGCGGGCAATTTCGTGGCGAGCGCCGCGAACGCGCTGTCCATCGCGGCGCTGCCGCTGGTGGGCGGCAGCGCGACGTTGAGCGGTGCCGCGGTGTCGCTCGGCAGTGTCGGCAAGACCAGCCAGGTCAACGGCACATTGAGCGTCACCGGCACGCAGGGGATTGCCACTGCGGGCACGATCAACACCGGCTCCGCGACACTGAAAGGCGGTGCGGTCACCAACGCGGGCACCGTCACCGCATCGAACGCGCTCGGCGTGACCGGCACTACGATCACGAACACCGGCACCCTGGGCGGCGCGACGACCACGGTGCACGGTACTGCCGTCGTCAATTCGGGACTGATCGGGGGCCAGGCTGTCAGCGTCACGGCCGACAGCGCCTTCAACAACCAGGGCGGTACGGTGCTGGGTCTGCAGGCGCTCAACGTGGCGGCCGGCACCCTGGACAACCGGAACGGGACGATCTTTGCCGGCCGCGCGTCGGGCACCGCGGCCGGTGCCGACCTGAACCTGACGGCATCGGGCGCCAACGGCAGCTTCAACAACGCAGGCGGACAGATCGCGGCCACCGGCAACGCCACGCTGAATCTCGCCAACCAGACCATCGACGGCGCTTCCGCCAATCTGGGCACCATCAATGCCGGTAACCAGCTGACCTACAACGTCGGCGCCGTCGCCAACACGGGCAACTGGACCCTGGGCGGCCAGAGCGCCACGGTGAATGCCGGCAACGGCATCAGCAACACGGGCGCGATCCAGCACGCCGGCAATCTGACGCTGACCACGCCCGGGGCCATCAGCAACAGCGGCCAGATCGTGGCGGGCAAAGATCTGGCGCTCTCGGGCGGCCGCATCGGCAATGCGGCGGGCGCCACCCTGCACGCCGATCGCGATCTCTCCATCAACGGCGCGACCACCAACCGGGGCACGGTCGAAGCGCTCAACGACGCCAAGATTGCCGGTGCCAGCTACGACAACGCTGGCGCGCTGACCCAGGCCAACCGCGACGTGACCGTCAACGTGTCGGGCACGGTGCTGAACCAGGGCGGCACGATCGGCGCGGGGCGGGATGTGAATCTGACCGCAGGCCAGATCGTCAATGATGCGACGGTATCGGGCGGTGCCAGTACGACTGTGGTGACGGGGCAGGAAATCAACCCGACGTACCTGTCGAAGATTGTGATCGGCAGGGAGCAGCTCAGTTTCTCGCTCCCAGGCGGTGAGCAAGGCAGCCCGGACTACATGGCGATCTACCGAGCGGTCACGATCGGCGATCTGAAACCGGATGCGAACGGGGTCATCTACGGCTATCTGGCGACCGAACTGGTCCGCAGTCTGCATGATCAGTACGTGGACTTCTGGCACCTTGGCAGCATGGTCGACCATCCTGCTACGGCGCTTGCCACGCTGCCAACCGTGACGCGGACCGAGACGACGACCCAGGCTGGGGTCAGCGGCATCATCCGGGCGGGTCGCAATCTTGCGGTGACGGCTTCTACGCTGTCCAACAACGGGGGGCAGATCAGCGCAGCGGGCAATATCACGATGGCCGTTGGGACGCTCAACAACGGCGCAGCGGCGGGCGCGACCAAGACCATCACCGAATCCATCGACGGTGCCGTGCTCAATAGCTTCATGGCGCAGCTCTATGATGCTTTGCACTCTGGCACCAAACCGTTGTTTTCTGATGCGGTCATGAGCGATGGTTGCTCGGATGGCTGTCCCACACCGCATTGGTTTGTCATGCAGAACCAGGTGGTGCCAGGCACATTCCACACCGTGCCGGCAGCGACCCCTCCCGCGCCGCAAACCACCGTGCAGCAGACCGCCGGCAAGCAGGGCGTCATCGCCGCCGGCGGCAATATCGACCTCACCCAGACCGGCACGCTCAATAACGGCGGGCAGATCGCCGCGGCCGGCAATGTCGCGCTGGGCGGCTCGGTCAACAACGTCGGCCAGTTGCAGATCAACCGCACCACGCTGCCCGGCTGCGTGGGCAATCCCGCCAACTGCGTGGACAAGGGTGTCGCGCCCGGTGGGACGGGCAGCCCGTACAACGAAGTCATCGACCCGAAGCAGCAGGTCGCCAGCATCATCGCGGGCGGTGCGCTCACGGCCAATCTTTCGCAGCTGACCAACCAGACCGGCACGATCGCGGCGTCCGGCAACGTGCAGATCACCGCCCCGGCGGTGACCAACACCGGCGGTACGATCCAGTCCACGGCGGGCTCGGTCACCATCAGCGCGGCCAACAGCCTGGTCAACCAGGCCGCGCCGACCACCACGGTCTACCAGAGCCAGGGCGACAACATGTCGCCCTGCGGCAAGGTGGGCGGCACCGCCTGCGCCACGGCCACGCAAAGCGCCACCGGCGATGCGGGCATGATCCTGGCCGCCGGCGACCTGACCATCCATGCCGGCGCCGTGCGCAACAACGGCGGCGCCATCGTGGCCGGCGGCAACAACACCATCACCACGGGCAGCTTCGACAACAGCTCGATCTTCCTGCGCCGGTACTACCACTGGAGCTTCTCCGACCAGAACGCCAACGTCAGCGACCGCTGGGGTTGCGATGCGGGCGGCGACATCTCGGGTTGCCAGCGGGTTTTCGGCGGCAACCTGTCCAATGGCACCAATGCCAACGCAGAAAACGCGCCCACCATCGGCGTGCTGAATTCGTATGTGCGCGGGGGCAACCTGGCCATTCGCGCGGGTGGCGCCATCGTCAACAGCGGCAACATCGAGGGCACGGCGGTTGCGCTGTCGGGTGCCTCGATCACCAACGGCATCACCAACCCGTCGATCCAGACGCCGCCGTCCACCAGCGGGCGGCAGGTGGTCAGCCTGGGCCCGATCGGCACGCCCAACGCGCAATTGCCGGCAACGGGCACGCCGGACACGTTCAGCGGCCCGACCACCGTGCTGCAGCAAGGCGTGCCGGCGCCCGCCAGCCCCGGCACCACCGGCGGCCTCTGGACATTCAACCCGGTGATCGTCACCTCGCCGACGCTGTCGGCGGCGCAGGCCGGGCCGAGCGGTGCGGCGTCCGCGACTGTGCCGGCGGTCAGTACCCCGCAGGCCGGCGGCGCGGTCGGCGGGTTCTCGTGGCACTTCAATACACCGTTGGCGGGCAATGCGGTGAGCGCTCCTGCGGCATCCGTATCGACCGCGCAATACCTGTCGAACAGCCCCGCCACGGCCGTGCTGGGCGGTGTCGGCCCGCAGACGCTGATCAACGCGCTGCCGGCCGAGCTGCGCCCCGGCGGCACGCCGTTCTACTACGACCCGCAGGTCGAGAACCAGCGGCTGGATCAGGCCGCGCTGGCCCAGACCGGCCGCACCAGCTTCATCAACGGCCTGGCGTACGACAGCCAGACCCACCTGACGGCGGACGATCAGCAGAAGCTGATCCTGTACCAGAACGCCGTCGACTACGCGAAGGCGCACAACGTCCAGCTGGGCCAGGCCCTGACGCCGGGCCAGCTGGCCGCGCTGGACAAGCCGATGCTGTGGTACGTGACGCAGCAGGTGCCGGACCCGAATTGCCTGAGCAGCGCGTGCCCGATGGTCAGCGCACTGGTGCCGCAGGTGTACCTGCCGCCGGGCTACAGCGGCATCGAGCCGGGCGGCAGCATCGTCGCGAGCAAGTCGCTGGAGCTGCTGGCGGACAACCCGATCCGCAACACGGGCACGCTGGGCTCGTACGGCACGCTCAAGAGCAACACCACCATCGTCAACGAGCAGCGCGCGGCGGAGATGACGGCGGCGTGGCAGCCGATCGAGGACGGCTGGGCGCGCACGACGGGGCAGCAGGGGCAGGCCAACAGCGGCTTCGTCTTCGCGGGCAACGCGGCGGACATCGCGGGGCAGATCCGGAACATCAACGGTGTCGTTGCGCAGTTGAATGCGGACGGCTCGATGAGTGCGGCGGAGGCTGCGCGGGTGGCGGCGGCCGTGCAGGCGGGTATGCAGGCTGTCACGAGCACGCATACCGACACCTTTGTGCGGTCGGAGAGTTGGTTCGGGCAACTGTTCGCCGGCGTGGTGATGGTGGCCATCGGGATCATGACGGGCGGCGCGGCGATGGCCGCGTATGCCGGGGTGGGAGCGACCCTGACCGTGGGTCAAGCCATGGCCCAGGCGGCGGTTGCGTCGATGACGACCAACACGATGCAACAGGCGAGCAGCGGCCAGGGCTTCAGCTTTGGCGCGCTGGTCAAGGCGGGCGCCACGTCAGCGCTGACGGCGGGGATCACGCAGGGGATCACGCTCAATGCGAATGGCACGCTTGGGACGGTGGACAGCCTGAGTTCGGCGTCGGATCGGAGCATTGCTGCTCTATCTGGCACCAAGGCTGTTGGCGATGGCCTGACGCAAGCAACTACCGCGACGGGGACGTTGGGTGAGCGGTTAGCTGCGCTAGCCATGGATGCCAGCATCAAAGCAGGCGTCAACACTGCGATCAACGGCGGAAGCTTCCTGACGAATCTGCGTGATAGCGCTGTGAATGATTTGGCAGCGATCGCAGCGTACGGCATTGGGAACCTCAACGCGAACGGTACGCTGGCGGGGCCTGCGTACTACGCGGCGCACGCGCTACTGGGCTGCGCCAGTTCTGCCGCACAGGGCACCGGGTGTAGCAGTGGTGCGATTGGTGGAGTGACAAGTGCCTTGCTGGCGCCGGACATCATCAAAGCGATCGACCCGACGGGCGCGCCGCTGGATGCGGGTCAGCAGGCCATGCTGTCTGCCTTCGCCGGACTGGCAGGCGGTGGCGTGGCTGGCGCGTTGGGACAAAACGTCCAGGGCGGGATGGCCGCGGCGCAGAACGAAGCGCTGAACAACTCGGGAAATCACGCGGAGAATGCGGCCAAAAGCGGCGGCTTGCTGAATCAATCTTGGGATGCCGTAGTCGATTGGGCAAAGTGGACCTATAGCGATCCGATTGGCGATACGGAGCGAGGGCTCCGGCATTTTCTTTCGGTCGGGCAGCGTAACGAGCGTGATGCGCAGACGCATCCGGAGCGTCAATTTGATCCCGATGGTGGCGGATCGAATACCGGGCGTCCGAGTGCACCTGCAGTCGTGGTTGCCATCGGCGCGATACTGTGTCTACTGTCCGGTGGGACGGCCTGCGGCATGATGATGGTGCCCGTACCGGCACCATCAGGGCCGCCGCCGGGCAATGCGATTCTGTCGAGCAGCAGTGATAGTGGCGGTAGCGGGACCGGCCGTAACGCGGGTGGATCGAGCCCAAATAGAGGTGGGGGTGCCACAAATACATCTGCAACGTCTGAAGGTGCAGCCAACGCGGCGAGCTACCAAGGTTTGAAGAGTCAACTTGCGAATCAGAACCTAGCTGAAATTGCTGCGCAGGATTCGAGGTTAGCCGCCGCAGTGAATGGGAGCGGGACAAGCAACGTGAACTTCTCGATAGGGAGTGGAACAGTTGCGGAGGCTAACAAGCTCGGGAAGATTTGGGTTGGTGATGGCGCAAAACTGACGAGCGACGGATCGGGGTTGGTCAGCGCAGACGGAACTCGCGTTTACCGTTTTCCTACGCAAAAGACATCGTCTTATGCAACAACAGGTACGCAGGCGAACTTCGAAACCTACAATGTCAATTCGGTGACGGGGCAACGTATGAAAATTGGTAACGGTCACCTCAATGTGAGCAACTAAGGAGTGAGGGATGCATGCAGTTGTAAAAAGCATTGCCAGTGATGAGGCTAATCTTGACGGGTTCAGGCCAGATGACGTGGCTTGCTTTTCATTGAATGTTCGCATCCGAATTGGGGTCGACGGGGCCCCAGGGGCAGACGATTTTGAGTTGTGCGTGTGCACTCCGGAATGGCTTCGTCAGACGATATGGGAACCCCGCTGGGGGCGCCACATGCTGATTGTTCGAGAGTACGATAGGTCAGTCATTGAGAAATACATTCACGATTACGTGGTGGAATGCGCGGGTGCTGACTGGAATGCCATCGCAAGCAAGCTCGCGCGAGTTTTTTCGTGGGAGTTTGAGGACTATCAGGGTTGATGTTGTGTGCTCGATAACATAGAAGAGAATGAAAGAAGTGCAGTCGCTTTGGAGAAGCTCGTACCAAATTTTGCGAGTGCATTGAAGTCGGTACCGCAGTTGCGGCTTGAGTCGGCCAATTCGCTGTTGTCAAGATCGGTGGGAAATAAGCATGCCAAACATGACCTGTACTTGCAGTCAGACATGGCGGAATTTAACGCATATCTTTATACACATCTCGACGCACTCCTTATGAATCAAGAGTTTACGAGCGGGGCATCTGACGGCGTCCACCGAGACCTTCCGTGAGCCGGCACCCCGGAATCCCTTGCCGCAAGGGGTTCCGGGCGACGCGCCTAAAAATTAGGCAAAAGATGTGTATAACGCTATGAATTTAACGTCCTGACCAATGGTTACTCAGCTCTGATGAAGTCTGCGATCCGTTCGCGAACGGAGACGTTAATGAGATGAATCAAAATGGCAACCAGCTCGTATTGAATGGTATGCGCATTGATGGCCCCGTCGCAGGATCTATTAGTCTCAGTCAACTACGTAATATTGCATAGCAGTACGGAGTTGACGAAGTCGTGATCAACGGCGAAACGCGAACGTCTGGCGGCAGTCCAGGAAATGTGCTGCGCAGCATAACGAGCAAGGTGAACCAATGACGATGATTCGAGTGACCGGATGGAAGACCGGTTTCAACAAAGTTCAGTTCGGCTCGTTACTTCGAGAGCTCTGCGGCTTTTCTTTATCCGAAGGAAAGCGATGTGTGGATACGGTGCTTCAGGGCGAGCCGATTGCAGTGACGATTACGCAAGAGCGAACAGCACATTGCTTGGAGCGGGCCTCACTATTAGGCAGGGCGGGATTCCACTTTCATCCGAAGATCAGTTGATCGCGAAACGGCGCACTCCAAGCAGCGCGATTGCGCTTGCTGTTGACGCTCTCCTTGGTCTGCTGATGCTGCCTGATCACGCTGAGCGCGATGCGGTTGATCAGGGCGACATGCTTGGCGCCCTCCGGGTCAGTGATCGCGGTGGCATCCTCCTTGAAGGCCACATCGAGCACCCAATGCAAGCCATTCTCGATCTGCCAGTGATCGCGGATGGCTTGCGCCACACGCTGCGCGTCGATCTCCAGCGAACTGACGTACCACCGTGAATCGAAGTAGGTCTGGCCTTTTTCAGTGCGCTCGCTGCTCACCTCGATCAGACTGCGAATGGAGGGCCAGCGTGTTTTCAACTCCGGTGGCAAGTGCGCGGGATTTGCATCACGACGCGCCTCTCCTCCCGGCCATGGCCGCGATTGACTTGCTCGTGGGTCGCCGTGCCACTGACTTCATAGGTCGCGCAGAACGCCTGTTGGACCCACTCGTGCAACGTCTTCTGGTTGGCTTTCACACCAACGATGTAGTCGCTTTTCTTCTCGGCGATCCGTTGCAGCGTCTCGCTCTGGCAGTGCAGCGCGTCGAGCGTCATGATCTTGCCCTTAGCGGCCACGACATCGATGATGTTGCGCGCGAGCTTGATCTCCTCGCCCTTGCTCTGCGCCGCTTGCTGATACAAGGCCACGCCATGTTCGACATCGTAGGCTGAGACGACATGCAGCGCTTTCTGTACGTCCTCCTGCCATGCGCGGCGCATGGTTTTGCCGTCGATGGCGATGGTGCCCTTGCCTGCGAGTTTGCGTCTTTCGTTGATCCAGCCGAAGAGCGCTTGCATCAATGCGTCCGTATCCAAGCCCTTGACGATGTTGGCGATACAGTGCCGGCGAGGCACGCCGTTGCCAAAGGCCCGATGGTGTCGCAGCCAATCAAGCTGCGCGTCGCCAAACACTTCGATCGCTTTCCAGCCCGTGGCACCGCTGAGCACGGCGCTAAAGACGAGGAAGATCACGTCGATCAGGTCGTGCTTCTTGTTGATGTTCTGCCTTCGGTCGGGAACTACGCTCAGGTGGGCGAACAAACTCATGGCGCAAATCGGCTCTTGTTCGCATCAACTGGGCCGCGTGTCAAGTGGAATCCCGCCCTGCCCGATAGGGAAGTGTGCGCCGCTGTGATCCTCTAATCGCCTCCAGCGAAAAATGCCTAGCTTGGCCACCGGCCACCGCTGCATGCGCGCCCTTTCGACCAGGGCTTGAACCAACGGATCGGTCACGTCATGCCTACGCGGGCGGAGCAAGGCTTTTGCTTGCCCGGGAGCGTGATCCGGGTAGAGAAAACGGGAACGCGCGGTGGCTTCGAGTCGTCGGTCGACGTCCGGCCGATCAGCGTCGGCGGCTCAGCGGTAGGTGGGATGTTTCCCCGATTCGAGCGGTTGCATCGCGAGGGTTCGCCATCGCTGAAACCTGCCTGCTACTGCTTGCATTGCGGCGTGGATTTAACGTTTTCGCGCCGAGGCGCAATCCTTTGGCATGGAATGCGACCCGGCTTCACGGCGTGGCGGGCGGGGATCACAAGGGGGGAATGCCCCCCAACCTTTATTACAGATTGTTTCAGGATTCTCACAGCACGCTACAAGCGAATGCCATGGGGAGCGATGGGTCGTTTACGCAGGCCCCATCAGGCTTTCGCCGTTCCGGCTGTCCCTCGTTTCGGTGGGCGATGCGCGGGCGCGAAGGTGTTCAGCGCGGCATGTTGTTACGTCCGTGAAACGCTTTGCCGCATGCTTGCCGCGCGGATGTATGGCGGCGTTCTGGTGTTTCTTGTGATGGACCGCATGGCGCATTCCTTGCTTAGTCCGTGTGAGCTTCGTCGCACGTTTTTTAACTAGGCGAATGGACTGAAGCAGTCGAACCATGCGGCAGAAATTCCCGTGAAGTTTTGGGACAACGAACACAATTCAGGCGGCCGGTGCGCCTAAGCGGCCGAACTGAGGAGGAGTCGCCGTGAGCACCGTACATCGTTTGTTGATTGCGGAGGACCATCATTTGCTCAGGTGTGGTCTGCGATCCATGTTGTCCGCCCTGGGGGAATACGACGTGGTCGGGGAAGCAAAGGACGGAAGGGAGGCGTGCCAGCTCGCCATCTCGCTGGCCCCGGACCTGGTGCTGACCGATCTGTCGATGCCCGGCATGAACGGCATCGATATGGTGGCGACGATCAAGCGCCGCCTGCCGCAGATTCGCGTGGTGGTGCTGACCGTCTACAAGGCGGAAGAGTATGTGAGGGAAGCGCTGCGCGTGGGGGTCGACGGCTATGTCCTGAAGGATGCGTCATTCGACGAGCTGGTGGCTGCGCTGCGCGCGGTCATGCAGGGCAAGCGGCATCTGAGCGCCGATGTCTATGGCAACGTGGTCAAGTCGTTCGTCAATGGCCATGAGGCACTGGCGCCCAAGAGCACCTGGGAAACGCTGACCGCGCGTGAGCGCAGCGTGCTGCAGCTCGTGGCCGAAGGCCGGACCAATAGGCAGGTCGGGCTCTATCTGAACCTCAGTCCCAAGACGATCGAGAAATACCGCGCGCATCTGATGGAAAAGCTCGGCGTCGGCAATGTGACTGGGTTGGTGCTTGCCGCGATCGGCCTGGGCTTGATCGCGCCGCAGCCGGATCTGCAAAACGACGCCAATATCGACGAGCCCCCGGCGTATCGCCGTGTGGTGAAGTGAGCGGGGCGGCGGCTTGACGGTGTTGAGGTCACCGTGAGCCGCTGACCGCGGTCATGCGCGCCATAGCGCGGAGACCAGTGTGCCGTCGCCCACGCTCGACTGGATGAAGAAGCTGCCGCCATTGAGCTCGACCCGCTGCTGCATGCCGATCAGGCCGAGGCCGGATTGCGACACCGGGTCGGCGAACAGGGGCTGCGTGTCGAAGCCGATACCGTTGTCTTGAATCGTCAGCAGGATGCCGCTCTCGATGCGGCGCAGGCTCAAACGGATTTCGGTGGCCGCGCCATGCCTGATCGCGTTGTTCATGGCCTCCTGCGTGATCCGGAAGATGTCGGCCTTCAGGTTGTCGGGGACTTCCTCGTCTTCGACGCCGCTCTCGAAGCGCACGGCAAGGTGCCCCGCTTCCTGTTCGACCCGTTTGCACAGGGCGTCGAGCGAAGCGGCCAGGCCGAGGCGATCGAGCAGGGCGGGGCGCAGTTCGCTGCAGATGCGGCGCAGGTCGCCGATCGATTCGCGGATGCGCAGCACGGCGGTATTGAGCAGCTCGGCGGCCTCGGTGATGTTGTTGCGATGGATATGGATCAGGGCATCCTCGACGGTCAGCTTGACGAGCGTCAGCGCCTGGCCCAGCCCGTCGTGCAGCTCGGCCGAGATCCGCTTGCGCTCCCGTTCCTGGCCGATCATCAGAAAGGCATATTGACGCTTGGCATCCGGTTCGGCCGATGGCGGGCTGGCGTCGGCGTCCGGCGCGGCGGGTTCGCTTGCGGACGGCTCTTCGAAGATGGTCAGCAATGCGCCGATGCAGCCGTCGCTATCGAAGATCGGATGCTGGTGCAGCAGCACCGAGGCGTGGCGGCCGCCGCGCATGGACAGCTGCGCATGAAACGAATGGAACGTCCCGGAAGCACAGCGCGACAGGCCATCGATGATGTCCTGCCGCCCGCCGTTCGCCGCCATGTCCACCAGGGAATGGCCGATCAGTTCGTTGCCCGAGTATCCGAAGATGGCGCCGGTGCTGTCGTTCGCGGAAACGAAATGTCCGTCGGGAGACAGGATGCAGAACGCCGCGCCGCGGACATCGGACGCGGCATCGAAGTTCTGTTCGTTGGGCTGAACGGTTGCGGTCAGCTTGCGGACCGCATCGATGACGTCACGCCATGTCAGGTGCAGGTGCCGGCCGTCGCGCTGCGAAGATGTTTTCATCTGGCCTCCGAACGTGGGTACCGGTTGATGCGATGCAACGTCAATACGCACCGCTGCTGCACGCGCCGATTGCCGGCATGCCAGTGTCTGCGCCCGGCCATCGTGGCCTTGGGATGCTTGTGATCACATTATAGGTTTCACAGAGCCCCGCGCAACGGGGGGCTCTGCGCCTATCGACCATCGGGGCGTTACCCATACGAGGGGGCGGGGGTTCCTCACTTCTTCCACCGTGATGCACAGACAAGAATGAGATCAAGCCGGGTTGGGCCGGTCGGGCCGGCTGTCCCGGAGGACGGAAAGGGAGGGGCGTCGTGGTGCTTGATACGCGAATGATCGGGGTCTTGCGTTGCCCACCGGATGCCGGCGGCAGTGTCTTCGCACGTCGAAGCGCGCGCCGGGACGGGGGTTTTACGCTCCTGGAGCTCCTGGTCGTGATGGTCATCATCGGGTTGCTGGCGGGGCTGGTGGCGCCGCAGTACTTCGATCAGATCGGCAAGTCCAACATCAAGATCGCGAAGGCGCAGATCGAGTCGCTCGGCAAGGCGCTTGATCAGTACCGCCTCGACGTTGGCGCGTACCCGAGCACGGAGGAAGGCCTGGACTCGCTCAACGCGCGGCCGCAGAGCCAGCCGCGGTGGAGCGGCCCCTATCTGAAGAAGGCGGTGCCGCTCGACCCGTGGGATCGCCCGTACGTCTACCGGTCGCCCGGCGAGCACGGCGAATACGACCTGTACTCGCTGGGCAAGAGCGGGCAGCCCGGCGGCACCGGCGAGAACGTGGCGGTCACATCGTGGTGAAGGCGCGGACCGGCTGGCCGTGAAGCCTGCGGCCGGGCCGTTAGAGGGGGCTGAGGTGAAGTACTTGCTGCGAGTCTTCGATTCCGGTGGCCTGGTGCAGACGGTCTGCATCGAAGGCGACACGCCGGCCGGCGCGACCGCGGCAGCGCGCGCACGGGGCTGGAAGGTGATCGCGGTCCGGGCCGGCGGCGCGCGCGGTCGGCACCGCATCCGCGGCACGGTGCTGGGCGGGACGGCATTCGACGTTGAACTGTTCGCGCGCGAGCTCGCGGCGCTGCTCGACGCGGGCGTGAGCGTCATCGATGCGCTGCGCACGCTCGGCAGCAACGAACGCCGGGAGGCCTCGGCGGCGGTCTATCGCGATCTGCTGCGGCGCCTGGAGGAAGGCCATGCGCTGTCGGCGGCCCTGGAGCTGGCGGACAACGTCTTCCCGCCCGTGCTGGTGGCCTGCGTCAAGGCCAGCGAGCAGACCGGCGGCCTTGCCGCGAGCCTGAAGCGCTATTCGCAGAACAGCGCGACGCTGCAGGCCTTGCGTGCCCGCGTGGTGTCGGCTTCGATCTATCCCGCCGTGCTGCTTGCCGTGGGGGCTTCGGTGGCGGTGTTCCTGCTCGCGTTCGTGGTGCCCCGCTTCGCCGGGCTGCTGGAGCACAGCGGGCGCGAGCTGCCGATGCTGTCTCAATGGCTGATGGCCTGGGGCGCGATGGTGCATGCGCATGGCCAGGGCCTCGCCGTCGGGTTCGCCCTCTGCCTGCTGGCCGGCGTCGGCGCGTTGCGCCGCCAGGCGACGCGCAACTGGGCCACCGATCGGCTGCTCTCCCTGCCGGGTGTCGGCGAGCATTTCCGCGTCTACCGGCAGGCACAGTTCTTCCGCACCTCGGCCATGCTGGTCGATGGCGGCATCCCGGCCGTGCAGGCGTTCGACCTGGCGTGCGGACTGGTCAGCCGCGCGGATCGCGCCGCGCTGGCGTCGGCCATGGAGCGCATTCGCAATGGCGGCCGGATGTCCGATGCGTTTCTCGACAGCCGGCTGGCCGACCCGATCACCTACCGGCTGCTGACGGTGGCCGAGAAGACGGGTGGGCTGGGGCCGGTGCTCGACAAGATCGCCGCGTTTCAGGAGGCGCACGTCTCCCGCGCGATCGACCTGACGTCACGGCTGGTCGAGCCCGCCATGATGATCGTGATCGGCGTGGTGATCGGCGGCATCGTTGTGCTGATGTACCTGCCGATCTTTCAACTGGCGTCGAGCGTCCAGTAGGTGCGCCATGGAAACGAACTGCGCAACCCCCGACTCGCGCGGCACCCTGTACCGCGATGCCTTGCTCGAACTCGGCGAGCGCTACGGCTCGGGCATCCGGGCGCTGGAGGCACTGCCGGCGCATGTCGACGCCGACGCCGATACGGTGCTGGCGCTGCTCGCGCAGGCGTTCCGGATGACGCCCATCGGCATCCGCGAGATGCATGGGCTTGAGCCGGATTTCAGCGTGATGCCGTTCGTCGAGGCCACCGCGCGGCTGTGCATGGGCTTCCGTGACGGCGCGGGCCTGCTGTTCGTGATCGCGGATCCGCTCGACGCCCGCATCCGCGGCTGCATCGACCAGCGCATGCGCGCGCGCCCCACCGTGCCGTACCGGTGGTCGCTCGCGACCGTCGGCGATCTGAATGCCTATCTTGCCGCCCGCGAAAAGGATGTGCGGGCGATGGACACGCTCGCAATGGACGGCGCCGTGCGGGGCGCCAGCGAGACGGCCGCGCTGGCCCTGACGCTGCAAGGCATCAGCCATGACGACAGCCCGATCGTCCGGCTGCTCAATTCCACCATTTACGACGCGCTGAAACTGCAGGCGAGCGACATTCACCTGGAGTGCCGCGCCGGCGGACTGACCATCAAGTATCGGATCGACGGCGTCCTGAATGTCGTCAGCCGGATGGAGGGGCGTGAGCTTGCCGATCAGGTGCTGTCCCGCCTGAAAGTGATTTCCGAGCTCGACATCGCCGAGCGGCGGGTGCCGCAGGACGGGCGCTTCAAGGCGCAATACGCGGCGCGCGACATCGATTTTCGCGTGTCGATCATGCCCAACCAGTTCGGCGAGGATGCGGTATTGCGGATCCTGGACCGGTACCAGCTCTCGCAGGCCGCCGGCGGGCTCACGCTCGAAGCGCTCGGGTTCCAGGCGGGCGACATGTCGTTCATGCGCACGGTCGCGGCCATGCCCTACGGGATGCTGCTGGTGACCGGCCCGACCGGCAGCGGCAAGACGACCACGCTGTACGCCATCCTTACCGAGATCAACGACGGCCTCGAGAAGATCGTCACGATCGAGGACCCGGTCGAGTACCAGCTGGGCGACATCCTGCAGATTCCCGTCAACGAAGCGAAGGGGCTGACGTTCGCGCGCGGCTTGCGGTCGATCCTGCGGCACGATCCGGACAAGATCATGGTCGGCGAGATTCGCGACAGCGAGACCGCGCAGATCGCGGTGCAGGCCGCGCTGACCGGCCACCAAGTCTTTACGACCGTGCACGCGAACAACGTGTTCGACGTGATCGGGCGCTTCACCAACATGGGGGTCGATTCGTACAGCTTTGTGTCGGCGCTGAACGGCGTGATCGCGCAGCGCCTGCTGCGCCGTTGCTGCCCGGACTGCGCGACGCAGGAGCGGTATGCGCCGGAGCTGCTCGCGCGCGCCGGCATCGAGCCCGATGCGGCGCAGGGTTTCCACTTTCGGCGCGGCATCGGCTGCGCGGCGTGCCGCGGCACCGGCTATCGCGGCCGCCGTGCCATCGCGGAGGCGCTGCGCATGAATGATGAACTGCGGCAACTGCTGTCCGAGCGCGCGCCGATCGGGCAGATCAAGCAGGCGGCGATGCGCAGCGGCATGACCACGCTGCGCACCGCGGCGGTCAAGCTGGTTGCCGCGGGCGAAACCACGCTTGAGGAGATCAACCGTGTCACGCTTGTCGACTGAGCCCCTGGCGATCGGAATCGGCGCCAGCGCGCTGGCACTGGGCCGGCGTCGGAGCGCGCTGTCGCAGTTGCTCGCGGCGTTGGGCGCGTGGGGCGCACCGCGTTCGGGGCGATCCTCGGACGCTCCTGTGGACACGCCCACGGACACCTTGGCCGCATCCGCATCCGCATCCGCATCCGACGATGTCGATGCCCCGGACCTGATGATGGAGATCGATGCGGCGCTGCGCTACACGGAACAGGGTGCGCTGGACGCGCTGCGCCGCGCGCTGACGGACGCGCCGGCGGCGACCGTGCCGGCGGGCGGCGCCGCCCGCGCCACGCGGCGCGCGGCGATCGTGCTGGACGATTTCTGGGGGCAGCACGCGATTGTGCGCGGCGATTTCCGCTCGATGTACGCGCACGACCTCGATGAGGTGGCGTGTGCGTACGTTGCCGACGTGTTCGGCGCCGAGGCGTCCACCGTGTCGACACGCTGGCAGTTGCGCGACGATGGGCGCGCGCTGTTTGCAAGCGCGCTGTCGCGCTCGCTGCTGGATGGCATTGGCGAGGTCTGCGCCGCCGCCCGGGTCGAGGTCGGGAGCCTCACGCTGGGGCTGCCGCAGCGGCTGAACCGCGTGCGCCGGGCGCTGGCGGGGCGCGATGGGTTGCTGCTGGTCGTCGATGAAACGATGCTGCACGCCGTGACGCTCGGTGGCGGCCGCTGGCTCGCCTACGACGCGCAGCGTGTCTTTGCCGATGCGGGCGGCGTGGCGGCGCCGATTGCCGAGGTGGCCCGCCATGTCTTTGAGCGGTCCGTGGTGCGCCAGCATGATGACTGCGAGGTCTATCTCTGCGGGCTGGCCGTCGACCCCCGGCAGTTCGATCCGTGCTTCGAGCGTGTCCATCCGCTGACGGACCACATCAGCGGCCACGCGCCCGCACGATGCCTGATGAGGTTCGCTCAATGATGTCGCCGCTCAACATCGACTTCGTGCGGCGCCGGACCGGCCCGACCACGGCCGGGGTTGTGCTGGTGATCGTCGCCGCCTTGCTGCTGCTGTTCGCGGGCGACGCGCTGTGGCGTGCCTACCGCTACAACGACCGCGCCCGCGCCGAACTCGCCGCGGTGGCGGCGAGCGCGCCGAGCAAGACGCGCGCCGCCAAGCTGGAGCCGACCGCGTTCGAGAAACGGACGGCCAAGGACAGCCGTGCCGTGCTGTCCGAACTGACCGTGCCGTGGCAGGACCTGCTGGCCATCGTGGAAGGGTATCGCGGGCACGACGTGGCGCTGATCGGCATCGACCAGATGCCCGCACAAGGCCAGATTCGCATCACGGCGGAAGCGAAGGATTTCGAGGCCCTGATCGGCTATCTCAAGTATCTGCAGGAAAGCCGGCTGTTGCGCGAGGCGGCGCTGAACACGCACCTGATCGAAACGACGGTGCCGGGTGTGCCGGTGCGATTCCAGGTCACCGCGGTGTGGAGAAAGCCATGAACGCGACCCGGCTGCGCGATCCGCTGTTGGCCGTGCAATTCGCCTTGCGGCGCAGGTTCGGCTGGACGGGGCTGGCCGGTGCCGTGCTGCTGGCCGTGGCCGCCGCAGCCCGGCTGGCCACGCCCGCGCTCGACTCCGGCACGCGCGAGCTGCACGACCGTACGCAGCTGGCGCGCGCCGCGGCGGCGCAGGCAGCCGCGCAGGCGGTGCGCGTCGACTCGGATGCGCCGTTGCTGGACACGCTGCCCGAACGGTTCCCGCTCTTTGCCCAGAGCAGCGACGACGTGGCGACGATTCTGGCGCAGGCGCGCGCGGCGAATCTCACGCTTGGTTCCGCGCAGTATCAGATCGGGGCCGATCGCTCCGGGGCGTACACGACCTACCAGGTGCTGCTGCCGGTCAAGGACCGCTATGTCGCGATCCGGCGTTTCGTGGCGCTGGTGCTGAACAGCCTGCCCAACGCCGCGCTGCAGGAGATTCACGTCGAGCGGCCCGCGGTCAGCGGCGATGTGCTGGATGCGCGCATCCGGTTTGATCTGATCTACCGGGCGAGCCGATCATGAGACCGACCCTCGTCACCCGCAGCCTGGCCGGCGTGGCCGTGGTGGCCGCCGCGGCGCTGTCCTATTGGATCGGCGCGCAGCGCCTGCAGGCGTCGCGCGCCGAGGCGGCGGTGCCGCACAGCGGGCGGCAAGCGGTGGTGCGATCGGGCGTGCAGGATGGGAAGGGCGTGACCGACGCCCACGCAGGACATCGATCCGACCGGACGGCGGCCAATCCGGCCTCGGCAGATACCCAGACGCCGCCCGCCGCCGCCACGGACGGGCCGACGCCGCGCGAGCGCCTTGCCGCCTTGCGGCCGCCGCTCTCTCCGGAGTCGGAGAATGATCCATTCACCGTGCTGTCATGGCTGCCGCCTCCGCCGCCCCCACCCGCAGCGGTTGCGCCCGCCCCCGAGCCGGCACCGGCGCCGAGCGCGCCGCCGCTGCCGTTTGTCTACCTGGGCACGCTCAATCCGGATGCGGCCAAGCCGCAGGTGTTCATCAGCAACGGGGACCGGCTCCTGATCGTGTCGCCCGGGGACGTGATCGACGGGACGTATCGATTCGACTCGATCGCGGCCACGGGTGCGCTCTTTACTTACCTGCCGCTCAACCAGCGGCAGGCGATGTCCGTTCAAGGCGAGGGGAACTAAATGAAACCGTCCTGCCGTTCGGGAGCGGCGCTTGAAGCGGACCGCTGCCCATCGTTCCCCGATCGAAGCGCCGCCACGCTGCACCGTGGTCTGGCGTGGGCCATGGCTGTGGCCCTGATCGGCGGGTGCGCCACCAACAGGGACATCGAGCAGATGCAGACCGCCAGCCAGCGGCAGCCGACCAACGCGGAGCTCAAGCTCAAGTACATCGATGAGCGCGACCACCAGGTCAAGGACTTGCTCGACGGGGCGGAACGGCTGCGCGTGATTCACGATTTCGACCGGGCCCAGATCCTGCTCCTGCAAGCCCAGCGGCTGGATCCGGGCAACGAGCGCGGCAGGCGCATCGCCGCCGCCATCGATCTCGACCGGCGCAACAGCGTCGTCCTCCAGGAAGCGGAGCGGATGATGGAGCGCGGCTCGTATGACGGCGCGGCCGAGCGCGTCGAGCGCGTGCTGGCGGAGAGTCCGAACGATGCCGGCGCATTGCGCCTCTACCGCGAGATCGGCGAGAAGCGGCGTCTGCAAAAGCAGGCCGCCGAAGAGAAGAACACCGCCGCGTCGATCATGCGCAAGCCCGTATCGCTGCAATTCCGGGATGCCAACGTGCGCATGGTGTTCGAGGCCCTGTCGCGTACCACCGGCCTGAACGTCATTTTCGATCGGGACGTGCGCACCGACCTGAAGACCACGATCTTCGTCTCCAACGCCGCGCTTGACGACACGGTCGACATGATCCTGCTGCAGAGCCAGCTGGCGAAGAAGGTGCTCAACGCCAACACGGTGTTCATCTATCCGGCCACGCCGGCCAAGCAGCAGGAATACCAGGACCTCAAGGTGCGCACGTTCCAGCTGTCCAACACGGACGCCAAGCACATCGACACGCTGCTGAAGAATCTCCTGAAGATCAAGGAGATCGTCACCGACGAGCGTGCCAATACCGTGTCGATCCGGGCGACACCCGAGACCATCCGCGTGGCCGAGCGGATGATCGCCGCGCAGGATCTGCCCGAGCCGGAGGTGATGCTGGAAGTCGAGGTGCTGGAGGTGTCGCGCGACCGGCTGACCGATCTCGGCATCGACTGGCCGAACAGCTTCTCGCTCGGGACGCCGTCTTCGGCGGCGACCTGGGGCGCGTTGCACCATCTGACCGTCAATCAGCTGACCGCCAGCGGGCTGTCGGCAACCGCCAACCTCAAGCTGACCGATACCGACGCGAACCTGCTGGCGAGCCCGCGCATCCGCACGCGCAACAAGGAGAAGGCGAAGATCCTGATCGGCGACAAGGTGCCGGTGATCTCGAGCTCCAGCGTGCCGAGCACGAGCGGCCCGGTCTATTCGCAGTCGATCCAGTATCTGGATGTCGGCATCAAGCTGGAGGTCGAGCCCCAGGTATACCGGGACAATGATGTCGGCATCAAGATGAGCCTCGAGGTCAGCAACATCACCCAGATCATCTCGAGCAGCAACGCGCAGACCGGCCTGAGCTCGCTCGCTTACCAGATCGGCACCCGCAATGCGTCGACGACGCTGCGGCTCAAGGACGGCGAGACCCAGATTCTCGGCGGCCTGATCCAGGATGAAGATCGGGACGCGGCCAACAAGATTCCGGGGCTTGGGCAGCTGCCGGTGCTCGGACGCCTGTTCTCGAACCACAACGGCGACCACAAGAAGACCGAGATCGTGCTGCAGATCACGCCGCATATCGTGCGGCCGCAGATGGCGGCGGACGCGGATACGCGCGAGATCTGGTCCGGCACCGACAGCACTGTGCGCACCGAGCAATTGCGGCTCGATCCGCCGAGCGTGGCCGCGCCCGCTGCACCTGCTACGCCCGCCGCACCTGCTGCACCCGCTGCGGCGCTTCCGGCGGCCGCCGCCGGGGTGGCGGTCGTCTCTCCGGGCGCCGTCGGCGGCGGCACCACGGGTGGTGAACAGGCGCCCAAGGCTGCCGCGCCGGCCGCGGCCGGCGGCGCGGTTCCGCCCAACGGTGCGTTTGGGCAGCCGCCCGTAGCACCGCGCACGACGCCGCCGCCTGCGATGTTCGGTGGTCGCTTCATGACCTCGGTGCCGCCGCCCGAAGGGGTGGCGCCACCGGCGCCGCCAGCACCGGCAGCGGTGCCAGCGGCGGTGGCACCGCCGGCAGCGGCAGCACCCGCGGCGGCGGCACCGGCAGCACCGGCAACTGGCACGGCTGAGCCCGAGGCAGCGGCAGCGGTCAGCCCGACCGAGCCCGCTCCGCCCGCACCCGCGCCGGCAGCGCCCTACACGCCAGCGCCTGCCGCGCCGGTCGCCGCGCCGCCAGCGGCATCGCCGCCGCCGATCGTGCCGACGTCGCCGAGCGACATGCCGACCGATAACCCGTTGCATCCGATCCCGACCGGGTCGAACTGAGCCATGGTCCGCCTGAGGGGCCTCCACCTTGGCCGTGGCCGCGCGAACCGTCGCGGCCACGGTTTCACGCTGATCGAGCTCGTGATCACGCTGGCGCTGGTGGGCATCGTTGCCATGGCTATCGTGCCGCTCTCCGAACTGGGCGTGCAGCGCCAGAAAGAGCAGGCGCTGCGGGTGGCGCTGCGCGAGATCCGCACCGCGATCGATGCGTACAAGGAGGCGAGCGACTCGGGTTCGGTCGAGCACGAGGCGGGCGCGTCGGGCTATCCGCCGTCGCTCGCGGTGCTGGTGGAGGGCGTCAAGGACGCCAAGGACCCGAAAGGCGGCCTGCTGATGTTCCTGCGCAGGGTGCCGCGCGACCCGTTCTTCACGGGCGAGGCCTCCACGCCCGCCACGCAGACCTGGAACCTGCGCGCCTACGGCGTGCCGGTGGATGGCGGGAGCGGCGGCGACGACGTGTTCGATGTCACATCGAAAGCCGACGGCACAGGTCTGGACGGCATTCCGTACAAAGACTGGTGAGGCCACCATGACGCAAGCACCGCACGCGCGCCGCCGCGGATTCACGCTGATCGAGCTGGTGGTGGTCATGGCCATCATCGGCTTGCTGCTGACGCTTGCGCTGCCGCGCTACTTCCACAGCATCGAGCGCGGGCGGGCCCAGGTGCAGCAGCAGAACCTGGCGGTGATCCGCGACGCGATCGACAAGTACTACGGCGACAACGGCCAGTACCCGGACACGCTGGACGACCTGGTGGCCAAGCGCTATCTGCGCGGCATTCCGGTGGACCCCGTCAGCGGCGGCACCGCGTGGGCCGTCATGGCCCCGCCGGACACCTCGAAGACCGGCATCTACGACGTGGGCCCGGCGCGCGAGGCAAGCGCGCCGGTGGCCGCGTCCGAACCGGTGGCGACAAAATGAGCGGCGCCCGGCATCGCTACCCGACACGTCGGCTCCGGCTCCGGCGGCGGCAGCGGGCGCCCGGCCTGGTCATGCTGACGCTGCTGATCGCCCTGACGCTCGCGTCGATCGCGCTGCTCGCGGGGATGGACGTGTGGGCCTTGCAGCGGCGGCGCCAGCAGGAAGACGCGCTGCTGTTCGTGGGCAACCAGTACCGGCAGGCCATCGAGCGCTACTACCTGGTGGGGCGCAGCCTGCCGATGTCGATCGATGACCTGATCGACGACAAACGCTTCCCCGTGCCCATGCACCATCTGCGCCGCGCGTACCCCGACCCGATCACCGGGCGCAACGACTGGGAGCTGCTGCGCGACGGCACCGGCATCTACGGCATCCACAGCCGGTCGGACGGCGTGCCGATCAAGCACGCGAATTTCCCGCGCCGATACGCGTTCTTTTCCAACGCGCAGACCTATGCCGACTGGGCGTTCATCTACCCGATGCCGAGCATGGGCCGGCCTGCTGCGGGCGGTCTGCCGGGCCTGCCGCCGAGACTGACCACCAAGCCGGGCCGCCCCGCGCGCTGACGCTGGTTTGCCCTACCGCAACAGTAGGAGGTTGACCCATGTCGGAAGCCGCCCCGGCTTTCCAAAATAAGACATGCGGGGAGACGGGAAATCAAGATGGCACGGTTGCTATCCGGGCAGAACAGGGCGCCCGATACGTAGCACCGCGCGCAATGACCAGGTGCAAGGAGGTCATATGTTCGCTATCCGCGCGGCACGCAGCGGGCTCGTGGCGCTGCTGTTGCTGCTGCTTGGTGCGCTGCCGGTTCATGCCCAGTCGTTCCGGGTGCAGTGTCCCACCTCGACGATCACGCACAACCCGAACAGCCATTTCCCCGGCGGGATCAAGTGTCAGCAGATTTCCGGCGGCGATGGCTATTCGACCATGGCCGACGGCGTGCAGACCTACATGTTCTCGTTCGGTCCGCTCTCCGGCCTTGCCGATATCCGCAACGGCCTGCCCGGCACCCAGCCGGCGTCGATCTTCAATACGCTCGGCAATCCGTACACCGACACGACGTTCAATGGCGCGGTGGGCCTGACGCCGGATCCGAACTCGGTGCCGCCCAACCAGATCGACGGCCACGTCGATCCGCGGCCGATCATGGACATCGGCGTGATGAACGGCAACATTCCCGCGCCGCTGATGGCCATCGACGAGGACGACGAGTTCTTCCTGACGCTCACCAACGTCGGCATGATCATGCGTCCGGACCTGTTCGAGCGGCACACGGTGCATTTCCACGGCTACCCGAATGCGTCGTCGTTCTATGACGGCGTGCCGGATGCCTCGGTCGCCATCAATATCGGCGGCAGCTTCACGTACTACTACCTGGCGCCGGACGCGGGCACCTATTTCTGGCACTGCCATATCACCCCGCCGGAACACCTGCAGATGGGCATGGTCGGCCAGATCTACGTGCGGCCGCGCCAGGACCGCGTGGCGGCCGGCGCGTCGCTGTACACGGCATTGGTCGGGCAGCAGGCCGATCTGCGCACCGCCTGCGGCACGACCGACATCCTGTGCTCTACGCCGCTGCCGCCCACCAATGCCGTCAAGCGCCTCAACAACAAGAACGGCACGCCGACGCTGTACGCCTACAACGACGGCGACGGCTCCACCGCGTACGACGTGGAGTACCCGATCCAGATGCACGGCTTCGACCCCAACTTCCACTTCATCGGCATGACGTTCAACCCCGAACCGTTCACCGACATGAAGGACAAGTATTTCATGCTGAACGGCCGCAGCTATCCGGACACGATCACGCCGGGACCGATGACCACGCCTTCGTCCGACGGCGCGCTGCACTACTCGCAGCCGCTGCCGACCGTCGTCAATATCCCGGTTGGCGGCAAGGCGCTGCTGCGCATCTCGAACCTGGACGTCACCGAGTACCAGACGCTGGCCTCGCTCGGGATTCCGATGCACGTGATCGCCATCAACGCCCGCCTGCTGCGCGACATGGCCGGCAACGACATGACGTACTACGCCAACTCGATCACGCTGGGCGGCGGCGAGTCGCTTGACCTCCTGCTGGATGCCAGCGACACGAGCAGCTATCCGCGCGGTTCCACGTTCTACCTGTACACGCCGAATCTCGACCATCTGTCGAACGATGCGGAGAACTTCGGCGGCTTGATGACCGAGGTGCACATCTGCGGCGCGGTGGACCCGGCAACCAAGCAATGCACGCCCTAGGAGAACAGCCGTGAGCCACATTACTTTCAACACGTGGAAGGCGGGGCTGTGGCGCCTTGCCGCGGCCTGCGTCCTCTCGCTGTTCTCGGTCGCCGCCGGTGCGGCGGTGCCGGGGATCACCGGCCCGACGTTCGATCTCACCGCCCAGGCGGGCCGCGCCAGCCAGCCCGACGGCGCCAGCGTCTACTCCTGGGGCTACGGATGCAACCCGCGCACCGTGCCGGGCTTTCTGCCCAGCGTCAACCCGCTGGCCGGGCAGAACTGTCCGAGCATGCAGCTGCCCGGCCCCACGCTGATCGTCCATCAGGGCGACGTCGTGACGGTCACGCTCACCAACAACCTGCCGCCGGCCGCCGGCAACACCTCGATCCTGTTCCCGGGCTTCCAGGTGTGTGCCGGCACGCTGGACCCCAACACCGGCGCGTGCACGGGCACGCCGACCGGCGTGCAGGGCCTGCTCACGCGCGAGGCACAGACGGGGAAGACGGTGACGTACACCTTCATCGCCGCCACGCCCGGCACGCATGCGTACTACAGCGGCACGCAGGGCGACCTGCAGGTCGAGATGGGACTGTATGGCGCGCTGATCGTGCTGCCGACCGCATCGGGCTCGGTGGTGGTGCCCGCGGGATGCCGCGCGGTGAACAGCCTGCTGCCGGATGGCCAGCCCGACTACCGCAACGCCGCTGCCGCCTACAACCACAGCATGGCGTGCTACGACCGGGAATACCTGTTCCAGTTCTCGGAGATCGATCCGGCCATCCACGTGCAGGCCGAGCAGCAGGCCAGCCTGCCGTGCGCGCAGCCCGCCGGCTGCATGATCGTCCGGACCGAGCCGTACCACCCCGCGTATTTCATGATCAACGGCCGCTCGATGCCGGATGACATGGACACCAACTACGCGCCGCAGTATCCGAGCCAGCCCTACAACGGCAACCCGCACATGCATCCGGGCGAGATGGTGCTGCTGCGCATCATCGGAACCGGGCGCTGGCAGCATCCGTTCCACGAGCACGGCAACCACGTGCGCGTGCTGGCGCGCGACGGCAACCTGCTGCTCGCCCAAAACGATCCGAGCAAGGTCGCGGGGCCGCTGCTGTTCACGACCACCACCACGCCCGGCCTGGCCATGGACGGGATCTTCTACTGGACGGGCAGGGGGCTGAACTGGGATGTGTACGGGCACAAGCCCGGTGACGGCAGCGTCTGCATCCCCGATGCAAACGGCTACTACACGCAGGATCCCACGGCGCCCAACTACTACGAGTGGTGCGCCGACCATAACAAGCCGCTCGAGGCGCACCCCTTCGGCGATGTCAACAGCGGCGGGCCGGTCACGCTGCCCGATCCGAACATTTTTAACAATGGGGCCTGGTATGGGGGCAGCCCATACCTCGGGCCGGATGCCACGATTCGCGCCGTCGGTGCGACCGGTACGACGCCGCCGACCGGGACGATCGCGAATCCGCCCACCACGGAAGCAGGTTTCGCCTTTATGTGGCATTCGCACAATGAGCGAGAAATTACGACGAACAACATCTTCCCCGGCGGAATGATGATGATGATGCTCGTCGATCCGCAGGCCTTCGTGATCAACGAGGCCAACTAGCAATACCAGGGAGCAAGGCGATGAGATCCGATTCGTTCAATGCGACGCTCCTCGGCCTGGTGAGCAAGGCCGGGCTGGTGGCATCGATTCTGGCGGCGGCGAGCGGTGTGTCGTTCGCGCAGACGGTCAACCTGACGGCGGCGGCGGCGAACGCCGCGTTGCCAGATGGCCAGGCGGTGCCGATGTGGAGCTACCAGTGCGGCGCCGTCACGGCGCCGGCCACCTGCGCGGCGCTCAATCCCAATGCCGGCGCGGGGTGGTCACCGGTCGTGATCACGGTGCCCCCGGGTCCGCTGTCGATCAAGCTGACCAACAACTTGCCCGGCACGGTGCCGACTTCGCTCGCGGTCATGAACCAGGTCGGTGGCGGTCTGGGCACCACCGCGACGTCGGCCGCGAGCCCCGTCCACGCGTCGCAGACCGCGACGACGTGGCCGATCGTCACCGGCGCGAGCGGTGTCGCGGGCACCGGCGCCCCGCCGCCGGTGGTGTTCCAGCCCCCGCAGCAGCTGCCGCGCGTGCAGTCGTTCACCACCGAAGTGGCGCATGGCGCGACTACGACGCTGACCTGGCAGAACCTGCGGCCCGGAACGTACCTCATCGAGTCCGGCACGCATCCGTCCATCCAGGGGCCGATGGGCCTGTATGGCGTGCTCGTTGTCCGCACGCCGGCCAACGGCGCCGTTCGCGCACAGGCGTATCCGAACATCAGCTACGACGCCGACGTGCCGTTCGTGCTGGGCGAGATCGATCCCGCGCTCAACCGCGAGATCGCGCTTGACGTGGTGACGCCCAACTTCAGCGAGACCCGGCCGTGGTCGGGCCAGCCCAACCAGTGCGGCAATCCCGCCTCGGCGACGTACCACACCTGCTATCCGCCGGTGGTCAACTATGACCCGCGCTACTACCTGATCAACGGCGTGGCGTTCGACCGCAGCAATCCGGCCCGCTCGCAGTTTTCGGTCAGCAACGTCACGCCGCTGACGGGCCAGGTCCTGGTGCGTTTCGTCAATGCCGGCCTGCGCATGCACGTGCCGTCCATGGTGGGCCCGCAAGTGGTGCCAGTGGGCAGCAATGCGGCGGTGCCGGGCTTTGCCCTGATCGCGGAGGACGGCAACGTCCAGCCGGGCAACTGGAAGATTCAGAACGAAGTGTTCCTGCCCGCCGGCAAGGTGTTCGACGTGATGATGAACGCTCCCGCAACGGGGGCGCCTGCCATGCCGGTGTTCGACCGGCAATTGAGCCTGTCGACCGACAACCAGCGCGACGGCGGCATGCAGGCCTATCTCAGTGTCAATGGCGGCGCGCTGCCCACGCAGATGGGCGCGGTGAACGGGGTGGTCGCGCAATCCTCCCAATACTATTTCGTGCCGAACACGACGCTGACGGTGTCGGATCCGGCCAAAGGGGTGATGGCCAACGCGACGGGCATCTACGGCGTCTCGCTGCTGACCGCCGCGAAGGGCGGCACCGTCACGCTCAATGCCGACGGCACGTTCACGTACGTGCCGAATGCCGGCACGGTCTCGGACAGCTTCGTCTATGAAGCCAACGGCAATGCCAGCATCACGGGAACCGTGACGTTGACCGCGCTGGCCGCCTGCGCGCCGGGCGCGGCCGGTGCCGGGTGCCTGGGCGGTGCGCCCACGGCCGGCAACCAGGCTTACATGAGCAACGTCGCATCGCAGCTGCGCGTGTCTTCGCCCGGGGTGTTGTCCTATGCCAAGGACCCCTCCGGCCTGCCGATGACGGCCGTGATGTCCGGTGCGGCACAGGGCGGCACCGTCGTGGTCAGCCCGGACGGTTCGTTCGTCGCCACGCCCGCCACCGCGCCGACCGGCGTATCCACCGCGACGGTGACCTTCCAGTACCAGGCCGTCAACGCGCAGCACACCTCGAGCACGCCGGCCACTGTGACCGTCACCTTCAAGGCGGGCAGCGGGCTTGCCGTTGCCGTGAAGGATGCGAACACCGGCACGCCGATCACCGACTACCGCTGGATCATCGAGGAGGATCGCACCTTCTATATCGACCCGGCGTGCCAGGTGAATTCGACCACCGGCCGCCCGGCCACCTGCCCGCCGCTGCCGGTGCCGAGCCTGGGGACGAATTTCCACACCAGCTATATGCCGGTGGTGGCATCGGGGTGCGTGGGGCAGTATGCGTGCGAACTCGGTCAGACGGTGTTCAACCCGGCCACCAATACGCACGTGCCTACCGTGTGCGACATCGGCAACGGGATCTGCCGCACGGGCGCAGCGCAGCAGGCGCCGGTCGACCCGAGCCAGGTCGCGCTCGACCCGAAGAAGCGCTACTACCTCTCGATCCTGCCGGGCGACGCGGGCAACGCGTTCGCGAACGCCGGTGGCGTGCCGCAGCCGATCGATCCGAACAACCCCGCTGCCGGGTCACGGCAATTCAGCATCGCGCAGGATTGTCCTTCCGGGCCGGGGGGCGCAGATTTCGCGCCGCCTACCGGCAAGTGCGGTCATGCCATGGGCGGCGCGCCGATCGCGGCCGGACAGAAGACGGTCAGCGTCGTGCTGCAGCAGACGCCGCTGCAGACGGCGAAGGTCTCGGTGTTTGTGTTCGAAGACGATTCGCCGCTCAACGGTGAGGTTGACGTGCATGGCGGCTCGGATACCATGGGCAGCGCGCGCGAGCCCGGTCTCGGCGGTTTCGAGATCAAGCTGTTCGATGACGCGGGCGGCACCGGCGACGCCACGGGCCAGATGACCTACGACATGTTCAACATGCCGTTGAACAACTCACTGGCCGGCACGATCGACCCGGCGACCGGTCTCAATGCCTGCCCGATCACGGCTGCAAAAGACGGCATCGTGGGCATGATCCCGACCTGCCCGCAGTTTGAATCGGATGGGCAGACCGTCTCGCCGCTGGTGGGGCAGGCGGTCATTGCCAACCTGATGCCGGGCCGCTACGGCGTGGTGGCGACGCCGGCCGCCGACCGCATCGGGCGCGGTGAGGAATGGCTGCAGACCAACACGCTGGACGGCCAGAAAGCGCATGACGCGTTCATCAAGATTGGCGGCCCGGCCTACTTCCAGGAGTTCGGGCCGGCCGGATTCCACGTGTCGGTCGGCTTTGCCAATCCGAAGCTCATCAACGACCGCCTGCCGCTTGCGTGCAATGGCGTCGCCTGTGCCAACGGCATCAAGGGCCGCATCACGAATCTGCACTACAGCCGCCCGCCCAACGAGAACCTGTACGGCAGCGGCTCGCGGGCGTCGCTCGGGTTCACGCAGTGCTACGTGAGCGTGGGCGATCCCGATGGGGATGACATCGCCTTCACCAAGTGCAACGCGGACGGCACCTTCAGCTTCGCCGGCCTGCCGGACGGCACCTTCCGGATCACGGTGTTCGACCAGTGGAACGACCAGATCGTCGACGGACTGGCACGGGCGGTGGCGGTCAAGGGCGGCACGACGATGGATGTCGGCGATATTGCCGTGCTGCAGTGGCACACGAATCTGTATACGCGCACCTTCATCGATCTGGTGGGCGACGGTGTGTCGCACGACAGTGACCCCGGCCTGGCGCTGGTGCCGACCAACGTGCGCTTCAGGGACGGCAGCATGTCCAACCTCAACAACACGGATCTGAATGGCTACGCGCCGTTCAACGAAGTGTTCCCGTTGTTCAACTGGTACGTGGTCGAGGCTGACACGACGCGCTACAAGCAAACCGGCGTGCATGTCGTGTACGACGCCGGCGGTCCGCCCGATGGAACGCCCGGTGGCGGAACGTCGACGATTGCCGCGAACCTGGCCAACACGCTTGAGTCACCCACCGCCCATCTGCCGACCAACCTGCGGGTGCCGGGCGCGGTCTATTGCAATGACGCAGACTGCAAGGATCACACGGGCTCCAGCCCGTCGACCGGCCGTGTCGACCCGCCATGGGTGACGACGATGGGTTGGCAGGGCTTCTCGGGGCAGAACGCGTTCATCGAGTTCGGCAAGAAGGCCTTCGCGCCCAATGAGAACGGCGGCATCCGTGGCGAAGTGGCCTATGCGTCAACGCGCGCATTCGACGACCCTGCGCTCACGGTACACGTGAGGTGGATACCGAATATTCCGAACGTGACGGTCAACCTGTATCAGGAAACCGCCGCCGCGGACGGCACCTCGACGCTCAAGCTCGTGGATACCACCAAGACGACCAGTTGGGACGACTGGGCACAAGGCTTCCGCACCGACGGCATCCCGAACATGAACTGCCCGGGGCAGGAAACAACCGATCCGTTCTTCTTCACACTGAAGAACACGCCACAGTGGCTGGATCCGCAGCAGCGCGCGTTGCCGAACAACGCCCAGTTCAAGTGCTACGACGGCATGCACGTGTTCAATCAGCTGCAGCCCGCGCCATACGATGGGATGTACCAATTCCCGAGCGTGACCCGCCGCGATCCGCGCACCGGCAAGCCGACCGGCACGAATTGCGATCCGACGGTCTGCACGGCCAATCCGACCGGTGACGGCACGATGATGCTGCCCTCCGGAAAGTACGTGGTCGAAGTGGTGGTGCCGCCGGGCTACGAGCTGATGAAGGAGGAAGACAAGAACATCCTGATCGGCGACAACTTCATTGCGCCGGTGGTGCAGCAGTTTGCCGGGTTGAGCAACATCTACATCCTGCCCGACCAGGCCACGGTGAATGCGACCTACAACGCGAACAACCCGCAGAACCCCACGTCGCATCTCGGTTCCGTGACGTTCCCGCGCAGTGAGGGTGACACCGGCATGACCGAGACCTTCTGGCCGTGCGCGGGTGCCATGCGTGTCGTGCCGGACTACCTGAGCCTGTTCCCGGGCGCGAAGGAAGTGGCGCCGTTTGCCGGGGCATCGCGCCGTCTGTGCGACCGCAAGGAAGTGCGGCTCGACAACCAGATGACGGTGCTGACGAAGTTCTACCTGTTCAGCTCGACCCACGTCGCTTCGCATTTCACCGGCTTCATGCTGGATGACTTCTCGTCGGAGTTCGACCCGTATTCGCCGCAATTCGGCGAGAAGTTCGCGGTGCCGAATGTGCCGGTGTCGATGAAGGATTTTGCCGGCAACGAAATCGCGCGCGTGTATTCGGATCAATGGGGCATCTTCAACGGCCTGAACTATTCGACCTGGGAGGTCAACCCGCCGAACCCGACCGGCTACGCGCCGACCATGATGGTCGCCTGCATGAACGATCCGGACATGCCGGACCCGGCGCACCCCGGCCAGACCATCCGCGATCCGCTGTACAACCCGGCCTATAGCCAGTTCTGCTACGAGATCCCGTTCATGCCGGGGCAGACGCAGTACATGGACACCCCGGTCGTGCCAGTCCAGGCGTTTGCGTCCGGATACAACCCGCCGGATTGCGCGTATCCCGATGCCACGCCTGCGGTCTCCACCGTGCTGGGTGATGCCCTGACGGGCGGCGGCAGCGGGCCCTGGGTGAGCGCACCGCTGCACACCCTGACGATCAACGCGCTCGGAAACCAGGTCGTGCCGAACAGCGGCTACACCGGACCGGCCGCGACGACGGCGCCGTTCAACCAGAAGTTCGTCACGCGGCACTATGGCTTCGGGACGCGAGGCGCGGGGAGTTCGGTCACGATCGGCGGCGTGCGGGCAATGGTCACGTCGTGGAGCGACACCCAACTCAAGGTGCTGGTCCCGGCCCTGACCGCGGCGCAATCGAGCTGTCCGATCCAGCAGGCAGGGCAGTCGCAGGCCTTCTGCGGTGAGCTGGTCGTGACCGCGGCCAACGGGAAGAAGTCGATCGATGCGGTCACCGTCACGATCGGCGGCAAGCAGCCGACTTACGTGAATGGCGAGAACGCGGCGAACAATGCCATCCAGAAGGCACTGGACGCCGCCATGCCGGGTGACATGATCGTTGTCGGGCCGGGCAGCTACAGAGAGATGCTGCTGATGTGGAAGCCCGTGCGGCTGCAAGGCGTGGGGGCGCCGTCGGTCGTCGTCAACGCCACGACGCATCCGTCCGGCAAGATGGACGCATGGCGTGCGCAGGCAAACTGCTTGTTCGGTGTGTCGCTCGATGGCGGGGTGATCACCTCAAGCCATCCGTTCGATCCCACCGGCACGAGTCCGTACACCTGCACGGCAGCGATGCAGCGTCAGGTGGACCCGATTCCGTTTGAACCCACGGTGGGCTGGGACTCGAGTCTCAACGGCAACCTGGCCGAACTGCTGATGGAGCCGACGCTGATGGGGGCATACGAAGGCGCGGCTATTACCGTGCTTGGCAAGGGCGTGCGCGACGTTGCAACCGCGAACGGTCTGCAGGCTGATCCGAACTGCACCGCGAACGGCATCTGCACGCCGCTCACCAACAGCGCGGCAGACTGCAACACGTATTCGAGCAACTTCCTGTGCAACCCGTCTCGCATCGACGGCATCACGTTCTCGAACAGCTCGCAAGGCGGCGGCGGGATCTTCATCCATGGCTGGAACCACTACATCGAGGTTGCCAACAACCGTGTGACAAGCAACGCCGGCACGCTGACAGGGGGGATTACCGTCGGGCAGGTGGAAACGCCCGACGGCACCATCGGCGGCGCGGATGGCGTGACGCAGTTGCCGTTCGCGTACAACATTCATGCGAACGTACACAACAACGCAGTGACCAGCAATGCCTCGTACGGCGACGAGATCAACTCGACCACGCCGTCATCGGCGGGCGGTGTGACGTTCTGCACCGGCTCGGACTACTACAAGTTCAACGACAACTGGGTGTGCGGCAATATCAGTAGTGGCGATGGCGGTGGTGTCGCGCACTTCGGCTTCAGCTACAACGGTCAGATTGCCCGCAATTGGGTGCTCTTCAACCAGAGCCATAATCCGACGCTGCCCACCTACGGCGGCGGCATCATCGCCCAGGGTGTGCCGCCGGATGGCACGTTCTGCGAGAACGCCACGGTTGATGTCGATTGCGCTCCGCAATTGTCCGATGGTGTCGGCCCGGGCCTGGTGATCGACAGCAACCTGCTGATCGGCAACACCGCCGAAAGCGGCAAGGGCGGCGGGCTCAGGCTGCAACTGGTCAACGGCACCGACGTGCAGCGCAGCCCCAGCGACCCGAGCAAGTGGTATGCCGTGCGGGTGATCAACAACATCATCGGCAACAACGTCGCCGGCTGGGCAGGCGGGGGCGTGTCGCTGCAGGATGCCGTGAACGTGAGCTTCATCAACAACACGGTCGTCTCCAACGATGCGACGGCGTCGTCCGGCGTGCTGTTCAACACCGACGCCGCCGCGCAGGCCAACGTCGGCCCGCCGAACTGCACCACGGTGGGCGCGGAAACCACGTGCCAGCCCATCACGACGTCGACCAACCAACCGGCCGGCCTGGAAACGGCGCCGCACACGGGCAACCTCAACACCGCGTTCACCGGGGCGAGCGGAGCGTGCCCGGCCGGGATGCCGAACTGCACGAAGATTTCCAACCCTCTCCTGGAGAACAACATCTTCTGGCAGAACCGCACGTTCCATATCTCGGTGGGAGGACTCAACGCAGGCATCCAAGGGCTGCAGAACATCGTCACGCTGATCCCGACGTTGAACCAGGCTGGCCATCCGACGGGGTATTGCCCAAATAGCGCCGTCTACTGGGACCTCGGCGTGTCCGGCGATACCGGACCGACGAACCACAGCTCGGGCTACACGCTTGCACCAACGTACTCGATCCTGACGCCGACCGCGGTTTACCCGGGCCTGCACAACCGCAGCGGCAACCCTGCCTTGGTCAGCCAGTACTGCAACGGCGCACGCATTCCGCCGGAAGCGGGCGGCAATGGCATCCAGGTGCCGCCGGGCATCTCGGATACCGTCCTGCCGAATCCGCTATTCAGCCTCACGCCGTCAGCCACGCCGGATGAGGGCAACAACTGGATCAACCTGCAGTACGGTCCGCTGTCGCTGTTCAATGCCGCCCTGGTGCCCGGCAATGCAAGCTATGGCCTCCCGCTCGGCAACTACGCCATCCAGCTGGGTTCGCCGGCAATCGGCGGCGGTACCGTGCAGGGCGCGCCGCCGCTCGACTTCTTCGGCGACCCGCGCGTGGGCCGGATCGATATCGGTGCCGTGGAATGGTTGCCGATCGGCGGTCAGGGTGGCAACCAGCAAGGTGGTAACCAGCAAGGCGGGCAAGGTGGTAACCAGCAGGGCGCGCTGCCGCTGAACCCACTCAGGTTGCCGCTGCTGAATCTGCAAGGAGCGCAGCGATGAACCGGCCAGCAGCGCTCGCGGTGACACTGGCGATGGCGGCGGCGCTCGCGGGCTGCGCGGGCGCGCCGCGGGCCGGGGGCGGCAAGTCCGCCGCCCTCGCCGGGACGTCGCACCGGGCATCGCCGTACTTGCCGATGCGGGTGCCCGACCATGCGGACTACTACTACGGGGCCTACGGCGGTGTCGACCAGCTGAGCGTGCGGCTGACCGCATCGGGCAATCTGATTCGCCTGAGCTATCGCGTGATCGATCCGGCGGTGGCCAAGGTGTTCGCAGACAAGAACATCACGCCGTATCTGTTCGGGCCGCGAACGGGCGCGCTGCTGCAGGTGCCCGCGATGGATGCCGTCGGGCAGTTGCGGCAGGTCGGGCAACTGGAGCCGGGCCGATCCTATTGGGTGGTGTTTTCCAACAAGGGCAACCTGATCAAGGTTGGCGATCGGGTCAGCGTATTGGCCGGCGCCATGCATCTCGACGGGTTGGCGGTCGAGTGAGCGCGCCGCCGGCCGTTGCACAGACACAAAGAGGAGGGGCGTCATGACACGATTCCATTTCCTGGCACTGGGCTTGACGTGCACGCTGGCCGCATCCGCGGCGGCGGCTGCCGATCACGCATCGGCCAGCCGGCTCAGCGCGGCGCAGATCGCGGAGCGCAACGTCGCCGCGCGCGGTGGCCTGCAGGCGTGGCGCGCGGTCAATACGATGGTGATGTCGGGGCAGCTTGAGGCCGGCGGCAAGAAGAACGCCACGCTTCCGTTCGTGATGACGATGAAGCGCCCGCACAAGAGCCGCCTGGAGATCCGCTTCCAGGGACAGACGGCGCTCCAGGTCTATGACGGTGCCCAAGGCTGGAAAGTCAGGCCCTTCCTCGGGCGCGACGAAGTCGACCCGTACACGCCCGACGAATTGAAGTCCGCCGCGGCCTCCGCCGAGCTCGATGGCCCGCTCGTGGACTACGCCGCCAAGGGCACGCAGATTGCCGTGCAGGGCGTCGAGACGGTGGAAGGGCATCACGCCTACAAGCTGAAGCTGACCATGAAGGACGGCGCGACGCGGCACCTGTGGATCGACGCCTCGACCTTTCTAGACCTTAAGATCGATGGCGAGCCGCGCAGGCTCGACGGCAAGATGCACGATGTCGCGGTCTATTTCCGCGACTACCGGATCGAGCACGGCCTGAAGATGCCGCACGTGCTTGAAACGGCGGTGCAGGGTGTCCGGCAGACGCACAAGATCACCATCGAGCAGGTGACGGTGAATGCACCGGCAGACGACGGGCTCTTTGCGAAGCCCCAGCTGGCGAGTGCGCAAATGCTTCACCAATAAGGAAGTCCATCCGGGGGATTGCCATGATGAGACGGATCGCGGTGTGGGCACTGGCTGCGTGCCTCTCGGCTTGCGCGGAGGAAACGGGGCCGGGCACGGCGGGCATGCCTACCGTGGAGCAGATCGTCGCGAAGAACGCCGCCGCGCGCGGCGGCACGGACGCATGGCACCGGATCGACGCCATGGTCTGGATCGGGCACGTGGAAAGCCGCAGCGCGCCCGCGCACTTCGTGCTGGCGATGAAGCGTCCGAACAAGACGCGCTTCGAGGTGGTCGCGATGAACCGGATGGCCCTGCGCGTCTACGACGGCACGCAAGGCTGGAAGCTGCGCCCGATGCAGCGCGGCGAGGGGCCGAACGTGCAGCCGTACACGCCGGACGAGCTCAAGTTCGCGCACGACGAGCAGGTCATCGATGGCCTGCTGATCGATCATGCGGCGAAGAGCATCGCGATCGCGCTGGAGGGCACCGACGAGATCGAGGGGCGCAAGGCGTATCGGCTCAATGTCCGCATGCCCTCGGGCGCAACGCGGCACGTATGGATCGACGCCGGCACCTTCCTCGAAGTCAAATACGAGCGCGAGGCCCGTGGCATGGCGGGGCAGCCGGTCAAGGTGGCGGTCTACTACCGCAACTACCAGACCGTCCACGACGTCACCTTGCCGCTGGTCATTGAAAGCCATGCCGGGCCGGAGCAGACCGCCGACAAGCTCGTGATCGACAAGGTGCAGTTCAACCCGACGCTGGACGACAACCTGTTCGCCCGGCCGGTGGTGGCGGCCGATCGCAGCCGCTCCGTGCAGGCGCACCCCGATGCCGGCGCGGCCGCCGCGATGCCGCACGGCACGGCAACACCCTAGCCGCGGAGCAGGCCGTGAGCACGCGGCAGGAGGTCTCTCGCAAGTGGAGGACGCTATCGCGCACGCTGGCGGCGGCCTTCCTGTGGCTCGCCGTGCCGGCGGGCCAGGCGGGCGGCGCGTCGGCGGCGGACCCGGGCGAGGCGATCTACCGTGAGGGCGTGCTGTCCTCCGGTGCGCCGCTGGTCGCCACGCGCGACGGCGGCATGCGCATGGAGGGCGCGGCGGGGGCCTGCGTCAATTGCCACCGGCGCAGCGGGCTGGGCGCGAAATCCGGCCTGTCCAGCATTCCGCCGATCACCGGGCGCTACCTGTTCCGCCCGCCCGCCAAGAGCGGCGAAGACCTCGGCATCCCCTACGTCGAGACCATGCGCGGCGACCGCGAGCCGTATACCGATGCGACGCTGGCGCGGGCGATCCGCGACGGGATCGATTCGCAGGGGCGGTCGATGAGCTACCTGATGCCGCATTTCACGCTGGACGATGGCGACATGGCGGCCCTGATCGCCTACCTGAAGCGGCTCGACCCGCGCCGCGCACCCGGCGTGGGCAGCGGTGTGCTGCATTTCGCCACCATCATCACGCCCGACGCCGATCCCGTGAAACGCCGCGGCATGCTCGACGTGCTGGAGCACTACGTGGCCGAAAAGAACGCCTTCCCGCTGGGCGCGACGCCGCCGCTGCGCGCGTCGCGCAAGATGATGTACATGGTCAACCGCCAATGGCAGCTGCACGTCTGGGAACTGAGCGGCCCGCCGCAGACATGGGAGGCGCAGCTCGAGCAGCATATGGCCGCCGAGCCGGTCTTTGCCGTGCTGTCGGGGCTGGGCGGCAAGAACTGGGCACCGGTGAGCGCGTTCTGCGAGCGTGCGGCCGTGCCGTGCCTGTTCCCGAACGTCGAGGCACCGGACCCCGGCCACGGCAGTTTCTACGCGCTGTATTTCTCGCGCGGCGTGCGGCTCGAAGCCGGATTGCTGGCCGCCGGAATCGACGACGCGATGCGCGCCGGCGCGCTCAAGGCGGTGCACCAGGTCTACCGGAGCGGCGACACCGGCGAAGCCGGCGCGCAGGCATTGGCGCAGATGCTGCGGAGCAAGGGCATCGATGTCTCGAACCACGCGCTGGCGCCGGACGAGCGCGTCGCCCGGGCACTCCTCGGCATGCCGAAGGACGATGCCCTGGTGCTCTGGCTGCGCCCGGCCGATCTCGCCGCCCTGGGCAAGACCGTGCCCACGCAGACCGTGTTCATGTCGGGGCTCATGGGCGGCCTCGAGCGCGCGCCGTTGCCGGCGGCCTGGCGTGACGTGACGCGCATTGCCTATCCGTTCGACCTGCCGGAGCACCGGCGCGTGCGCGTCGACTACGCGCTCGGGTGGTTCGCCATCCGGCATATCCCGGTGGTCGACGAACAGGTGCAGGCCGACACCTTCCTGGCCTGCGGGCTGCTTGCCGAGACCCTAAGCCATATGGCCGATACCTTCGTGCGCGACTACCTCGTGGAAATCATCGAGGACATGCTCGAGCGCCGCGTGATCACCGGCTACTACCCGCGCCTGACCCTCGCGCCGGGCCAGCGTTTCGCGTCGAAGGGCGGCTACCTGGTGCATTTTGCCGACGCCAGCGGCATCCGGATCGTGGCGGACGGCGACTGGATCGTGCCTTAGCGGTTCTAACAAAATGATCGGCCGGGCTGTTAACCCGTGCCGAGCGCTGTTAACCGCTTCGCTGTTTCCCTGGCATCGGCAACCTACGTGAAGATGAAGGGCAACGCCTGTCGACGCGTTAACTTGGAATCCCAGGTGATCGCGTTGTCGGAGTCTTCGACAACATCTGATGCGCTTGCTGTCATTGATGCGCTGAACGCAGCCCCGCGCGTTCAAGGCATCCTGCTTCGGCATCCCGTGCCCAAGCAATGAATAAGGCCCGCCTTCAAGGCGGGCCTTGCTAGTTCAAGCGTGACCGGCGCCTCAAGCCGACGCAAGCGCCGCTGCCGTTGCGGCCTCCACGAACTGCACCCCCGTGCGCAGCCACTGCTGGTTCGTGCCGCCGTTCTGCTGCCAGATCAGGATCGGGTTGCCCGCCGTGACATTGCCGCCGGAGTTGTCGATGACCATGGTCGGCGCGGCAATGTTCGAGATGTACGGCGGGTTGCCCAGCCAGTTCCATTGCTGCGACTGGCGGCCCAGCAAGATATCGCTAAGCACGAGCTGCGAGCCCTGAGCGGTCGCGCCCTTGATGTCCACGCACAGGTTGGGTGCCGCGGCGAGGGTGATGAGCATCGAGTTCGGATCGAGAACCCACTGGGTCAGCTTGCTGCCGCTGCCTTGCAGGTACGACAGCACGAGCGGGCTGCCAGCCGATGCGGCGTTGACACCGATGCAATAATTCGGATTGGATTGCAGTTGCAGAATGTAGGTATTGCTCATGATGTCTCCATGAAAAAGAGTTGGTCACTTACAAAAACAAACCGCACTACGGCAGCAGAAACACCCGAACTAATTTATTGGCCGTGAGTCTGGCCATCGATTTATATAATCGATTTCTTTTAGTGTGGATAAAATCACATCACGTTATTTTAAGAAAATATGCGCCCCTGCTTTGCATCGCACAAAACCGCGCAGCAGTACGCATTGATCTTCAGTGCATTGACGGCAGCCTTGAACATGCGTGACTGACCGCCTGGCCAAGGGCGGCGCACGCTTGCGCCACCGTTGGAAAAACTCCCTTCCCGCCTATCCGATGATGTATCCCACGCGATACTCGCGGCCCATATTGCCGTTATGTTGTTCTAAACCTTGTTTTACGGAGGCGAGGTGAAGATTATGTTGGGGGCGGGAAGTTTGCAATTTAATTTGCTTGATTCCTGTTGTGCTTAATTTTTACCGGTAGAGACGGGGTCCATATGGATTAATTTTGGCGAGGCGTTTCAACCGAAACGACTAATGAGGACGGATAGAGGGGCGACCGGCAACGTTTGCGAGGCGACGCAACACGCTGCGCCGGGCCAGACCACCCGACCCCCACCCTGCTTCCACTTCACCTCAATCTCCGCCAACTCCGCCTTCTGCAAATTCTCCGCACGCATCACGATGCGGAACTCGCACTCGGCGTTGAACGGCAGAAACCACCGCTCGGCCAGTGAGAGAATCTGCGACGGCTCATCCAGCGCGGTCAACGTCTCGGCCGGCAACCAGACGCGCGTCAACTTCAGTTTCTAACCAGGGAGAATGGGGCAGAGTTGCCCCTTCGTGCCTCTAAGCGATCCCGCCAATTCGCGGCAAGCGGGGCCGGCCGCTGTCCAAACCAGTCGTCGTGCAAGGCGACCGCGGCCACGATCACGACAAATACCGTCGCCCGCTACACGCCGCAGGCATCCGGACTCAAATTGCTCGTCGAGGCGAGCCGCATGGCAGTGGCCTTGGCAAGACCCGATGGGTCGTCGAACGCACGATTGCCTGGCTGCACAACTTCAAACGCCTGCGCGTTCGCTTCGAACGCCTCGCCGTCATTCACGAGGCGTTCATGAAAATCGCCTGCTGGATCATTTGCTGGCGACAGCTTCAAAATTCATTCTGTTAGGACTGATCAGCACACCGCATTCGCAGGGTAGCGCCAGGGCAGGAGTTTCCTACGGTCCGGGTGGGGGGGGATCCCCATTCCGATCGGCCGTTGCGTTGCACACAATGAACGTACCAGTGATCCGGCCCGGAGGACGCGATGAAGACGGTTCTCGGATGCTCGGCGCGCTTCGCCGCGATCGCCGTCGCCGGCATGATCGCCGCTTCGGCGCCACCTGTGTTGGCGCACGAAGATGCCGATCCCCATGCGCACCATCACATGATGCGCGACATCAAGATGTCGTCGGTGGCCTACAGCCTGCCCGACGTGACGCTCGTGCGCGACGACGACCGGGCCGTATCGCTCAAGGATGCGCTGAACGACGGGCGCCCCGTGGTGCTGACCTTCATCTATACCACCTGCACGTCGATCTGCCCGGTGATCAGCCAGACGCTGTCGCAGCTGCAGGCCAAGCTCGGGCCGGACCGCGACAAGGTGCACCTGGTGTCGATCTCGATCGATCCGGAAAACGACACCCCCGCGCGCCTGCGCGCATATGCGGCGAAATTCGGCGCGGGGCCGGAATGGCAGCACTACACCGGCACGCTTGCCGCAAGCGTGGCCGCGCAGAAAGCTTTCAATGTGTTCCGGGAGGACAAGATGGACCACAACCCGGTAGTGCTGCTGCGCGCCGCGCCGGGCCGGAACTGGCTTCGAATCGACGGATTCGCGACGGCGGATGAGCTGCTCGATTCGTACCACGGGCTGGTCGCGTCCCACTGACGGGGCGCCCGGGGGCTGACATGCGCGCCTCGCTAGCCGGCCCCGGGTTTGCCGCGATGCTCATCGCGGGCATGGCAGGTGCGCCTTCGGCGTGCGCGCAGATTTTCGGCGCGGTGCAATCGGACGGCACGGTCGTCCTGACGAACCTGCAGAGCGGTCCGCACAGCCCGACGTTTCGCGTCATCGTCGCCGCGCGCCGCGGGCCGGCCCAGCCGCTCGCGGAAACCGAACGCGCGACCATCGGCGCGGTCGACACCACGCGCTTCAGCGACATCATTGCCGAAGCCGGCCGCAAGTGGAATGTGCAACCCGAGCTGCTGCGGGCCATCATCGCGGTCGAATCGAAATTCAACCCCCGCGCCGTCTCGAAGCGCGGCGCGCGCGGTCTCATGCAACTGATGCCCGGGACCGCCCGACGCTTTACGGCGGGCGACCTGTTCGATCCGCGCGCGAACGTGCTGGCCGGCGCGCAGTATCTGCGCTTCCTGCTCGACCTGTTCGGCAACGATGTCGAACTGGCGGTGGCGGCCTACAACGCGGGCGAGAACGCGGTGATCCGGGCCGGCTACCGGATCCCGGCGTTCGGGGAAACGCGCTCCTATGTGCCGGCCGTGATGGCGCATTACCGGCGCCTGTCGGCATCCACCCTGTAGCGCATCCGCTGAACCTGGGCTCCAAGCGCGCCGCGCCCGGCGCCCGCGCTACCGGGGCGAAAACGCCATGCACCAGCCATTCGGGCTGACCGGCCCGCCGACGACCTTGCACGTGCCCGTGTCGGACGCGGCGTCGGCCCCGGGCTTGAACGCGGTGCAATCCGCGCACCGCCTGCCGTCCTTGGGGCTGTCCTGGTAGTGGAGCACGGCCCGGTTTCCATTGTCGGCCTCGGCGCACCGGGCGTGGAATACGATCGGGGCCAGCATGATGGAGCCCAGCGCACGGGCGCTTCGGCGGAGCATTCTCCGCCGCGAGATGGTCTTGATGGCGCTCATGATCTTCGGCCCCCAAGTTCTGCCAATGACGACACGCGCCTTGCCCGCCTGGATACGCCGAACTGGCAAGGCGCCCCTGAAAACAAGCAACGGATGGCTCACCGCATGTCTAGAACATGAACCAGGCGTAGATGAACAAGGTGTTGTTGTCCCGGGCCCGCCGCAGCGTGCCGTCGAAATTCTCGGAGCTGCCCATGAACTTCGTGTAGCCCGTGTACTGAATGCCGAACCGGACGTTCATCTGCGGATCGAAGGGCGCCTTGAACTTCGGCCAGTAGTTGAGTTCGATGATGTAGCCGGTGGTATCGGGCGTGCCCGTGGTCGAGCCGAACCTGGCGAAGTCGGCGTCGCCAGTCACCTTGAACACGCCGGCGGTGATGCCGTAGGTGTGCTGATACAGGTAGGTGGCCTTCGCCCGCATCGAGCGCAGCTTGGACGTGGGATTGTCATTGCTCCCGTTGGGAAAGCCCGTTCGCCATTTGGTGCGTTCGTCGATGTAGGTGGCCTGGGCGCTGATGATGTGGCGATCGTCCGGGCTGAGATACTGGAATTGCGCGTCGAGTCCGAGGTCGCGGAATTGGTCCGCCGGGGTGTCGACGGTGGGGTCCTTCACATCCGCAATGGCGCCGAAGTGCCCGATCGTCAGGCTCTGATGCTCGTCGCCGATGGTGTAGGCAATCCGCCAGTATGGATTCGCTCCGGTCAGCGTCACCCGCTGGTCATCCGGTGTGCCCGCTCGCAATGGCGACAGAAAGCCTTTTGCCGTCTGATAGGACGTCGCCTCCAGGTAGAGCGAATCGAAGAGGTAGGCGTAGGCGCCGATGCCCGCCACGCGCGCACCCGTCTCAAGAAAGGTCGGGGTGCCGCGCCCGGGGGCGGCAACGCTTGGCGCCCAATACGGGAAACTCCACGCCGGTGCGGTATTGTAGATGTCCTGCACGGTGGGATTGTTGTGCAGCGTCAGGCCGATGACGGTCGGCTTGTCGTCGTTGCCGAATTTTTTCACCACGCGCACATCGGTGTTGTCGAGCGCGCCATGCCCGGTGAAGTTGAGGTTGTCCGTGGTGGTGAGATTGTTGTAAGTCCATTGGACAAACGCGCCAGCGTTGTCCGTGATCTTCCCGCCCGAGAAGAGGCTGATGGCATCCAGCACGAACTCCTTGTTTTTCGCAAAGAGCGGCGCGCCGGTCGACTTGTCCGTGTCGTTGCTGATGGCGTTGCGTGAAACGACCGTCATCAGTGCGAGCGGGATCTTCTCGCGTTCGCCCATGGTGTAGCCGGTCAGCTTGAATTTGCGGCCGAACGGTGTGAGCTCCGGATAGATGGTGTGACAGGACGCGCAATTCAGCCCCGTCTGGCGGGCGAAAATGGGATTGGCCTGAGCGCACGGCCAGGCCAGGCAAGTCAGGACGAAACACAGCGCGGCGCCGGCGCGCTTGAAGCGGGTTGTCGCGGTCGTCATCATGCCTCCCCGGCGCAATGGGTCGCCTTACCGTTGTCCCATGACTGCAATGTTAGGTGGCGGCCCGGTGGGCCAGAAATGGGGAGGGTTCCTACTTTTTTTCTGGGGCGACGTACCCTGTCCCGATCGCGTGGCGGGCCCGGACCGCTGCGCCGGCTTGCGTCGGGTGAGATCGGCGCCGGCATGCAGCGCGATGGCGCGCGCGGGCGACAGCGGAAGCAACCGCGTCTACACTCGCGTTCACGTAGTCCACATTGATTGAGCAGTGCAGACACGATGCGGCCGGTCCGGACGCATGCACGCCGGACTGCGCGATCTTTTCGTTATGGAACAGTGCGGGCCGCGCCCAGCCTCCCGGCTTGAGCGCATGCCCGTGCAGGCAGGGTGGGGAATCCCGATGACGACACGACCGAAGACCCTCAAGCGAGCGGCGCTGCTGGCCGGCCTCACCGGCCTGCTCGCGCCGCTTGGGGCGCATGCCTGCGCCACCTGCGGCTGTTCGCTCAGCACCGATGCGGCCATGGGCTACTCCGCCATCCCGGGCTGGCGCATCAGCCTGGACTACACCTACATCCCGCAGAACCAGTTGCGCCACGGCACGGGTTCGGTCGCGGCGGCGGAGGTGGCGGGCATCAACGCGGCCGGCGGCAACCAGGAGGTCGAGCGCCAGACCATCAACCGCTACGTCAACCTCGGCGTCCACTACAGCCCGAACACCAGTTGGAACTTCAGCGTGATCGTGCCCTACGTGGATCGCGGACACACCACTTATGGTTCGGCCACGCCCGATCAGCTCACCCCGGACAACGTCAGCGGCGCGACGGCCAGCGGCCTGGGCGACATCAAGCTGATCGCCAGCTACCAGGGCTTTCTGCCCACGCACAACCTGGGCGTGCAATTGGGCGTCAAGCTGCCGACCGGCCGCTACGGCGGCCAGAACGTGCTGACCGGCGCCACGGTCGGGCGCAATCCGGTGTTCTTCTCCAGCGGCCCCAATGCCGCTGCGGGGCAGGCCCTGGATACCAGCCTGCAGCCCGGCACCGGCAGCACCGACCTGATCCTGGGTGCCTACTATTACCAGCCCGTCAGCCAGGATTTCGATGCGTTCATCAATGGCCAGGTCCAGTCCGCCATACGGCAGAACCTGCGCGACGCGGGCGCCGACTTCCGCCCCGGCAATACCGCCACGGTGAGCTTCGGCCTGCGCTACGAGGCCGATCCGCATATCGTGCCGCAACTGCAGTTCAACGTGACGCGCAAGAACGCCGACAAGGGCGCGCTGGCCGATACCGCCAACACGGCCGGCACGGTGGTCTACCTGTCGCCGGGCGTGACGGTGAGCGTGATGCACAACCTGCAGGTCTATGCGTTTCTGCAGAAGGCGGTGTACAGCAATCTGCAGGGCTATCAACTCTTCCCGCGCTGGTCGGGCACCGTCGGAGCCAGCTATGCGTTCTGATCTCAACGGGCTGGCATCGCCCTCCTGGTCGCGGCGCGCGTGGCTGCGGGCCGCGGGTTCGGCGGCCCTGGGCGTCGGGTTGGGCGGTCTGCAGCCCGCGGCGCGGGCGGCCGGCCTGGAGGTGGGGCGGCCGGCACCGCCCCTGGTGTTGCACACCCTGGACGGCCACAGCATCGCGACCGACGACCTGCGCGGCCAGGTGGTGGTGCTGACCTTCTGGGCCACCTGGTGCGAGCCCTGCCGCAAGGAGCTGCCGCTGCTATCCGCCTACGCCGCACGCCATGCCGATCGCGGCCTGCGCGTGCTCGGCTTCTGCCTGGACGAGCCCGATGCACTGCCGGCGGTGCGCGAGGTGGCGGCCGGGCTGAGCTTTCCGGTGGGCCTGCTCGGCAGCCCCTACGCCGGCGGCTATGGCCGCATCTGGCGGCTGCCGGTGAACTTCACGATCGACCGCAAGGGCCTGCTGGCCGACAACGGCTGGGATGCGCACGAACCGGCCTGGACCGCCGAGCGCCTGGACCGCGTCATCACGCCCTTGTTGCGTTGACGGCGCAGCTTGGCGGCTGTCGCGGCGCCGGCCTGGATTGTGAGGGCATTGACCGAGTGACGTGGCACGCGCCGTCTGCCGCAAAGGCGGGCGTCACGCAGACTACGCGCCGTGGTCGTCTACAAGGCCCACAGCGGATTGGCGGCCGGCAGAGGCCTCCGCGACCGCCGATCCCGGAACGAGAGGCCAAGCTCTGCCCAGTGCAGCCCGACCAGCGGGCAACCGACCGCCACGACCGCGCCGGCCCGGTCCTGCCGGCAACCGTGCCGCGACCAGCGCTTCCGCCGGCCGGGCACCGGGCGTGCTCAAGCGCCCACTGCGGCCATTCAACGGGGCCGCTGCGCGATCACGGTCGGGAACATGCGCGCCCGGTCGTCGATGAAGCGGATGTTGACGAAGCCCGCGCGCTGCAACTGCGCTGTCGTCTGCGCGTGCGTGCGGAAGGTCTGCCATTTCGCCTCGATGATCTTGACGAACAGCAGGGCTTGCAGCGCCAGCGCCTTCGGGTCGGTCGCCTCCATGTTCCAGGGGGACGCGGGCGATAGCGCGGGCGGCGGGGTCAGGAAGCTGGTGACCAGGGTGCCGCCGGGGCGCAGGGCGTCGCGGTAGGCGCAGTACAGCTCGGTCACGCGGCCGTCGTCGGGCTCGTAGAGGTTCAGTCCGTTGCTGGCCAGGACGTCGACGCTGGCGCGCAGGTCGAGCGCCCAGGCGTCCTGGCGGTGCAGCGAGATGTGCTCGGCCAGGCCGCGCGTCTCGGCGAGCGCGCGGGCGCTGTCCAGCGCGTCCTGGTCCAGGTCCACGCCGATCAGGGAGACGCCGGGCAGGTTGCTGTAGTCGAGCAGCAGCAGCTCGCCCATCAAGCCGCACGGCACCGAGGCGGCAGTGGCGCCCGGTTTCATCAGCGCCTGCAGCTGGCTGCGGAAGATGCCGAAGCGCTCTCGCGTGGCCAGCACGGCGGGCAGCTTTTCGAACATCTGGTATTCGAGCGTCTCTGCGCTGCCGGCCGGCAAGGTGCCGGGCTGGTAGGTCACCAACTGGTGGGTCCAGTACGCATTCAGGCCCTGGTGGCGCAACAGGAAGCGTCCGAGGCCGAAGCTCGCCAGCGCGTCGGCCAGCGACAGCATGTGCTGGACCGTCGCGCCCGGCACGTCGCCCGCAGCCTGCAGCCGTGCGTGGACGCGCTCGAGCAGCGCGGCATCGGTCTCTTCGTGATCCGTGCCATGGGAGATCAGGCCGGGTTCGGTCGCGAGGCTTTCGATGGAATGTCCGGTCAGGCTCATGTCGTGAGGCTCGGGAGCCGCATCGTGGTGTTGGAATGTCCGGCGGCCGGAGGCGCGTCCGCGCGCGGGCGAAGCGCCTGCCGGTGGTGCCGCCGGCAGGGTGCGCCGGTCCGGGCCGGGCGCCGGGGTTGTGTGCCGGTCAGAACTGGGCGAACAGCTTCACGCCTTCGCCCAGCTTGCAGGTGTAGGCCACCTGGCTCTGCAGCGTGTAGGCCGGCATGGCGAAGATGTACGACGAAAAGCGCACCGTGCCGCTGGTGTCGATGGAGTAGCGCAGGAATTGCGTGATCGGCGTGCCGTCGCTGCGCACGGTGAAGTGCGTGTCGGAGAAGCTCAGGGTGTTGTCCAGCTGGATCCGGTACGGATTCACGGTCACGCCGCCGCGCGTCGTGCCCGCCGGGGTGGTGGCGGTGTCGCCGGTGCAGCGGGTCAGGTCGATGGTGGCGGTCATCGGCTTGCCGACGGACAGCGCATGCTCGGCTGCCAGGACGTCGGGCATCTGAACGGTCTGGGCATGCGCGAGCACCGGCAGGGCGGCGAAGGCGGCGAAGAGACATGCGATCGGTTTCAGTTTCATATTCGTCTGGGCCATGTGCGGTTCAAGGGAGACTGAGGTCAACGAAAGGGACCCGCTGCCGAAGCCGGGCCCCCAGGGGATGGCGCGCGTTTCTGCGAAGCCGTGCGCGCCTGCGTGCATCTCGTAGAAAAGGGTAGTCGAGCCGCTAACCGAGGGCGCGGCCGGAATTTCAACTTTGCTCAGCGCGCCATGGGGCTGCGCGGGCGATCGCGCTGTCGACGATCCGCTGAAAGAGGAAGAGAGGCGGGAGGCTGGACTAGCGGAAGCGGTATGTCACGGACGCCATCGCTGTGGTCTGCTGGCGACGCTGGGTGATCGGGCTGTCGGCGGCATCGCCGCGCAGGCGGGCGAGGGTGACGGAGCCGCTGGCGGTCCAGCGGTCGTCCAGCTTGCAGGTGACGATGGCGTTGAGGTGGCGGTCGCGCACGCCTGCGCCCGCAGCGAAGGCGGGCAGGCCGGAGCGGGCGCTCTGGGCCGCATCGACGCCGAAGAAGGTGCCCATGTACTGGCGGTTGACCCAGCTCAGCCCGGCGCCGAGGCTGAACAGCCAGCGGCCCATCGGGGCGCTGGCGTAGGCGTCGCCGTTGACGATCAGGCCCTGGCGGTTGCCGAGGATGTCCTGCTCGGCATCGGTGGACAGCGTCAGGAACGATACGGTGTACTGCGCGAATACCTTGGCGCGCACCGTGGCATTGACGTTGCCGAGGCCGGCCAGCCGCGCATCGTCGCTCGCGTGGCGCCAGGTCGGATCGAGCTGGAAGTTGCCGCCGACCTGCCAGGTGTCGTCGTTGACGAGATAGGCGCCGAGGAAGTCCGTGCCCTTCGAGAAGAACCGGTGCCGGTATTCGATCTCCTGGTCCACCCACGGGAAGACGTAGCTCGAACGTGCGCCGGGATACTTGGGCGTCACGTACACGGACGGACCGATGGCGATGCTCCAGTCACTCGCGGTGTCGTCGTTGCCGGTGTTGGCGTGCGCCGCGGGCCCCGCCGCCAGTCCACAGGCGAGCAGGCAGACGAGCGGCAACGCGCGCAGGGTGGAGAAGGTGGGCACGGGCATGGCGTCTGCGGCGTCGGGGCGGATGAGAAGGACACGGCATTTTAGAGGAATCGCGGGTCGGCGCCGCAGGGTGGCCCGTTACATTTGTCATGGATACGACACTGCCGGGTCGCCTCGTGGACATGGGGCGTTGCTAGCGTGGCCGGGCCGTCCCGTGACGGTGTCCAGCAGCGTGGGTCGGGCCGCAAATGGGGCATCGTGTTCGCCGTCTTGACGGTGCTCGTTGTTTTGTTCTATCTCGCGCCTTACGTTGCGCCGTCGCTAGGTCTTGTCCATTCACCGGACAATGGCGGCCGCGTATCAGCCAGGCTGTCAAATTCCGGCGGATCATCATGCCGCTTGATGAAGCGTTCCGAGCTCAGTGAGCCGGCACCGGGCCTGACCCAACGGTCCAAAAAATGTCGAAGGGTCGCTCCGTCAGCATGCCGTTCGCCAAAGAAAAACGCCGGGGATTTCCCGGCGTTTTCCCTCGCGCGACCGCCTTATTGCTTGGCGGGCTCGGCGGCCTTCGGCGCCGAGGCGGCGTCGGCCTTGGTGTCCGACTTCGCTGCGGCCTTCTCGGCCTTCTTGTGGTGGTGATGCTTCTTCGCGTGCTTAGCTTCGGCCTTCGGTGCCGAAGCGGCTTCCGTCATGGTCGCTGCGGCCGGCGCCGAAGCGGGGGCGGCAGCGGCCGGCGCGGAGGCGGTGCCAGCGGCGAACACGGGGGCTGCGAAGGCGCCAGCAACGATCAGGGCGGCCAGGGATTGAGCGACTTTCATGCGAGACTCCTTAACGGATATGACTGGGACTCCAGATACATGGATCTCGTCCCATTTGCGATCCATGTCTGCAAAAACGCCCGGCATCGTGAACGCGTGGACCGCCGTTTGTAAGGGATTCGCCCACGGTGTAAGCGGGCGTAACACGGACCGCCACGGCGGGCGGGCGTTGCATGGCCTCAATGAAACCGGCCACGCCCGCCGGCCATTCCTGATGGACAACGGGGGCGGCCTGCACCACACTCCGGTGGCGTCCGGCCATCCCGCGGGTGGTGCCGGGCGTTGAATCGTTGCGGCGCATGGGCGCGGTGGGTCACGCCCGGCAATCGGCGCGCCGCATGTGACTTTCTGACAAGGACAATACGATGAAGAAACTCCTGGTTGCACTCGTCTCCACCGTCTTTGCCGCCGGCGCCTTCGCGCAGGCAACCGCGCCCGCCATGCCGGCCGCGCCGGCCCCGGCCCCGACAGCGCCCGCCGCCGTGCCCGAACCGGCTGCCCCGCCGCCGGCCCCGCACGAGAAGAAGGCACACAAGAAGAAAAAGAAGCACCACGACCATCGCCCGAAGCAGCAGGACAAGAGCGCCTACGGCGCTGGGAACTGATCGGCGGATCGCCCCCGCTTCCCGGCACATCCGAGGCGCCGGCCCTTGCGAGGGGGCCGGCGCCTTGTTTTTGGGCCTTCGGGGCCGGCTTTCCAGCGGCGCTCAACGGCATGTTCGCCGCCAAGGCGGTGTTCGCCGCTCAGGATGCGGCCGGCGTGGCGGGTGCCGAGGCGGCGGGTCCGTCGGTGCGCAGCGACACCAGCAACTGATCGATGCGGTGGCTGTCGATGTCGAGCACTTCGATGTGCAGCGGGCCGATGTCGACGCTTTCGCTCTTCTTGGGGATGCGCTTGAGCGCGTAGATGACCAGCCCGGCGATGGTTTCCACGTGGAGCTCGCCGGGCAGGTCGTCCAGGTCGAAGGCGCGCTTGACGTCGGCGATCGGGGTGATGCCGTCGACCAGGCAGGAGCCGTCGTCGCGGCGCACGATCTGTTCGTCCTCGCCCAGGTACAGGATGTCGCCCATCACCGCGCCGACGATGTCGTCGAGCGTCGCCACGCCCACCACCAGCCCGTATTCGTTGACCACCGCGCCGAAGCGCTCGTGCATCTCGCGAAAGCGCGCGAGCGCCTGCGACAGGTTGAGCGTGTCGGGCAGCACCAGCAGATTCTTGTTGTAGTGCTTGCCGACGTTGCGGATCACGGCGGAAGACTCCTCCGACAGGATCTGCTGCAGGATGTCCTTGGAAGCGATGAAGCCGAGCACGGAGTCGATGTCGTCGCGGCAGACGAGGTATTCGGCGTGCGGCTGGCCGACGATCTTGCGCTTGATCGATTCCAGCGGCTCATCGAGGGTGAAATAGACGATGTCGTCGCGCACGGTCATCACGGAGGTGACGGTGCGCGACTCCAGTTCGAACACGTTCTCGATCATCGCCAGCTCGTGCTTGCGCAGCACGCCGGCCTCGGCGCCGGCGCCCACCATGGCGGCGATGTCCTCGGTGGTGATCTGCTCGACACGCTGCGTCGGCACGCCCAGCAGCTTCAGGATCAGGTCGGCCGCGCCGTTAAACACCCAGACCACCGGGTGCAGCACGCGCAGGCAGCCCTGTATCGGCCCGATGATGGCGAGCGCGAAGCGCTCCGGGTAGAGCACCGCCAGGCGCTTGGGCAGCAGGTCGGCAAACAGAATGAACAGCCCCGTTACGATGACGAAGCCGGCCAGGTTGGCGACGCGGTCGGCGCGCGCCTGCGGCAGCCAGTCGGCCAGCCACCCGGCCAGCGTGCCCGAGATCTGGCGCTCGCCGATGATGCCGGCCAGAATGGCGACCGCGTTCACGCCGATCTGCACGACCGTGAAGAAGTTGCCCGGTGTGTCCTTGAGCTGCAGGATCCGCGGGGCGCGGTCGTCGCCGTCGTCGGCCAGGGTCTGCAGGCGGGTGCGGCGCGAGGCGGTCAGGGCGATTTCCGCGGCGGAGAAGAAGGCGCTGACCAGGATCAGCGTGACCAGAACGAGCACGTACATAGCGTTTCCGTCAGGGCCGGCGGCCGCCTGTCGGCGGGCCGCCGGCGCCGGGTGGTGGCGACTGCCCGCGGGCGGGCGCCGGTCCATCATGGTGGAGCCTCGATCGCTTTGTCAAACCGCGGCACGACGATTAAACGTCAAAAATGGTCTATTCCCCCGTGGTGGGGGCCAAGCAACCGAAATGGGGTTTGCCGCATCGGTGCGGCATCGGCGATACTCGGGGCTGCTCTCATCTGGTGCACATGTGTCGTGTTGCGTGGGGGCTGACTTGACTCTATCCGGACCGTACCGTCCCGGATCGTGCGGGGCCGGGCGCCCCAGCCACGGTCGGAGAAGGGCGGACGTTCCAAGGGCGTGCGGTCAGCGCGTCCACGGAAACGCTGGCGCAGACCAGCCTAATGTATGCATTCAGTTGCATAGGAGTTGCTTTCCATGTGGTTAACAAGCCGCCGACAGCGGCGCGCCGCGGGGGAACGGGGAACAACGGCAAGGGTGTCGGAATGGCTGGCAGCGCTGTGCGCGGCCGTGGCCGTTGCCATGCCCTGCGGGGCGCCGGCCCAACAGGCGCCGGATGCGGCGACTGGCGAGAGTGCTCCGCCCGTGCAAGCCGCCACCGCAGAGGCAGAGGCGCCGAACATTGCCTGGTTTTACGGCGACAAGCCCCCCGTGGCGCAGCTACGCGCCTTCGATGCGGTCGTGGTCGAGCCCGACCACGGCTTCGATCCGTCACGCGCCAGGACGCCCGCGACGCAATGGTTTGCCTACGTGAGCCTAGGCGAAGTCGCGCCTGGGCGCCGCTGGTATCAGGAACTGCCCAAGGCCTGGCTGGCCGGCAGCAACGCGGCGTGGGCCTCGCGCGTGATTGACCAGTCCCAGCCGCAGTGGCCCGCCTTCTACGTCGACCACGTCATCGCGCCGCTGTGGGACAAGGGCTATCGCGGCTTCTTCCTAGATACCCTCGATTCATACCAGCTCGTCGCCAAGGATCCCGCCGCGCGGGCGGCGCAGGAGGCCGGCATGGTCCGGGTGATCCGGGCCATCAAGGCGCGCTACCCGGAGGCGAAGCTGATCTTCAACCGCGGCTTCGAGATCCTGCCGCAGGTGCACGACCTGGCCTACGCGGTGGCGTTCGAGTCGCTGTACCGCAGTTGGGACCAGGGCAGCAAGCAGTACCGCGAAGTCAGCGAGGCCGACCGCGCGTGGCTGATGGGCCAGGCGCGCAAGATCCGCGATGAATACCGCCTGCCCGTCATCTCCATCGACTACTGTCCGCCCGCCGACCGCGCCTGCGCGCGCGAGACCGCCAAGCGCATCAAGGCGCAGGGGCTGATCCCCTATGTGACCGATCCGGCGCTGTCGACGGTCGGGGTCGGGCGCATCGAGGTGCTGCCGCGCAAGGTGCTGATCCTGCAGGACCGCGCCCCGAACACCGATATCGACACCAGCGAGGGCGTGCGCTTTCTCGCCATGCCGCTCAACTTCCTCGGCTACGACGTCGAGTACGCCGACATCAGCCAGCCGCTGCCGGCCGAGGTGCCGCCCGACCGCTATGCCGGCGTGGTGGTGTGGATCAACTCCGGTCCGGTCAGGCAGGTGGCGGCGCTGTCGTCGTGGGTGCGGCAGCGCATCCACGACGGCGTGCGCATTGCCTTCATGAACGAGCTCGGCCTGCCGGCAGACGGCAGCGTGACCGACATGCTCGGGCTGCAGCGGGTGCGCGGCCACGCCACCGGGCCGCTGTCGGTGGTGTCGCAGGACCGGATGGTCGGCTTCGAGATGGCGCCCCGGCCCGACCGGCGTGCCGCGCAGCCGATCCGGGTGGGCGCGGACGGGCAGTCGCTGCTGCGCCTGAAGTCGGGCGATTTCGAGTTCGATGCCGCCGCCATCACGCCGTGGGGCGGCTACGTGCTCAACCCGTACGCGGTGCTTTCGCTGGGCACGATCGAGCAGTCGCGCTGGGTGATCCAGCCGCTGGCGTTCCTGCGCCGGGCGCTGGCGCTGCCGGACATGCCGATCCCGGATGTGACGAGCGAGAACGGCCGGCGCCTGATGCTGGTCCACGTGGACGGCGACGGCTTCGCCTCGCGCGCCGAATTTCCCGGCCCCGACTATTCCGGCGAAGTGCTGATGCAGGAGGTCTGGGAGCGCTACGGCATCCCGACCACGCTGTCGGTCATCGAGGGCGAGGTGGGGCCGAGCGGCCTGTATCCCAAGCTCACGCCGCGCCTGGAGGCGATTGCCCGGAAGATGTTCGCGCTGCCCTATGTCGAGCTCGGCACGCATACCTATTCGCACCCCTTCAAGTGGGGCCGCACGGTGCCGGGCGTGCCCGCCCAGGCCGAGGGGGGCGATTCCGCCTTCGCGCTGACCATTCCGGGCTACAAATTCAACCTGGAGCGGGAGATCGGCGGTTCCATCCGCTACATCAACGCGCGGCTGGCTCCGCCGGGCAAGCGGGTCCGGATCGTGCAATGGTCGGGCGACTGCCGGCCGCCGGAGCTCGCGGTGCGCATGGCATGGGACGCCGGGGTGGTCAACATCAACGGCGGCGATACCACCATCACCCGCAGTTCGCCGTCGTGGACCGAGATCGCAGCGCTGGGCATCGACAAGGGGCCCGGCGCTTACCAGGTCTTCGCCCCCAACCAGAACGAGAACGTCTATACCAATGATTGGACCGGTCCGTACTATGGCTTCGATCGCCTGATCGAAACGCTGCAGATGACCGACACACCCTATCGCTTCAAGCCGATCAACCTCTACTACCACATGTACTCGGGCACCAAGCTTGCGTCGCTCAAGGCATTGAAGAAGGTCTACGACTACGCGCTCGCGCAGCCGGTGCTGCCCATCTATGCGACCGAGTACGTGGCCAAGGTGCTCGACTTCCGCGACATGGCCATCGCCCGCGACGGCGATGCCTGGGTCGTGCGCGGCAACGGCGACCTGCGCGAGCTGCGCTGGATGGCGCCGGGCACGCCCCGCCTGGCCGATGCGCGCGGCGTCGCGGGCTACGGCAAGGCGGCCGGCGGAATCTACATCCACCTCGACGGCGGCGCGGCACGCTTTGCCGTGTCGACCGATGCGCAGGCCGTCCAGCCGACCTATCTGGCCGAAGCCGCGGCCTTCGTGCAGCGGCTGGAGCGGCACGGCAACGGCATGTCCTTCGACGCGGGCGGCTACTACAAGCCGTTCGTGCGGCTCGCCAATGCCGGCGCGTGCAGCATCCAGGTCGACGGCCGGCCGGCCCGCGCGGCCCATGCGCAGGACAACACGGTGCGCGTGGAGCTGTCCGGCGTCGCCGCGCAGAGCGTGACTTACCAGCGTGTCGATGTGGTCTGCTGATCTGGCGCCGCGCGAACGGCTGCTGCCGCCCTGGCTGATCGGCACGCTCGGCGGGTTCGTCGCGCTGGCGCTTGCCATGATGTTTCCGCGCGAGCGCCTCGAGACGCGGCTGCTGGAAGGCGGCAAGGTGGATGCCTTGTCGATGGCCTACCTGGAAGCCTGGCTGCGCGTGCGTCCGAACGACGGCGAGTTCCTGACCGTGCTGGCGGCCCAGTACGTGCGCACTGGCCGCCTCGACGAGGCCGAGGCGATGCTGGCCCGCATGCGTACGCTGCACGACAAGGCCATCGGCCGCGAAGCCCTGCTGCTCGACATCGCCATCCGCGAACAGCGTGCCTATGCGCTGCAGCCGGGCGACGCGCGCCGCAAGGTCTATCTGGACGAGCTGCGCGGCCTGCTCGGCCAGGCACTCGACTACCGCTGGACCGCCTCCGAGCTGGAGGTCCTGGCCGGCCAGGCGCGCGGGCTGGATGCCGGCGCGATTGCCGCCCGGTTCTACCAGCGGCTGTCCAAGCAGGACCCGTCGCGCGCCGCGCAGTGGCAGTCCCGCTCCGCCGAGATCGCGCTGGGCGTGGGGGATTATCGTGCCGCCGCGGCGGCGAATTTCGCGGCGCAGGCGGCGGCTTCGTCGCTCGAAGAGCGGCGCCGGTATTTCATGAGCGGCCTCAAGGCGTTGCAGGCCGGCGGCCTGCTGGACGACGCCATGCGCGAGGCGCAACAGCGCGTCGGCCTGCTGATCGACGATCAGGAGACCCTGCGCTTCCTGACGCGGCTGGCGATGGCGTGCAATCGTGCCGACCTGGCCGACGATTACGCGCGCCGGCTGCTGCACCTGTCGTGGCAGGCGGCGCCGGATGCGGACATCGCGCTGGCGGCGGGCGCGGCGCGGCACGACTGGGTGTTCGGCGGGCGGCCGCAGCCGCTGCCGTCGCCGTCCGAGGCGGTGTTCCTGGATGGGGTCGAGGGCGTGGTGAGCCGCCTGCGCGGCGCCGTGCGCATCCTCGGGGTGTCCGATGCGGCCAGTGCACCCGCCGCGCCGCCCGCGGGCGCCCAGGCCGCCGTGCACGGCATTGCGCCGTTCAATGCGGAAGACTACGACCTGGCCTTCCGCGTGTTCCTCGGCAGCGGCAACCTGAACGACGCCATGCGCGTGGCCGAGGCCGCCGTGCGCCAGCGCCCCGACCTGAAACTCTGGACCGAGCGCGCCGCTCAGGTGGCCGAGTGGAACCACCAGCCGATGGTTGCGCTGCAGCACTGGCTGGCCTACGCCCAGGCCACCGGCGACGACGTGGCCTGGCGCAACGTGCTGCGCCTGGCGCCCGCGCTCAACGAAGACCACGCCTACCTGGCGGCGCTGCGCCACAAGGCCGGCAGCCAGCCGGCCGACATGAAGCTGCTGGATCAGATCGTCGCCGCCTACGAGCGCCTGGGCGAGCCTGCCGAAGGGCTGGCCTACCTGGACAGCGTCGCGCGCGGCCCGAACCGGCAGGCTGTGCTGGAGCGCTACGCCCAACTGGCCGAGCGGGCCGGCAAGGACGACCTGGCCTATGCCGGCTATCAGCGCCTGCAGCGGGAATTCGGCCCCCATGCCGGGTACGCGCTCAAGCTCGCCAACATGCTGTACGTGCGCGACCAGTTCGAGCTGGCGCTGGTGGCCATGCAGACGGCCGAACACACCGCTTCGCCGACCGACGACCTCTACTGGCGCACCTTCGCCCAGCTCGCCCGCCTGAACCAGCGCGACGACCTGATGCGAGAGGCCTACCGCCAACTGCTGATCGGCGGGGGCGCGGTGGTCGACGACCTGTCGACGATGGTCGAGTTCTACGATGCCAGCCCGATCGATGCCGGCCGGCTGGCCGAACTGGCCTATCGCAAGGACGGCGGCGCGATTCACCTGCAGCGGGCGCTCTATTACTACACGCGGGCGGGGGCCTTCCACCGCGTCGAAGGGCTGCTCGCCTCGCTCACGCCGGCGCAGCGCGCCGCGGCCGAGCGCTCCGCCGGCGTGCTGGCCGCCCGCGCCGAGTACTACCGCCAGCGCGGCCAGTGGGACGCCGCCATGCGCGATCTGCGCTGCGCGGTCGCGCTGCCCGATGCCGGCAGCGACGTGAAGGCGGCGCTGCTGTGGAGCCTGATCGATTCCGGCCAGACCGCGGAGCTCAAGCGCGCGCTGGCCCAATGGCGCGGCGAGGCCGAAAACGACTCCGCCTACTGGGGCGCCTATGCCGCCGCCGGCCTGCGGCTGGCCGATCCCGGCCTGGCGCTGCGCTTCCTCGGCCGGCAGGGCAAGTCGATGCGCAACGACCCGCTCTGGCTGCTGGCCTACGCCGATGCGCGCGAGATGGCGGGGCAGGCCGATGTGGCGTGGCGGTTGCGTCGCGAGGCCTGGCGGCTGCTGTGGCGCGGGGAGGAGGCCGGCGCCGGGGCACCGGGGGAACGCCGGGCCGCCGCGTCCGACGAGGCGGAGCCGGCTGCGCTGGAGGACGGCGCGCGCGCCGAACTGCGTGCCCGCCGTGCCACGCTGGCGCAGACGTTCGGGTCGGGCGACCTGGCCCAGCGCCTGCTGGTCGAGTTGCTGCGCGACGATCGCCGCGAAACCCGCGCCGCGCGCGAGGGCGGCCGCGCGGCTATCGCCGGGTCGGAGCTGGGCGACCTCGATGTGCTGCCGCCGGAGCCGCCTGAATCGCCCGCTTTGCGCAATGCGACGCGCGCCAGCGACCAGCTGGTCTCCGCCATCGCCAGGGAGGCCGCGCTGGGCTGGGCCCTGTCGCAGGAGGCGAACGACCTGGCGCGCGCCTGGCTGCTGCAGCAATACGCCCGCGGCGCGGCACGGCCGGCCTACGCCGAGATCTCGATCGCCCTGGCCGAGCGCGACCTGCCGACCCTCAACCGCCTGCTGGACGACACCCCGGACCGCCTCCCGCTGGCGGCCCGCATCGACGCCAACGCGATGACGGATCGCCTGGGCGAGGCGCAGCGGCTGGCCTTCGGCGGCCTGACCACCGCGCCGGATGAACCGCAACTGCACCAGCGTGTCGAAGAGACGCTGCTGGCCAACGCGCAGGCGCTGGAGCCGCGCGGGACCTGGTACAAGCAGGCGCCGCTGGCGTACTTCGAGAGCAGCGCGGCCGCCGGCACCCGGCTGACCGACCACTACAGCATGCTGCTGCGCGCCACCCAGCGCAATCAGCGCTCGATCGACGCTCAGCAACTGACCGGCGTGCCGGCGCAGGACCGCAGCGTCGACTGGATTTCGCAGTACCTGACGCAGGATGCGCGGTGGAAGGGCACTGTCGGCCGGCGCCAGGGTCTGGCATCCTTCACGACGTTCCGGCTGGACGGCCAACTGGGGCAGACCGGGCCGGTGGTCACGGAATTCTCGGTGGGCCGCAACCAGCCGGCCAGCGAGACGCCGCAGCTGCGCGTGGGCGGCGTCAAGGACATCGTGACGATCGGCGCCAACTGGCGGTTCACGCAGCGACAATACGTCCGTGCCCGGATGGAGGGTGACCGCTTCTACGGTCAGGATCGCTCCTTCCTTGGCAGCGGCACGGTGGTCGATGGCGAGATCGGCCACCGCTTCCGGGAGGGGTATCCCGACTATACGATCCGGCTGACCGGCACGTATGCGCGGTACAGCGCATCGGGGGCACCGGGCGCGCCGCTCGGCCGGCTGCTGCCTGCCGGGGCGGCGATGTCGGCCGAGCAGTTCGTGCCGCGCTCGTTCGCGCAGTACGGGCTGCTGTTCGGTTTCGGCACCGACTACCTGGAGCGCTATGCTCGTGCCTGGCGGCCGTTCCTGGATGCGGGCATGCTGCACGACAATCGCCAGGGCTGGGGTGTCCAGCTCCAGGTGGGCGCGGCCGGCAGCGTCCTGGGCAACGACCACCTGGCGCTGTATATCGGGCATGCCTCGATCACGCGCGCCGGCACGTCGCCGATGACCGAGATCGGCATGCGCTACCGGTGGCTGTACTGAGCAGGACAGGACAAGACAAGAACGACTTGAAGGAAGCAACGGAGAGAACCATGACATCCTTTCTCGACACGATCCGGGCGGGTCGCCGGCGCTGGCTGGCGGTCGCGGCCGGCTTCGGGCTGGCGCTCGCGCTGTCGGCCTGCGCGGTGGTCGACAGCGGACGCGCCCCGGCGGGCAAGGCATCCGATGCGTGGGTCGTGCTGCCGATCGCCAACTACACCGAGACGCCGCAGGCCGGCCTGCGCGCCGAGAGCATCGCGATGAGCCTGCTGAAGGCGCGCGGCTTCAGCAACCTGAAGCAGTATCCGCCCAGCCTGAACAGCGAGTCGCTGTTCGATCCGGCCGAGCGCGAGGCCACGGCGCGCGCGCTCGAATGGGCACGCGGCGAGAAGGCCCGCTATGCCCTGACCGGCGCGGTGTCCGAATGGCGGTACAAGGTGGGCGTGGACGGCGAGCCCGCCGTGGGCATCACCCTGCAGGTGATCGACGTGCCCAGCGGCAACGTGATCTGGAGCGCCACCGGCAGCCGCACCGGCTGGAGCCGCGACGCCGTGTCGGCCGTGGCGCAGAAGCTGCTGCGCGAGCTGCTGTCGCCGCTGGGCCGGAGCTGATGGGGGCAGACACGGTGCAGGCCGATCCCTCCTCCAAGGCCAGGCCCGCGGCCGCCGCATCCGATGCGCGGCAGCGGGATCGGCGGCGCAACGCGCAGGGCATCGGCGCGTCGACCTGGTACGGGCGGCTGGTCGCGCCGACGCTCACCCGGCGCACCCCCATCCTGGAGACGATCGGCGCCACCATGGTCGCCATCGGCATCGTCTGGCTGTTCGAGCCGAACAATCCGCTGCTGCTCGGCCACGGCTTCCCGTGGATCTGGCTGGTGCCGCTGATCCTGGCGCTGCGCTACGGCACCCTGCTGGGCGCCGTCGCGGCGCTGGTGGTGGTCGGCGCCTGGTGGGTGTTCTACGGCCAGGGTACGTTTCCCCGCATGTATTTCCTGGGCGGCATGATGATGATGCTGGTGGGCGGCCAATACGGCGATATCTGGGGCGCGCGGCTGTCGCGGGCCCGCATCGTCAACGGCTACCTGAACGACCGGCTGGCGGCGCTCACCAAGAACCACTTCCTGCTGCGCCTGTCGCACGAGCGGCTGGAGAACGACCTGCTGGCCAAGCCGACCACGCTGCGCGACACGCTCACGCAGCTGCGCAGCCTGGCGCTGGCCGCGCGCGAGCATGCCAGCGGTGACGATGCGCCCGACGTGGCCCAACTGCCCGGCGCGACGCAGTTCCTGCAGTGGGCCGCGCAGGCCTGCCAGCTGGAAGTCGCGGCCATGGTGCGCGTGACCGGCAACCGGGTCGATCCGGAGCCGGTGGCGCGCGTCGGCGTCCCGTTCGAGGTCGTCGCCGACGATCCGCTGATCCGCCACTGCATCGACACCCATACCCTCGGCCATCCGCAGGCGCCCGAGCTGCGCCAGGAGGACGGCTCGCACTACGTGGCCTGCGCGCCGATCCTGTCGGGCGCCGACGAGCTGATCGGCGTGGTGGTGGTGCAGCAGATGCCGTTCCTGTCGCTGTCGTACGAGAACCTGCAGTTCCTGCTCGTGCTGCTCGGCTACTACGCCGACGGCGTGCGCCACCTGACCGTCAGCTCGGAGATCCTCGACCTGGTGCCGGATGCGCCGTACGAGTTCGCGCTCGATCTCGGCCGCCTGGCGCGCCTGCATCGCGACACCGGCATCGACTCTTCCGTGGTGGCGCTGATCTTCGGCAACGACGAGGCCAGCGATGCCCTGTTCGAGCACGTGGTGCGCAGCCGGCGCGCGCTCGATGTGGTCTGGCAGATGCGCGGCAGCGCGGGCCGCGCCATCGTCACGCTGATGCCGCTGTCGGGGGCGGGCGCGGTGTCGGCCTACCTGGTGCGCATCGAGGACAGCCTGCGCGCGCAGTTCGGCGTCGATTTCGAGGCCGCGCAGGTCAACGTGCAGACGCTGTACGTGACCGGCGAGCACCCGGGCGAGGCGCTCGCGCGCTTCATCGGACGCTGCCACCTGGACGGCTGAGGCGCGCATGTTCAAGCTCACGCTCAGCGGCGTTGCGGCGCAGATCGCGGCGGTGGCCATGGCCTTGCATGCGGGCAACAGCCTGCCGCTGCTGCTGTCCTGCATGATGACGCAGGGCATGGCCGCGCTGCTGATTGGCCTCGCCGCCTGGCGCCTGCTGCCGCGCCGCTACCGCGTGCCGTTCGTCTGGAGCTACGGTTACCTGGTGACGCTGTGCTTCGTCATCCCGGTGGCGGGCTGCCTGCTGGTGCTCGGCAGCGCGCTGATCAGCAAGATGTTCCCCGAGCCGAAGCAGAAGAGCACGCTCGCCGAGGTCGGCCTGCCGGTCTTCGTGGCCCACCTGATCTCGCGCGTGACGCACGGCGGCGGCGCCCGGCTGCGGGCGCAGCTCGGCAATACGCGCGCGCCGGTGCAGAGCCGCATGACGGCGCTGGTCGCCATGCAGACCATGCCGACCCGCACCGCCAGTCCGGTGCTGCGCGGCCTGCTGGCCGATCCGGTGGACGACATCCGCCTGCTGGCCTACGGCATGCTCGACAGCGCCGAGAAGGTGCTGATGCAGAAGATCCTGGCCGAGCTGCCGCGCTTGGAGGAGGCGGCCACGCCGGAGGCCCGCTACGAGATCAACAAGCGCCTGGCCGACCTGTACTGGGAGCTGATCTACCAGAACCTGGTGCAGGGCGATGTCTACCGCTATACCGCCGAGCAGGTCGAGCGCTATGCCAGCGCCGCGCTGGACATCCTGCCCGGCAACGCCGCGCTGTGGTACATGCGCGGCCGGCTGGCGCTGTCGCGCCGCGAGCCGGACGTGGCCGAGTCGCACCTGCGCCGGGCCGAGGCCCTGGGCTTCCCGCGCGACCGCCTGCTGCCGCCGCTGGCCGAGGCCTGCTACCTGCGCCGCGACTATGCCGGCGCGCGGGCCGCGCTGGCGCAGTTCTCGAGCCGCTCGCCGTTACCGCTGCTGCGCCCGCTGTTGCGCTACTGGACATCATGACCGACGAATTCCCGCGTGCCGAATCCGCCGATGTCGCACTGCTGCTCGAAGGGACCTTTCCCTACGTGAGCGGCGGGGTGTCGAGCTGGGTCAACCAGATGATCCGGGCCTTTCCGGACATCCGCTTCGCCCTCGTCTTCATCGGCAGCCGCCGCGAAGACTACGGCAAGCCCGCCTACGCCCTGCCCGACAACGTGGTGCACGTGGAGTGCCACTACCTGTACGACTTTCCCGCGCCGCCGCTGGTGCAGGCCAGCGGCGGCGACACCGGGGCCTTCGATCGCTCGCGCAAGCTGCATGAGGCGCTGCGCGACCCGGCCAACCACGGCGAGACCGCCGAGCTGATCCGCGCCTCGATCGCCGACCTGCGCGAGGACGGTCCGCTGGCCGAGGAGCAGTTCCTCTACAGCCACCGCGCCTGGGAGATGATGACGGACTACTACCGGCGCTACTGCACCGACCCGTCGTTCACCGACTACTTCTGGACCGTGCGCATCATGCACAAGCCGCTGTGGATGCTGGTGCGCATTGCCGAGAACCTGATCCCGGTGAAGGTGTTCCACACCATCTCCACCGGCTACGCGGGGTTCCTGGGCGCGCTGTTGCGCTACCGCTGGGGGCGGCCGCTGCTGGTCTCGGAGCACGGCATCTATACCAAGGAACGCAAGATCGACCTGTTCCAGAGCCAGTGGATCCGCGACAACCGCAGCATCTTCGAGAAGGACATCTCGCAGATCAGCTATTTCCGCGACCTGTGGGTGCGCTTCTTCGAGACCATCGGCCGGGTCTGCTATGACGCCGCCGAAGACATCATCTCGCTGTACGAGGGCAACCGCCTGCGGCAGGTGCTCGACGGCGCGCCGGCACAGAAGACCCGCAACATCCCCAACGGCATCAACCTGCCGCGCCTGGCCGCGCTGCGCGACCGGCGCGGGCCCAGCGTGCCGCGCGTGATGTGCCTGATCGGCCGGGTGGTGCCGATCAAGGACGTGAAGACGTTCATCCGCGCCATGCTGACCATCACCCGCGAGATGCCCGACGCCGAAGGCTGGATCGCCGGCCCGGAAGACGAAGACCCCGACTACGCGCATGAATGCCACAGCCTGGCCGAGAGCCTGGGGCTGGGCGAGCGCATCAAGTTCCTCGGCTTCCAGAAGATCGACGATGTGCTGCCCAAGGTCGGGGTGCTGGTGCTGAGCTCGATCAGCGAGGCGCTGCCGCTGGTGGTGCTGGAAGGGTTTGCCGCCGGCGTGCCGTCGGTCACCACCGATGTCGGCTCGTGCCGCCAGCTGCTGTTCGGCCTGGACGGCGACGACGCGGCGCTGGGCGCGGCCGGCGCCGTGGTGCGCATCGCCGACCCGGCCGCGCTGGCCGCCGAGGTGCTGAACCTGCTGAGCGACGAATCCCGCTGGTACGCCGCGCAGGCCGCCGGCATCGCCCGCGTCGAGCGCTACTACACGCAGGAGATGATGGTCGGCAGCTACCGCGATCTGTACGAGCGCCTGCGCGCGCAGCCGGACATGCCCACCGGGTCGGGCGCCAAGGCCGCCGCCGCGGCGTGCCCGCATCACCAGGGAGCGCGCTGATGGCCGGCATCGGTTTCGAACTGCGCAAGATGCTCAGGCGCGACAGCCTGCTCGGGCTGCTGCGCGCCTACACCTACGCCGGCATCATCAGTTCCGGGCCGTGGATCCTGTCGATCGTGGGGATCCTGCTGATCGGTATCCTGAGCCTGCCGTTCGTGATCCCCGGCGTGCTCATCACGCAGTTCCAGGTGTCGGTCACCTACCTGATCGCGGTGAGCCTGATCGTGACCGGGCCGCTGCAGCTCGCGCTCACGCGGTTCACGTCCGACCGCCTGTTCGAGAAGCGCGCCGACCTGGTGCTGCCCAACTACCACGCGGTGTCGTTCGTCATCACCCTGGGGGCGGCCTGGGTGGGGTCGCTCGTCGTGCTGTTCGTGTTCCCGCAGCAGTCGGCCATCTACCGGGTGCTGATGCTGGCCGGCTTCGTGGTCATGTGCAACATCTGGATCGCGGTGATCTTCCTGTCGGGCATGAAGCAGTACAAGGCCATCGTCTGGACCTTCCTGGTCGGCTACTCGATGACCGTGCTGCTGGCGCTGCTGTTCAACCGGCTGGGGCTGGAGGGGCTGCTGCTGGGCTTCGTGACGGGGCAGCTGTGCCTGCTGATCGGCACGGTGGCGCTGATCTACCGCAATTTCACCGGGCGGCGCTTCATATCGTTCGAGGTGTTCAACCCGCGCCACGCCTATCCGTCGCTGATGCTGATCGGGCTGTTCTACAACCTGGGCATCTGGCTCGACAAGTTCATGTTCTGGTATGCCCCCGGCACGGGCCAGCAGGTGATCGGGCCGCTCAAGGCGTCGGTCATCTACGACATCCCGGTGTTCCTGGCCTACCTCGGCATCATCCCCGGCATGGCGGTGTTCCTCGTGCGCATCGAGACCGACTTCGTCGAGTACTACGACGCCTTCTACAACGCCGTGCGCGGCGGCGCCTCGCTCGAGCAGATCGAAGACATGCGCAACACGATGGTGCTGACGATCCGCGCCGGCCTGTACGAGATCGTCAAGGTCCAGTCGATGGCCGCGCTGCTGCTGTTCGCCCTGGGCGCTGCGGTGCTGCGCGCGCTGCATATTTCCGAGCTGTACCTGCCGCTGCTGTACGTCGATACGCTCGCCGCCAGCCTCCAGGTGGTGTTCCTGGGCGTGCTCAACATCTTCTTCTACCTCGACCGCCGCCGCGTGGTGATGGTGCTCACCGGCGCGTTCGTGGTGCTCAACGGCATCCTGACCTGGGTCACGCTGCAGCTGGGGCCGGCCTGGTATGGCTACGGGTTCGCCGTGGCGCTGCTGCTGGTGGTGATGGCCAGCCTGACCATTCTGGATCGGAAGCTGGATCGGCTGGAGTATGAGACGTTCATGCTGCAATAGCCGGGCGGGCCGTTGCTTTGTGCGCGTCCGGCGGCGGGTTCGCCGGTTCCTCTGAGGGCACTGGCGGTGCGGTTACGATTGGTTGCACTGCTGTGCGGATTCTCGTCCACACTTGCCTACAATCGGTGGAACCCAAAACCAGAAGGAGGACACAAATGGTTCGAGCACGACAATGGATGGCGGCTTGCGCGGTGGGCCTGCTGTGCACCGTTTCGATGGCGGCCCAGGCCAAGGGCGGCAATGCCGGTGGTGGTTCCGCCACGCGGATCAGCAGCCAGGGCATGGCCAATAGCAATGGCCCCAATGCCGCCGATCGCGACAAGGGTCGCGCCCGCTCGGCGGACCGCGCGCATCAGCACGGCAAGTCGACGCAGCACAAGCACGCGGGCAAGCTGAAGTAAGCGCGCTGCCACGGAAAAAAAGGCCGGTCACGATGACCGGCCTTTTTGCTGCGCGCCGCGCTCAGCAATTGCCCTTCTTTGCCTGCCCCGGTGGGCAGAAGCCATTGCCGGGGCCGCCCTGCTGCGCCGCGACCACGCCAGCATCGGGCACATACACGGCGCAGCCGCCCAGCATCGCGGCACCGAGCGACAGGATGAGAAGGATCTTTTTCATGGTGTGCTCAGGGGGCGGCTCGGCCCCCATGCTCCCTGGTCAGAAACTGAAGTTGACGCCGGTCTGGCTGCCCGCCGAGACGTTCACCGCGTTGCTTTGCGTGACGCCCGACGCGCTGGTCGCCTGCACCGAGTACTGCCCAGCCACCGCCGATACCACCGACAGCGCAATCGGCAGCGTCGCGCTGTAAGTGCCCACTAGCGGCGCCGCGGCCGGCAGCGCCAGCGAGTACGTCCCGGTATCGAGGTTGGCATTCGCCGAGGCGATCTCATACGACACCGAGCTGATGGTCTGCAGCGCACGCAGCGAGGCCTGCGCCGACGCGGTGACCATGCCCGACGCCGTATGGGTGGTGGAGGTGGGCAACGTGATCGGCGCGGCGGCGGTGGCCACCGTTGTCGTGGCGCTGGCCGTGACCGGCACGGCGCGGATGATGCCCGTGGCGTGGCCGGTCGGCAGCGTGTTATCGACCACGACCACGTCGTACGTGCCATTGGTGCTGCTCTGCACCAGCGGCGAGAGCACGAACAGTCCCGTGGCGTCGGCCACCGTGCCGCGAATGATCTGGCCGTTCTGCTCGGCATAGACCGTGGCGCCGGCCTGCGCGGCGCTGACCTGGCCCGAGATCGCACCGCTGACGACCACCGGCGTGGCGGTCAGCACCGGCTTGAGGCTGTAGGCGCCGTTGCCTTGCTGCACGATCGATTTGCAGGCATTGAAGTCCAGCACCAGATCGACCAACGTGTTGGCCTGCACCGTGAAGGGCTGGATGATCTTGTCACCGCTCTGCGTGCCGCTGGGCGTGGCCAGTGCCTGCTCCGTGGCCGAGCCTGTCACTACGACCGAGTTGGCGAATGTGTTGCCCTGGTTGGCCGACAGCAGCAGGCGCACCTGCTGGTACTGCCCGGCGGGCAGCGGCGCACGGCCCAGGTCGGTCAGTACGCCGTTGGTGAGCGAGAGCAGGTCGACCTTCTGCGGGGTGGCCAACGCAATGTCGGTCCAGCCGCTGTCGGTGTCAGCGGCAGACGCGCTGGCGTGTACGCGCACCTTGTCCACGGTCACGTAGACATGATCGAAGCCGCAGGCCGGTGCATCCGTCATCGCGACATGAAGCGTACCCATGCCGGCGGTGTCTGCGCCACCACCGCCACCGCACGCGGCGATGAGGAACGGCAGTGGCAACGCGATGAGGGCTTTCCGAGCGCTTGTTCTCATGGCGGTCTCCTCGGTTGCGGGTGGTGTCGGAAGAGTAGGTCTGGCAACGGCACGCACTTTGGGCAAATTGCAACGATTCGTAACGCCGGCCGCGTCGATGGCCTGCCGACTGTTGGCGGGCCAACGTTTGCGGCGCCCGGCACGACGAGGTGGGGCGCCTCAGCGCAACGCAAACGAATGGCGTCGTCCGCGCGGCGGTCGGGGCGGGATGATCCATCGGGACTCGGCCCGGCAAGACACGCATCGCCTCACCCATAGCCCCAAGACATTGCCGCCAACAACTCAGCATTTGCGTTGTCCTATCCACCGTCCTTAATCTGCCGGCAACGCATTCCCCGATAGTCCAGCAAGTTCATGCAGATCACGGTTGTAGGCGCCGGCATCGTCGGCATCAGTACGGCGTACGCGCTGGCCCAGGAGGGCCATCAGGTCACGCTGGTCGAGCGTCACCCGGGGCCGGGGGAGGGCACCAGCTATGCCAACGGCGGGCAGCTCAGCTATAGCTATGTGGCACCGCTGGCCGGGCCGGGCGTGCTGTCGCATGTGCCGGGCTGGCTGTTGCGGCGCGATTCGCCGCTGCGCCTGAAGCCGTCGCTGGACCCGGCGCTGCTGCGCTGGGGCCTGCGCTTCATTGCCGCGTGCAACCGCGAGCGGGCCGACCGCACCACGCGCGAACTGCTGGCGCTGTCGTTCTACAGCCGCGCCCGCATGGAGGCGCTGCGCGCGGCCTCGCCCGATCTGTCCTTCAGCTTTGCGCAGCGCGGCAAGCTGGTGGTCCACCGCGATGCCGCGGCCTTTGCGTCGGCCCGTGCCCAGGTCGGCTACCAGGCGACGCTCGGCTGCGAGCAGCACGCGCTGTCGGCCGACGAGACCATCGCCCGGGAGCCCGTGCTGGCCGGCGCGCGCGGCGCGATCGTCGGCGCCATCTACACGCCCGATGAAGACGTGGCCGACTGCCACCAGCTCTGCGTCGGCCTGTTCGATCGGCTGCGTGCCCTGCCCAATGTGGCGCTGCGCTTCAATACCGGCGTCGAGTCGCTGTGGGTGGAGGGCCGGCGCGTGCGCGGCGTGCGCACGGCCCACGGGCCGATCGCCGCCGATGCCGTGGTGGTGGCTGCCGGCGTGGCCAGCGCCGGGCTGCTCGGCCCCCTTCGCATCGACCCGGGCCTGTATCCGCTCAAGGGCTACAGCATCAGCCTGCCGCTGGGCGAGGGCGGGGCGGGCAGCGATGGCGCACCGGTCGTCAGCGTCACGGACGCGGCGCGCAAGATTGTTTACGCCCGCATCGGCCGCACGCTGCGCGTGGCCGGCATGGCGGACCTGGTGGGCTGGTCGGACCGGCTCGACCCGCGCCGCGTGCAGACCCTCTATGACGAAACCCGCGCGCTGTTTCCCGCCGCGCTGCGCGCCAGCGATGCCGGCGCCGATGCCGCGCCGTGGGCAGGCATGCGGCCGGCGACCCCGACCGGTGTGCCGGTGGTGGGCCCGTCGCCAGTGGACGGCCTGTGGCTCAATGTCGGCCATGGCGCGCTGGGTTTTACGCTGGCCATGGGCAGCGCCGGCCTGCTGGCCGATCTGATCGCGCGGCGCGCGCCGGCGATCGCGGCGGCGCCGTATGCGCTGGCGCGCTAGGCATGCGATCCGTATCGGCCGTTCTTTCTTGGTGAAGCAGTCTTGACCCGAACATCCCGAACAGGAGGGGAATCATGAAGACCTTGCACACGACCCGGCGCACGCTGCGCTGCCTGACGATGGCCGGCGCCGGCACCCTGGCGATGCTGTCGGCCGGCGCGCAGGCGCAGTCCAACGACACCCTGGCGAAGATCAAGCAATCGGGCGTGATCTCCGTTGGCTACCGCGAATCGTCGATTCCGTTCTCGTACGAGGCCAGCAGCGGCAACATCACCGGCTACTCGCAGGAGATCTCCAACCTGATCGTCGACGGCGTGAAGAAGAAGCTCGGCCTGTCCGGCCTGCAGGTCAAGCTCACGCCGATCACCTCGCAGAACCGCATCCCGCTGCTGCAGAACGGCACCATCGACTTCGAGTGCGGCTCCACCACCAACAACCTGGAGCGCCAGAAGCAGGTGGCGTTCTCCAACAACATCTTCATCTACGGCATGCTGATGCTGGTGAAGAAGGACGCCGGCATCAAGGACTTCCCCGACCTGAAGGGTAAGACTGTGGTCACCACCGCCGGCACCACCGAAGACCGCATCCTGCAGAAGATGAACGGCGAGGCGAAGGACGCCGACAAGATGAACCTGATCCTCGCCAAGGATCATGGCCAGGCCTTCCTGACGCTGGAGTCGGGCCGCGCCGTGGCCTTTGTGATGGACGAGCCGCTGCTCTACGGCGAGCGCACCAAGGCCAAGAACCAGAACGACTGGGTGGTGGTCGGCACGCCGCTGCAGACCGAGACCTACGCGTGCATGATGCGCAAGGACGATCCGGCCTTCAAGAAGGTCGCCGACGACGTGATCGGCGATCTGATGACCTCGGGCCGCGCCGGCGCGCTGTACAAGAAGTGGTTCCAGTCGCCGATTCCGCCCAAGGGCCTGAACCTGAACTACCCGATGACGGAGGGCATGAAGGCGCTGTACGCCCACCCGAACGACAAGGCGATCCAGTAACGCGGCCGATAGGGCGAGCGACGGCGCCGGACGCACCGGCAGCCGTACCGGTGGAGGCGGGGGACGGGGTCCCCCGTTTTTTCATGGGCATGCGCCCGGGCCCCAGGTCTCAGGCCGGCGCGCCCCACGGCGAGCGGATGTCGGCCAGGAAGCGCTGCGCGCGCGGATGCTGCGGGCGCAGGAAGAAATCTTCCGGCCGGGCCCGCTCCAGGATCTCGCCGTGGTCCATGAACAGCACGCGGTCGGCCACCTCGCGCGCGAAGCCCATTTCGTGCGTGACGCACATCATGGTCATGCCGTCGCGGGCGAGGTCCTTGATGACCAGCAGCACCTCGTTGACCATTTCCGGGTCGAGCGCCGAGGTCGGCTCGTCGAACAGCATCACCGGCGGCTTCATCGCCAGCGCGCGCGCGATCGCCACGCGCTGCTGCTGGCCGCCTGACAGCTCGCCGGGATAGGCGTCCGCCTTGTGCGGCAGGCCGACGCGCTCCAGCAGGCGCATGGCGAAATCCTTCGCCTCCTGCGGCGGCAGGCGCTTGAGCCGCACCGGCGCCAGCGTGCAGTTCTGCATCACGGTCAGGTGCGGGAACAGGTTGAACTGCTGGAACACGAAGCCGATGCCGCTGCGCAGCACGTTCACGTTCACGCCGTGCGCATGCACGTCCTGGTCGTTGACGGTGATGCGGCCCTTCTGGATGGCCTCCAGCCGGTTCAGCGTGCGGATCAGCGTGGACTTGCCCGAGCCCGACGGCCCGCACACGACGACGACTTCTCCCTTGGCGACGGTTTCATTGACGTCGACCAGCGCGTGGTAGTCGCCGTACCACTTGTCGACATGCTCGATGGTGATCATGTTCATGGTTGGGTCAGTGCGCGCGCCGCCAGGCGCCGCTCCAGCAGATAGGCCACGCGGGTCAGGCCAAAGCACATCGCGAAGTAGCTCAGCGCCAGCAGGCCGTACACCTCGGCCGACTGGGTCATGACCGACGTGCTGATCTGCCCGGCCACGAACGATACTTCGGGCAGGCTGATGATGTAGCCGAGCGAAGTCTCCTTGATGGTGGACACGAGCTGGTTGACCAGCGAGGGCAGCATGTTGCGCAGCGCCTGCGGCAGGATCACCAGCCGCATCGCCTGCAGGTACGGCAGGCCCAGCGAGCGCGCGCTCTCCATCTGCCCGCGCGGCAGGGCCTGGATGCCCGCGCGGACGATCTCGGCCAGGTACGCGGCATCGAAGACCACCAGCGCGGTCAGCATGGTGTTGAACTGGTCGGTGCGCTGGCCGGTGAGCGTGGGCAGCAGGAAGTACGCCCAGAAGATCACCATCAGCAGCGGCGTGCCGCGCACCACGTAGACCAGCGCCGTGACCGGCCAGCGCAGCGCCCGGAACGGGCTGACCCGGCACAGGCCGAGCAGGATGCCCGCGGGCAGCGCCAGCACCAGGCCGGCGGCGGCCAGCAGCAGCGTGAGCGCCAGGCCGCCCAGGGGGCCGTTCGGATATTGTCCGATCAGGTAGTAGAGGCCGTAGGTCCGGATGAGTTCGAGCATGGTCACAGGGTCCGTACGGGGTAGCGATGCTGGTACCACGCCGAAAACACCGTGATCGCCATCGAAATGGACAGATAGGCCGCCGTGGCGAAGGCGAACGCCTCGAAGCCGCGGAAGGTGGCGCTTTCCACCTGCTGCGCCTGGTACATCAGCTCCGCCACGCCGATCACCATGGCGATGCTGGAGTTTTTCCACAGGTTCAGCGTCTGGCTGACCAGCGGCGGCACGGTCACGCGCAGCGATTGCGGCAGCACCACCAGCCGCATGGCCTGCAGAAAGCTCAGGCCCAGCGCGCGGCTGGCCTCGAACTGCTCCTTCGGGATCGAGCGGAGGCCGCTGCGGATGTCCTCCGCCATGTAGGCGGCCGTATAGAGCACCAGCGCGATGACCGCGCTCGCCGCTTCGTAATTGAGGTTGTAGAGCCAGGTCTTGACGGACATCGGCAGCAGCTGCGGCGCGCCGAAGTACCAGAACAGCATGTGGGCGAGCAGCGGCACGTTGCGGATGGCCTCGACATAGGTCTGGCCGATCGCCCGCAGCGGCGCCGCCGGCGCCAGGCGCAGCAGCGCCACCGCGATGGCCAGCGGCAGAGCCAGCACGAAGGCCAGCGCGGTCAGCTTGACCGACAGCTGGAAACCGGTGACGAGCCATTGGTGATACTGCCCCGACAGCAGCATCGACAGATCGAAATTGGGCATGGCGTTCCGCCGCCCGGAGGGCGTCCGGGCGGCACGGCGGAGACTCAGTCGATCTTGTCGGTCGACAGCTTGAAGCTGCGCGGGCCGAAGTTCATCTTGGTGCCCGGGCCGAACCACTTGTCATAGAGCGTCTGCGCCTCGCCGCTGGCTTCCAGGCCGCGCAGCACCTTGTTGACCTGCTCGTGGAAGGCCGGCTCGTTCTTGCGCAGGCCCAGCGCGAAGTGCTCGGTCGACAGGTTCTGCGGCAGGAGGGCGTAGTCGCGCGAGGCGGCCCCCAGCTTGGCCATGTTGCCGACCAGCGTGGTCTCGTCGTTGACGTAGGCCGCGCCCTTGCCTTGCTGCAGCGCGAGCAGGGCCTGCGGGCTGTTGTCGAACGAGACGATGTCGGCGTTCTTGATCGCCTTGCCGATGTTGGCCTCCATCGTCGAGCCCTTGACGGTCAGCACCTTCTTGCCGTCGAGCTGCGCCAGCGACGTGATGCCGCTGTCCTTGCGGACCATCGCCTTCTGGCCGGTGACGAAGGTCGACAGGGAGAAATCGATCTGCGCCTCGCGCTCCTTGTTGTGGGTCAGGGAGGCGGCCAGCAGGTCGACGCGGCCCTGCTGCAGCTCGGGGATGCGCGCGGCCACGGCCAGCTGCTTGAGCACCGGCTTGACGCCCAGGCTCTTGGCGACGGCATGGCACATGTCGACGTCGTAGCCGACGATCTCACGGCTCATCGGATCTTTCAGGAAGCTGAACGGCTCGTCGGTGCCGAGCACGCCGCAGACCAGTTCCCCCTTCTTCTTGACGTCGGCAAGCTGGTCGGCCTTGGCCGGAACCGCGGCCAGGGTCACTGCGGCCACGATGGCGGCGCAGGCCAGGTCGGCCAGGCGGCGGGTTGGGCGGATGGTTTTCATTGGTGTTCCTCCATGACAGCTTGGGTGGTTAAGCAACGGACGGCGTACGGCAAATGCGGTGCGTCGTCCGCTTGGCGTCGCGCAGCGTACGCCGGCATGCGGCTCGCGGGGAAGCGCGATGTCCGCATATCCATATGAATGGGAGGGTTGTCGGGGCCGGCGCCTGCCGGGCATGCGGTGCGCGCGGCAACGTCGATGCCGGGCCGCGGCCGGTCTTCATGCGGCGGGCAGGGGGTGGGGCCGGGGCGGCCGGACGGGCATCGGGACGATCGGGCGCGCGGCTCACGTCGCATGGTCCTGCGGTTGGCGGGAGCGGTTCCCCTGCGGGGCCGTGGCAAACATGGAATGCGGCGCCTGCCGTCAGGGACAGGTGCCCGGGCGCTTGTTGTCGCGTTGTCGGTCATTAATGGCAAAGCTCTCCGGGGGCTTCAATCCGGAGATTCCCTGGGCGCACGCTGCAAGGCTAGAGCGTGCCGCAGATGGTCTCGTTGATCGGTACGTCGCCGACCATCTCGTGGTCGTTGCCGCGGTAGCGGTAGACCAGGCTCAGGCCGAGCCGCGTGAGGATACGCACGTCGCCGTTGTTGCAGATGTTTTTCTGCAGGATCGGCACGAAATTGAGGCGGAAGCCCTGCGATGCGGCCGAATGTGCCGCGTAGTTGGTCAGGGTGATCAGGAAGACGAGGTTTTTCTTCTGGGCCAGCGAGCATTGCGCCAGCGCGGTCTCGCGGTCGAGCGGGACGGGCGTGAGCCGGTTGATCTCGGCGCAGGCGAGGGTGAGGACGCGATCGGTGTTGCGGGCGGACCCGGTCAGGGCCGGCACCCCGGCCGCCGCCGTGCTGCGACCCGTAGCCGCACCCACCAGCATACGGGCCAGCGGCGAGAGGTCTTGCAGCGCCGAGGCCGCAGGCAGGGGCGACGCAGCCGGCGCCGGCTGTGCCCAGACCGTGCCCGCCAGCAGCGCTATGGCGATCGCCATGGCATGCACGGCGTCACTGCGGCGGCGACGCAGCAGGCGTTTCGCATCCAGACCGGTCCGAGTGGCGGCGTGTCGAGTCACGTACTTTCTCTTTGCCCACAGAGCCACAATTCTATTGAAAATTCTTCCCGGATGCGAGGCGTCGAGCACACCTGAATGCGCGACGCTTGCGCGCGCTCAGGTTCGCACGCGCACCATGGAAGAAATCCGCTCGGCCGCCTGCTGCAGCGGGCCGAGAAACTGCCGGGTCATCTGCCTGGCCGAGGTGCGGTTGGCCTGCCCGCTGATGTTCATGGCGGCGATGATATCGCCTGCCCGGTTGCGGATCGGCGTCGACAGCGAGATCAGCCCTTCCTCCAGTTCCTGGTCGACCAGCGCCCAGCCTTGCGTGCGCACGCCGGCAATCACGTCCTTGAGCGCGTCGACCTCGGTGATGGTGCGCTGCGTGCGCGCTCGCCGGTCCGACTCGCGCAGCACGATGTCGAGCCGGTCTTCGGGCAGCCCCGACAGCAGCACGCGCCCCATCGATGTGCAGAACGCCGGCAGCCGGCTGCCGACCGACAGGTTCAGCGCGATGATCTTCTGCGTGGGCACGCGCAGCACGTAGACGATCTCGGTGCCGTCCAGCACCGAGGCCGAGCAGCTCTCGTGGACGGTCTGCACGAGTTCTTCCATGACCGGCTCGGCCAGGTTCCAGAACGGCATCGAGGTGAGGTACGCGAAGCCGAGGTCGAGGATGCGGGGCGTCAGGCGGAACAGCCGGCCCTCGAAGCTGACGTAGCCGAGGCTGACCAGCGTGAGCAGGATGCGGCGGGCGCCGGCGCGCGTGAGGCCGGTCGCCTCGGCCACCTCGGACAGCGTTTGTGCGGGGCGCTCGGCGTTGAAGGCGCGGATGACCGAGAGCCCGCGTGCGAACGACTGCACATAGGAATCGCTGGGCTTCTCGGCGGGCAGATCGGAGACGGACATGCAAAAAAGGGAAAAGACAGGGATGGAGCCGGTTGCATCAAGCCTACTGGCTTTCCTCGTGCTTCGCCACTCGAACGGCTGGTCGGCATGCGTACGCCTTGACAGGGGGAGGGGGCTGCCGTAGATTGGTTCTTGGATCGAACGTGAGTTCGCATATCGAACAAACGCAAGAGAGCAGGCCGGTGCACAAGGCCCCGTCGATCCGCGTTCAACAGGAGACTCGCTGGCCGCGATCCGTGGCCTTGCCGACCGGGCTGCCGGCCGGGCGACGCTCCATCGGCGCCCGCCCCGGGGTGCCCTGGCCGGAGGATGTCACGTGATCAACAAGATTTGCCCGTCCGTGGAGGCCGCGCTGGCCGATATCCCGGATGGCGCCACCATCATGATCGGCGGGTTCGGTACCGCCGGCATGCCCGCCGCGCTCATCGACGGGCTCATCGCCCACGGCGCGCGCGAGCTGACCATCATCAACAACAATGCCGGCAACGGCGAGACGGGCCTGGCCGCGCTGCTCAAGGCGCGGCGCGTGCGCAAGATCGTCTGCTCGTTCCCGCGCCAGTCCGACTCGTACGTGTTCGACGCGCTCTACCGCGCCGGCGAGATCGAGCTGGAGCTCGTCCCGCAGGGCAACCTGGCCGAGCGCATCCGCGCGGCGGGCGCCGGCATCGGCGGCTTCTTCTGCCCGACCGCCTACGGCACGCAGCTGGCCGAAGGCAAGGAGACGCGCATCATCGACGGCAAGCCCTACGTGTTCGAACTGCCGCTGACCGCCGACTACGCCCTCATCAAGGCCCTGCGCGGCGACCGCTGGGGCAACCTCGTCTACCGCAAGACCGCGCGCAACTTCGGCCCGGTGATGGCGATGGCGGCCAAGTGCACCATCGCCGAGGTCGACGCGACCGTTGAGCTGGGCGCGCTGGACCCGGAGCACATCGTCACGCCGGGCCTCTTCGTCAAGCGCATCGTGCCGGTCGGGGCCGCCGCGCAAGCCAGGGAGGCCGCATGAACGCCGAAGCCACCGCCAAGATCCAGCGCTGGACGCGCGACCAGATCGCCGCCCGCGTGGCGCGCGACATCCCCGACGGCTCGGTCGTCAACCTCGGCATCGGCCTGCCGACGCTGGTGGCCAACCAGCTGCCGGCCGACCGCGAGATCCTGCTGCACAGCGAGAACGGCCTGCTCGGCATGGGCCCGGCGCCCGCGCCCGGCGCGGAAGACCCCGATCTCATCAACGCCGGCAAGCAGCCGGTGACCATCAAGCCGGGCGGGGCTTACTTCCACCACGCCGATTCGTTTGCCATGATGCGGGGCGGCCATCTCGACTACTGCGTGCTCGGCGCCTTCCAGGTGTCGGCCACCGGCGACCTGGCCAACTGGCACACCGGCGCGCCGGACGCGATTCCCGCCGTGGGCGGGGCGATGGACTTGGCCATCGGCGCCAAGCAGGTCTTCGTGATGATGGAGCACCAGACCAAGCAGGGCGACAGCAAGATCGTGCCCGCGTGCACCTACCCGCTGACGGGCATCGGCTGCGTGGATACCATCTACACCGATCTCGCCGTGATCGACGTCACGCCCGGCGGGCTGGTCGTGCGCGAGATGGCGGATGGCCTCGATTTCGAGACGCTGCAGACGCTGACGGCCGTGCCGCTGCGTCGCGCTTGACGGTTCAGGACACAGGACAATCATGACGGAAGCCTTCATCTGCGACGCCATCCGCACGCCCATCGGCCGCTACGGCGGCAGCCTGTCCGCCGTGCGCGCGGACGACCTCGGCGCGGTGCCCCTCAAGGCGCTGATGGCGCGCAACCCGCGAGTCGACTGGTCGGCCATCGACGACGTGATCTTCGGCTGCGCCAACCAGGCCGGCGAGGACAACCGCAACGTGGCGCGCATGTCGGCGCTGCTCGCGGGGCTGCCCGACAGCGTGCCGGGCTCGACCATCAACCGCCTGTGCGGCTCGGGCATGGACGCCACCGGCACCGCCGCGCGCGCCATCCGCGCCGGCGAAACCGCGCTGATGATCGCCGGCGGCGTGGAGAGCATGAGCCGCGCGCCCTTCGTGATGGGCAAGGCCGCCAGCGCCTTCTCGCGCGACGCCGCCCTGTACGACACCACCATCGGCTGGCGCTTCGTCAATCCGCTGATGCGGGCGCAGTACGGCGTCGACTCGATGCCCGAGACCGCCGAGAACGTCGCCACCGACTACCGGGTCAGCCGCGAAGACCAGGACCGCTTCGCGCTGCGCAGCCAGGCCAGCGCCGCGCGCGCGCAGGCCGACGGCACGCTGGCGCAGGAAATCACGCCGGTGACGATCGCGCAGAAGAAGGGCGATCCCATCGTGGTGGACCGCGACGAGCATCCGCGCGCGACCACCCTGGAAGCGCTCGCCAGGCTCAAGGGCGTGGTGCGCCCGGACGGCACCGTCACGGCCGGCAATGCCTCGGGCGTGAACGACGGCGCCTGCGCGCTGCTGCTCGCCAACGAAGACGCTGCCAAGCGCTTCGGCCTGACGCCGCGCGCGCGCATCCTCGGCATGGCCACCGCCGGCGTGCCGCCGCGCGTGATGGGCATCGGCCCGGCACCGGCCTCGCAGAGGGTGCTCGGGCAGCTCGGCCTGACGATCGACCAGATGGATGTGATCGAGCTGAATGAAGCGTTTGCCGCGCAAGGCCTGGCGGTGACGCGCCAGCTCGGCCTGGCCGACGACGATGCGCGCGTCAATCCGAACGGCGGGGCCATCGCGCTGGGCCACCCGCTCGGCATGAGCGGCGCGCGCCTGGTGACCACGGCGATGTACCAGCTGCAGCGCACCGGCGGCCGCCATGCGCTGTGCACGATGTGCATCGGCGTCGGCCAGGGCATCGCGCTGGTGATCGAGCGCGTGTGAACACGGACGCGCCATGATCACTGCACTGCTCGATCGTGCCTTCTCCACGCCGGCCATGCTGGCGGTGTGGTCCGACGCGGCCACCGTGCGCGCGATGCTCGATGTGGAGGCCGCGCTGGCGCAGGCCGAGGGCGAGGTCGGCGTGATCCCGGCGCAGGCCGTGGCGCCCATCCGCGCGGTGTGCGCCACGGCGACGCCGGACCTGGAGGCGCTCGGCGCGGCCGCGGCCGGCGCGGGCAACCTCGCGATTCCGCTGGTCAAACAGCTGACCGCCGCCGTCGCGCAGCACGACGAGCTGGCCGCGCGCTACGTGCACTGGGGCGCGACCAGTCAGGACATCATCGATACCGGCCTGATGCTGCAATGGCGGCAGGCGGCCGCGCTGCTCGACGCCGATCTGCGGCAACTGGCCGACGCGCTGGCCGCGCTGGCCCGCGCGCACCGCGATACGCCGATGGTCGCGCGCACCTGGCTGCAGCAGGCGCTGCCGACCACCTTCGGCCGCAAGCTGGCCGGCTGGCTGGAGGCGGTGCATCGCGCGCAGGATCGGCTGGCCGCGCTGCGCGCGCATGTGCCCGCGCTGCAGTTCGGCGGCGCGGCCGGCACGCTGGCGAGCCTCGGCACGCAAGGCCGGGCCGTGGCGCAGGCCTTGGCGTGGGCGCTCGATCTGCCGCTGCCCGCGGCGTCGTGGCATGGCGAGCAGGACCGCATCGCCGACATCGGCGCCGCGCTGGCCCTGCTGACCGGCACGCTCGGCCATATGGCGCGCGACCTGTCGCTGATGATGCAGACCGAGGTGGGCGAAGTGGCCGAGCCGGCGGGTGCCGGCAAGGGCGGCTCATCCACCATGCCGCACAAGCGCAACCCGGTCGGTTGCGCCACGGTGCTGGCCGCGGCCGTGCGCCTGCCCGGGCTGGCCGCGACCCTGCTGGCCGCGCTGCCGCAGGAGCACGAGCGCGCGCTCGGCGGCTGGCAGGCGCAATGGGCCACGCTGCGCGAGATGGTGTGCCTCGCCGCCGGCGCGCTGGACCGCATGCGCGAGCTCATCGCCGGGCTGGACGTCGATGCCGCGCGGATGCGCGCCAACCTCGACCTGACGCGCGGCCTGATCCTGGGCGAAGCGGTGATGCTCGCCCTGGGCGCCGACCTGGGCCGCCTGCAGGCGCACCACGTGGTGGAGGCCGCCAGCCGCCTGGCCGTCCGGCAGCACCGCACGCTGCGCGACGTGCTGGCCGAAGACGCCGACGTCCTGCGCGCCTGGGGCGACGCGGCGCCGCAGCGGCTGGACGCGCTGCTCGATCCCGCCCACTACCTCGGCGACGCGGCCGCCGCCGTTGACCGCGTGCTGGCGGAACACAACCGCCGCCGCGCCTGAACCCGCCCCCCACGGAGACACCATGCCCTGGCTTGAACACGACAACGTTCGCCTCTATCACGAATTCGACGATGGCCTTGCACCGTCCAAGCCGGTGCTGGTGCTGTCCAACTCGCTCGGCACCGATCTCGGCATGTGGGCGCCGCAGCTGGAGGCGCTGCGCCGGCATTTCCGGCTGCTGCGCTACGACACCCGCGGCCACGGACGCTCGAGCGTGCCCGACGCGCCGTTCGGCGTGGCACAGCTCGGCGGCGACGTGCTGGCGCTGCTTGACCACTACGACATCGAGCTCGCGCTGTTCTGCGGCCTGTCGATGGGCGGCCTGACCGGCCTGTGGCTGGCCGCGCATCATGGCGATCGCTTCCCGCGCATGGCGGTCAGCAACACCGCCGCGCAGATCGGCACCCAACAGAGCTGGAACGCACGCATCGCGCAGGTGGAGCAGGGCGGCATGGCCGCCATTACCGAAACGGTGCTCGAGCGCTGGTTCACCGATGGCTACCGCGCCGCCGCGCCGGCGCGCGTCGATCTCGTCAAGGCGATGCTGCTGGCGACGTCGCCGGCCGGCTACAACGGCAATTGCGCCGCCATCCGCGATGCCGACCTGCGCGCGCAGCTCCAGGCCATCCGCGTGCCGCTGCTCGCCATCGGCGGCACGCACGACATCTCGACGCCGGCCGAGCAGACCCGCGCGATCGCGCAGGGCGTGCCCGGCGCGCACTACGTGGAGCTGTCCGCCGGCCATCTCGCCAACTGGGAGCAGGCCGAGGCCTATACCGATGTGCTGGTCGGCTTCCTGACCACCGGCGTCGCGCGCGAGGCCGTCCATGGATGAGCGCGATCGCCACAGCGCCGGCATGGAGGTCAGGCGCGCCGTGCTGGGCGACGCCCACGTCGACCGCGCCACCGCCGCGCAGACCGACCTGACCGCGCCGTTCCAGGACCTCATTACCCGCTACGCCTGGGGCGAGATCTGGACGCGGCCCGGCTTGCCGCGCCACACGCGCAGCCTGCTGACCATCGCGATGATGGTCGCGCTCAACCGCGACGGCGAGCTGCGCCTGCATCTGCGCGCCGCCGCCAACAACGGCGTCACCCGCGAAGAGATCCAGGAGGTGCTGCTGCAGACCGCGATCTATTGCGGCGTGCCGGCGGCCAATCACGCCTTCCACCTGGCGCAGGCGGTGTTCGCCGACATGGACGCGGAGGCGGCTGCGAAGTAACCTCGGGTCCCCCGCCCGCGCGGCGGGGCATCCACGCGACCCCACAGCGTCAACCGGCCGGCGCGCCGATGACCCAAGGAGGAGACCCCATGCTCAGCGCACTGGGCGTGCTGTTCGACGGGCTGGCCTATGGCTGCCTGCTGTTCCTGATCGGCATCGGCCTGTCGGTGACGATGGGCCTGATGCGCTTCATCAACCTCGCGCACGGGGCCTTCGCCATGGCGGGCGGCTACGTGTGCGTGGTGCTGATGAACCGCCTCGGCATGCCGTTCCTGGCCACGCTGCCGATCGCCTTCCTGGCCACCGCCGCCGTCGGCTTCGTGCTGGAGCGCACGCTGTACCGGCGGCTCTATCGCGCCAGCCCGCTCGACCAGGTGCTGTTCTCCATCGCGCTCGTCTTCATGGCCATGGCGGGCGCCACCTATGTCTGGGGGCCGTCGCAGCAGCCGGTGGAGTTGCCGGACGCGCTGCGCGGGCAACTGCGCGTGTTCGATAGCGGGCTCGAAGTCGGGCGCTACCGCCTGTTCCTGGTCGGCGTGGTGGTCGTGCTGACGGCGCTGCTGGCCTGGCTGATCGAGTGCACGCGCTTTGGCGCGCGGGTGCGGGCCTCGGTGGACAACCAGCAGGCCGCGGCCGGGCTCGGCATCAACGTGGGCCTGGTGTTCTCGGTCACGTTCGCGCTGGGCTCGGGGCTGGCCGGCCTGGGCGGCGGACTGGGCATCGACGTGCTCGGTCTCGATCCGGCATTCCCGATCAAGTACATGGTGTATTTCCTGCTCGTGGTGGCGGTGGGCGGCGCGGGCTCGATCAAGGGGACGCTGCTGGCGGCCCTGGTGCTGGGCGTGTTCGACGTGGCGGGCAAGTACTACGTGCCCGAAGTCGGCGCATTCGTCATCTACGGGTTGATGGTGCTGCTGCTGGCGCTGTTTCCGGGCGGCCTGCTGGGGAGGCGCGCATGAACGGACTGCAACGGTTGGCGCGATCCGCCCGTCCCAACGATCCGGCCCGGCCGCACAGCCTGCCGGACGCGCGCTGGTCGCCGCTGGAGATCGCGTTCTGGTGCGTGCCAGTGCTGGTCTTCTTCATCCTGCCCGACTACCTGGTGTTCGGCAGCCAGGTGCTGATCGTCGGGCTGTTCGCGCTGTCGCTCGACCTCGTGCTCGGCTATGCGGGCATCGTGTCGCTGGGGCATGCGGGCTTCTTCGGCCTGGGGGCGTACACGGCGGGCCTGCTGGCGGCGCATGGCTGGGGCGAGCCGCTGTCGGGGCTCGTCGCCGCGGCGGCGGTGGCGGCGCTGGCCGGGTTCTGCGTCAGCTTCCTGGTGGTGCGCGGACAGGACCTGACGCGCCTGATGGTCACGCTCGGCATCGGCCTGATGCTGTACGAGGCGGCCAACAAGATGGCGTTCCTGACCGGCGGGGTCGACGGCTTGTCCGGCGTGACCATGGACAAGCTGCTGGGCCGCTTCGAGTTCGACCTGTCGGGACGCACCGCCTACGTCTACAGCCTGGCCGTGCTGTTCGGCGTGTTCGTGCTGCTGCGCCGGCTGGTGCGCTCGCCGTTCGGGCTGTCGCTGCGCGGCATCCAGCAGGGGCCGGGGCGCATGCCGGCGCTCGGCGCGAATGTGCGGATGCGGCTGGTGGCGGCATTCACCGTCAGCGCCGCCGTCGCGGGCGTGGCGGGCGGGCTGCTGGCGCAGACCACGCAGTTCGTCGGGCTCGATGCGCTGGGCTTTTCGCGCTCGGCCGAACTGCTGATCATGCTGGTGCTCGGCGGCGCGGGCCGGCTGTACGGCGCGCTGGTCGGCGCGGCGGTGTTCATGCTGGCGCAGGATGTGCTGGCCGGCATCAACCCGGTCTACTGGCAGTTCTGGATCGGCCTGCTGCTGATGGTGATCGTGCTGTTCGCGCGCGGCGGCATCCTGGGCGGGCTGGAGGCGGCGATGCGGGCTTGGCGCGCGCGCAGGGGAGGGCCGGCATGAACGCACCGTCGATGCCTCCCGCGCCGACGCTCAGCACGCACGGCCTGTCCAAGCGCTGGGGCGGCTTCCACGCCAACGCGGACATCTCGCTGACGTTCGCGCCGGGCGCGCGCCACGCGCTGATCGGCCCGAACGGCGCCGGCAAGACCACCTTCATCAACCTGCTGACCGGCGCCTTCGCGCCCACCGCCGGCCAGGTGCTGCTGGACGGCGACGACATCACGCGCCTGAGTGCGCACCAGCGCGTCAAGCGCGGTATCACCCGCACCTTCCAGATCAACACGCTGTTCCCGGGGCTGACCGTGCTGGAATCGGTGATGCTGGCCATCTTCGAGCGCACCGGCGCGTCCTGGCACTGGCACCGTACTGTGGCGTCGCACACCGCGGCGCGCGACGAGGCGATGGCGCTGCTCGGCCGCCTGCAGCTCGGCGCGGATGCGTCATCGCCCACGCATGCCTTGCCCTACGGCAAGCAGCGTCTGCTGGAGATCGCGCTGGCGCTGGCGACGCGGCCGCGCATCCTGCTGCTCGACGAGCCCGCCGCCGGCATCCCGGCCGGGGAGAGCGCCGAGCTGTTCGAGGTGATCGCCGGCCTGCCGCGCGACATCACCATCCTCTTCATCGAGCACGACATGAACCTGGTGTTCCGCTTCGCCGAGCGGATCAGCGTGCTGGTAGCCGGCCGCGTGCTGACCGAAGGCACGCCGCAGGAGATCGCCGCCGACCCGCGCGTGCGCGAGGTCTACCTCGGGGAGGCCGCGCATGGCTGAGCTGCTGTCGTTGGAGCGCGTGACCGCCGGCTACGGCAACGCCGTCGTGCTGGACGACGTGTCGTTCGGCCTCGACGCCGGCGGCAGCCTCGCGCTGCTGGGCCGCAACGGCGTCGGCAAGACCACGCTGCTGGCCACGCTGATGGGCTTCACGCGCCTGCATGGCGGTCGCATCCGCTGGCGCGGCGCGGACATCGCCCGGGTGCCGCCGCACCGGCGCGCGCGGGCCGGCCTGGGCTGGGTGCCGCAGGAGCGCTGGATGTTCCCGTCGCTGACGGTGGAGGAGCACCTCACCGCCGTGGCGCGGCCGGGCGCCTGGGATGTCGCGCGGGTCTACCGGACCTTTCCGCGGCTCGAAGAGCGCCGCCGCAATCTGGGCAACCAGCTGTCGGGCGGCGAGCAGCAGATGGTCGCCATCGCTCGCGCGCTGGTGACCAATCCGGCCCTGCTGCTGCTGGACGAACCGATGGAAGGGCTGGCCCCCATCATCGTGCAGGAACTGGGCCGCGCCATCCGCGCGCTGGTGGACGAGGGCGGCATGGCGGTCATCCTGGTGGAGCAGCACGCGCGCCTGGCGCTGGAGCTGACGCGGCGCGCGCTGGTGCTGGACCGCGGCCGCATCGTCCATGCCTCGGCCAGCGCCGACCTGCTGGCCGATGCGCCGCTGCTGCAGCGGCTGGTGGCGGTGGCGTAAGCGGTTACTTGCCGGGGTCCTTCACGTCGGCGAACTTGTCGAACTCGACGTTGTAGAGCTCGCCGCCGACCTTCTCCACGCGGCGGATGTAGACCGTCTGCACCACGTCGCGCGTGGCCGGGTCGATCAGGATCGGGCCGCGCGGGCTGTCGATCTTCATGCCCTTGAACAGGCCCATGGCCTTGGTGCCGTCCATCTTGCCGCCGAGCCGGTTGATCACGTCGTAGATCGCGCCGAGGCCGTCATAGGCGGCCACCGCCATGAAGTTCGGCCGGCCCGCGCCCGGGTTGGCGTCCGCGAAGGCTTTCAGGAAGGTCTTGTTCTGCGGCGAATCGTGCGCCGCCGAATAGTGGAACGCGGTGATGACGCCCAGCGTCGCATCGCCCATGGCGGGCAGCACGTGGTCGTCTGTCAGGTCGCCGGTGGCGATGAGCTTGATGCCGGCCTGCGCCAGGCCGCGGTCGCGGAAGCCCTTCATGAACGCCACGCCCTGCTCGCCGGCCGGCAGGAAGACGAACACCGCCTGCGGCTTGACGTCCTTCACGCGCTGGATGAAGGGCGCGAACTCGGGGTTGCGCAGCGGCACGCGCACGGCTTCCACCACCTGGCCGCCGCCGGCGGTAAAGGTCTGCCGGAAGGCGTTCTCGGCATCGATGCCCGGCGCGTAATCGGCCACCACGATGGCGACCTGCTTGATGCCGTTCTTCAGCGCCCAGGTGGCCATCGGCGCGGACACCTGCGGCAGCGTCATCGACACGCGCGTCACGTAGTCCGACTTGGTGGTGATCGACGACGACGCGGCGTTGAAGACCACCATCGGCACCTTCGCCTGTTGCGCGATCGGCGTCACGGCCAGCGCCTCGGGCGTCAGGCAGAAGCCGGCCAGGAAATCGACCTTGTCGCGCACCACCAGCTCCTGCGCCAGGCGCTTGGCGATCTCGGGGACGGGGCCGGTGGTGTCCTTCATGATGATCTCCACGCGGCGCCCGCCTGCCGTGGTGCCGTGCAGCTTCTGGTAGGCCTTGATGCCGCCCTCCATCTGCTTGCCGTACTCGGCAAAGGCACCGGAGAACGGCGCGATCAGGCCGATCCGGATCGGCTCGTCCGCGTGGGCCGGCAGCGTGGTCAGGCAGGATGCCAGCGCGCCGGCGACGGCGGTCAGCAGCAAGGCACGACGTTTCATGAAGGTCTCCGAAGGTTGATCGGCGGGCGTGGGCCGAGGGCATGGCGCCGCGGCGCCGGCTGCGCGTGACGATCGTATCGGCTTCATGTTCGCCTTGCAATCGGATGTTCGATTGCCGAACGGTGATGCGGTGCCGTCTTGGGGCGGCCTTACTTAGTCTGCCTGCGCCGCGCCGGTTGATGGCCGGGCTCGCGCCACTCGTCCGCCTCATCGTTGAACAGTGACGACACCAGCGCCCGCAGCCACTGACTGCGCGCATCGTTGTGGAACTTACGGTGCCAGTGCTGCTTGAGGTCGAAGCTGGGCAGCGCGAGCGGGGGCTCCATCACGCGGATGTTGGCGTGCGACTGCATGAACGACAGCCCCACCGCATGCGGCACCGTCGCAATCAGGTCGGTGCGCGCCAGGATGAAGGGAATGCTCATGAAATGCGGCGTCAGCAGCGCGGGCTTGCGGCGGATGCGCTTGCGTTCCAGGAAGCGCTCGTACAGCTCCTGGCTGCGGCCCTCGGCCCGCACGACGGCGTGGCCGTATTCCAGGAACTGCTGCATCGACAAACGGGTGTTGCCGCCGCGCGTGACCGGGTGGTCGGCCCGCACGATGCAGGTGAAGTAATGGGTGAACAGCCGCTGCTGGAAAAAGTTGTTCTTCTTCAGATCGGGGAAGTAGCCGACCGCCAGGTCGAGCGCGCCGGTCTCCAGGGCCCGCTCGATCTGCGCCGGCGGCAGCGTCACCGATTGCACCGAGGCATGCGGCGCCTGCCGCGCCATCGCCTCGACGATGCGCGGCAGGAACACCATCTCGCCCACGTCCGACAGCGCGATCGAGAACAGGTGCGTGGTGGTGGCCGGATCGAACGCGCCGGTCTCCACGATGCCCTGCTGGATGCGCGCCAGCACATCGCGCGCCGCCGGAATCAGCGCCAGCGCGCGCGGCGTCGGCTCCATGCCGCGCGAGGTGCGCACGAACAGCGGATCGCCGAACGCCGTGCGCAGCTTGGCCAGCGCCGTGCTCACGCCCGGCTGGCTCATGCCGAGCTGCTGCGCCGCCATGCTGACGCTGCGCGCATCGTGCAGCGCCAGCAGGATCGGCAGCAGGTTCAGGTCGAACGCGGGCAGCGCGGCCGTCATGGTGGTCTCCAGACTATATGGATTTGCGATAAAGATTATCGGCGATATTGCGTTGTCCGATATCAGCCGGTGTGCCGACAATGCTTGCACAACGATTCCAATCCATGCGGAGACAACCACCATGCGTACCCAGGTCGCCATCATCGGCGCCGGCCCCGCCGGCCTGCTGCTCGGACAGCTGCTGCAGCGCAGCGGCATCGACGCCGTCATCCTCGAAACCCGAAGCCGCCAATATGTCGAAGAGCGCATCCGCGCGGGCGTGCTGGAGCAGGGCACGGTCGACACGCTCAACGAGGCGGGCGTCGGCGAGCGCATGTGTCGCGAAGGCCTGGTGCATCACGGCATCGACCTGCTGTTCGAAGGCAAGCGCCACCGCCTCGATCTCACGGCCCTGTCGGGCGGCCGCTCCATCACCGTGTACGGCCAGCACGAGGTGGTGAAGGACCTGATCGCCGCGCGCATCGGCCAGGGCGCGCCGCTGCTGTTCGAGGTGTCGGAGGTGTCGCTGCACGACATCGAATCGGCCACGCCGTCGGTGCGCTTCGTGCACGAGGGCGTGCCGCAGACCTTGCACTGCGACTACATCGCCGGCTGCGACGGTTTCCACGGTATCTGCCGGCCGGCGATCCCGGCGCAGCGGCAGGCGGTGTTCGAGCGCGTCTATCCGTTCGCGTGGCTGGGCATCCTGGCCGAGGCGGCACCCGCGGCCGACGAGCTGATCTACGCCAGTCACGCGCGCGGCTTCGCGCTGTTCAGCATGCGCTCGCCGACGATCACGCGGCTGTACCTGCAATGCAAGCCGGACGAGAACCTCGCCGAATGGTCCGATGCGCGCATCTGGGACGAACTCCACACGCGCCTGGAAAACAACGACGGCTGGCATCTGAAGGAAGGCCCGATCCTGCAGAAGAGCGTGACGCCGATGCGCAGCTTCGTCTGCGAGACGATGCAGCACGGGCGCCTGTTCCTGGCGGGCGACGCGGCGCACATCGTGCCGCCCACCGGCGCCAAGGGCATGAACCTGGCGGTGGCCGACGTGCGCGTGCTGGCCCAGGCGCTCACCGCGCGCTACCGGCAGAACGACACGGCGCAACTGGACGGCTACGCCGAGCGCTGCCTGCAACGTATCTGGCGCGCCGAGCATTTCTCGTGGTGGATGACGTCGATGCTGCATCGCTTCGACGACCACACGCCGTTCATGCAGCGGCTGCAGCGCGCCGAGCTGGAGTACTTGACGACCTCGCCGGCCGCGGCACGCACGCTGGCCGAGAACTACGTCGGCCTGCCGTTTGCCGATGCGCCGGCGATGGCACTGAACCCCGTCGGTGAGGTCAGTAGTAGTTGTCCATCGGGCGCGCCCGTCCCCGAAGGATGAAGCGCGCTTGCGGTCAATGCCTTGCAATTGGATGGGGATAAGATGGCCGGTGGTGTTGGCAACGAGGTCGGCCGGATCTTGGTGCCCCGAGCCCGTTCAGTAGTTGGACCCGCAGCCCTGCGAGCACCCCGAATTGTGACCACGGGTGGTGACACCCTGGAGCACGCCTAGTAGATTTCGACGACGAGGGCTGCTGCCGATGCCATTGACTCTGGCAGGAGGCTCCATGCAAGTACTCTATCCCCGCTGCGCCGGACTGGACGTGCACAAGGACACGATCGTGGCCTGTGTACGCTGCGTCTCGGCGCCCCTGCACCAGGAAGTGCGTAGCTTTGACAGCACCACCAGTGGGCTGCTGGCGCTGACCGACTGGCTGGCGCTGCACGGCTGCACCCATGTGGCCATGGAAGCCACTGGGGTGTACTGGAAGCCGGTGTGGCACATTCTTGAGGGCAACTTCGAGTTGGTGCTAGCCAACGCCCACCACATCCGGGGCGTGCCCGGCCGCAAGACCGACGTCAACGACGCGATGTGGATTGCCGATTTGCTGGCCCATGGCTTGATCCGGTCGAGCTTCGTGCCACCGGCGGCCATTCAGGAACTGCGCGATCTCACGCGTACCCGCAAGCAACTCGTGCGCGAGATTGCTCAGCACAGCCTGCGCATCCAGAAAGTGCTCGAAGACGCCAACCTCAAATTGGGCAGCGTGCTCTCGGATATCCTCGGGCACAGCGGCCGCGCCATGCTCAAGGCCATCGTCGCCGGCGAGCACGACCCCATGCAGCTTGCCGCGCTGGCCCAAGGCAACGCGCGCAAGAAGACCGCCGAGTTGCGCGAGGCGTTGCGCGGACACATTACCGACCACCACCGCACGATGCTCAAGCTGCACCTGGACATCATCGCCGCCCTGGAACACACGCTAGCCGAGCTCGATGCCGTGGTGGGAAAAGCGCTGGCGCCGATCCGACAGCGCGCCCGCCTGCTGACCACAATCCCAGGGGTTAGCGACTTGACCGCTCAGGTCCTGTTGGCGGAGATCGGCGTCGACATGACGCGCTTTCCTGATGCAGGCCACCTAGTGTCGTGGGCAGGGCTGTGCCCGCGCAACGACGAGAGCGCCGGCAAGCGGCGCAGCACGCGGGTGCGCAAGAGTGGCACCTGGCTCAAGACTGCCCTGGTGACCGCCGCCTGGGCTGCGGTACGCGTTAAAAGCAGCTATCTGTGTGCCCAGTTCCTGCGCATCAAGGCCCGCCGCGGCGCCAAAAAGGCCATTCTCGCGGTGGCCGCCTCCATGCTCACGGCCGCTTACCACATGCTCCGGGATGGCGCTGAGTACGCCGACCTTGGCTCCGATTACTTCAACCGTCACGACGTCAGCAAGACCATCCGTCGCCTACTCAAACGCCTCGCCGACCTCGGGTGTCATGTGGATCCGATTGCCATGCCATCCAGCGCTTCCTAGTAGTTCCAGGGCGGCGTAGTCGTCGGCTTGGACAGCGAGACGCGCGAGACCAGCGGGCGGAAGCCCAGGCTGCGCGAGGTGGTGTACACCGTCCGCGGGTTCGGCGACGTCAGCGCGTAGTCGATCGTGAAGACCGGCAGGCCGCCCGCGCAATGCTTCTGCAGTTGCTCGATGGTCCATTGCGTGTCGTCGGACGCGGTGGCCTGGTCGGTGCCGCTCGCATCGCCCCAGCTTGCGTTGGCGTCGCCGCCGAACCACGTGTCTTCCTGCGCGATCGCATCGAGGTTCGGCAGCAGCTTGGCTGCGCCGACGGCGTCGATCAACTCGGGCGCATTCTGCTGGATCACCGCAAACTGCGGGTTGATCGCACGGCCCGCAGCGCGGATCTTGGCGATGAAATCCACCATCGCCTTGGCCGGATCCACGCCCGCCTTTTTGGCCGCGGCCACCACCTTGGCATTGGTGTAGCCCTCCACCCAATCCAAATACACGCCGTCGAAACCTTCGCGCGCGAGCTGCGCCACGGCGCCGTTGGTGCCGAGCCACAGGTTTTGCCAGCGTGGGTCCCAGTAGGCCACCGGATAGTCATCGGCCCAGCCGTCCGGGTCCGCCGTCAGGATGAAATCGGGTACGCCGGGCTTCGTGGTGGTCGGCGTTTTCCATTGGTTGTCGATCCAATACGTGCGGAAGCTCTCTGCCTGGCCGATGTCGATGTAGGCGATCACCTTGCGCGCCGAGCCATCGGCCTTGGTATGCAGGCGCGTGACCATGCCGGCTGTGTTGAACGTCTCCTGGTTCTTGACCGTATTGCCGGCCTCGACGACGACCATGTCGTACGGCTGGGCATCGAGCGCGTTGATCTGCGCGTCGGTCAGGAGGTCCTGCAGTTGATACATCCATGTCCGCACGCCCGCGAGCGGCGACGTGCTGTTCGCGCCGCAGACGGCTACAGCCGCGGCCGATGCCGCAGCATTGGCGTTGCTTGAGGTGCTTGAGGTGCTTGAGGTGCTTGAGGTGCTTGAGGTGCTTGAGGTGCTTGTTGCGGCAGCGGTGTCGGATTGGATCGACAGTGAACTGCCGCCGCCATCGCCGCCTCCGCAAGCGCAGAGCATGAGGGCGGAACAGGCGAGAGCGAGCGTGGTGTTGGACAGGCGCATGATTCGTCTGGACAGAGCGTGGGATGACCCGAATGGAATGTTGTGATTCTGCGTCCCCGCATGATGGCAAAGGTTTGCGAGGCGCACGGCAAGCACGCTAGCACACGGGTGCGCTCCGAAGCTTGACGGAAGCGGGGATGCGTCCTGAAAGTTCTTAAGACCCGCTTTCCATCGGCTCGCCTGGGCAGATCGGATCGGGCCCGTGCGCAAGCCCCGGACAGAGGTAGATCAAAGGTTGGCGGCGCTTTCATCGCCACGCAAAACGCGCGGGTGTATAGTCGGAAAGCACTTCGTCGATAAGGAAAGGGGCATTGCGATGGACACTTCGCCGGCCGGCCAGTACAAAGGCTTCGATATCTACCCATTGGCTTTCCAGCACGAGCGTACGGCGCGATGGCCCGAGGCCAGGGAAGACCGCAGCTACAACGTGGCTGTCATGATCTGCAGGGAGGGCGTGTCGCCCGAGCCGGGACAGACGCAGGTCTTCCGCCTCTCCGGGGATCAGCAGTTCAGCAACATGGGTGACGCGCGCGCGGCGGCGCTGCGTTTTGCCGAGAACATCATCGATGGGGCCGTGCCCGACCTGTCGGTGGTCGACGGCGCCTGAGCCGGCGGACGGCCATCCGTGTCCGTGGTAGAATCGCGGGCGCATCCAGTCTACAGCGCGGCCGTCATGGGTCGCTGGCGGCTGAGTCCAGCACCGGGGGCGATCCCCGCGTCGAGCCGGGCGGCGCGCATCTGCGACCGTCCCAAATCCTCACCTGCACTGAGCGGCGCACGCGATCGGCGTGCGTGGTTTCCGCTTCTTTGTGCGACCGGTCACCGTCGCCCGCTGTCCGCACAGAGAGACGCGGCATGGCGCCCGCATCCCTGCATGCGGGTCAAGGTGCCGGGGAGGGTCTCTCGCCATTGCAACCATTGACGCAGCCGCGCGCTGCCACGATACAAAGGAACGAGTTTGGCCAAGGAAGAACTGATCGAATTTGAGGGGGTGGTCTCCGAAGCGCTGCCCGACAACCGCTTTCGCGTGCAGCTGGAAAACGGCGTGGAAGTCTGGGCCTACGCGTCCGGCAAGATGCAGAAGCACCGCATCCGCATCCTCGCGGGCGACCGCGTGAAGCTGGAGATGTCGCCGTACGACCTGACCAAAGGGCGGATCAACTACCGCCACAAATAAGGCCCGATGTCGACCACCGGCCATATCAAAGACCGCGAGACACCGTCCGCGGTTTTTTTATGTGCCTGGGCAATACACGAAAACGTTTTGTGATGCAACCCCATTTGGGGTAAAATTCTTTTGACCGTCAACCCGGGGGGAACGTGTTGACGGTCAACTGACGTGCAGGGCTTTTCACTCGTGTGAAGCCGCGCCTCGCAGCCGATGAGCGCGCGCCAGCTGTACCAGTCCATCCTATAAGCGCATGGCCTGCCGGTCCTCCGGCATGAGCCTCCAATCGCGCATCCATCTCGCCGACCGGAGCGTCTTCGACGCTTGCATCGGTTCGGCCTCCAGTGTGTCTACCGAGTCACACCACATTGAGATACCGCACAGGTAGGTCGGCGTTTGTCCATTGGAAACATGGGCGTGTTACGTCACGCCCAAGGGAATAGGTATGTTGGAAACCAAAGCAGCACAAAAATGGGCGCGCATGAGCCGGCGCGTCATGGTGGGCCTGACGGCAGCGGTCGCGCTGCTGGGCGGCCTGGGCGCGGGCAATGCGTCCGCGCAGGCGGCGCGCCCGAAGGCGCCGATCTACGGCGTCACGCTGGACGACGTCAGCAACATCAACGCCATTGTTGCGTCGCTGACACACTTGCCGTACAAGCCGACGGTGCGCGTGGTGTTCGATCCGGGCACGACCGCGGCGCAGTACTACCCGGCCCTGGTGAAGCTCCATGCCGTCGCCTATGTGATGGGCGAGATCATGGACTCGTACTATTTCCCCACCGATCTGGCCACCTATCAGGCGCGCACGCAGGAGCTGGTCGGCACGCTGAAGAATGTGGTGGACGTGTGGGAAATCGCCAACGAGATCAACGGTGAATGGCTGCGCGTGGATTCGAACGGCCCGAACTCGGTGGCGATTCCCGAAGAGCAGGCCATCGGGAACATGGTCGCGTCGGCCTATGACATCGTGAAGGCCAACGGTGGCCTGACCTCGGTGACGATGTACTACAACGACGACGGCAAGGGCACCAACTGCTGGCAACTGCCGATGGACTCGTGGCGCACCTGGGCAACGACCTTCCTGCCCGCGCGCGTGCGCCAGGGCGCGGACTACGCCCTGTTCAGCTACTACCCGTACCAGGATTGCCCGGGCCTGAGCCCGACGTGGACGAGCGACTTCAAGCTGCTGGAGCAGATCTTCCCCGTGGCCAAGGTCGGTTTCGGCGAGATCGGCACGTCCAGCATCTACGCGCCCACCTCGGTGCAGCAGAGCCTGATCAAAACGTACTACCCGATCGGGACCACGCAGATGGCGTCGGATTCGCGCTTCATCGGCGGCTACTTCTGGTGGAACTACGTCGAGCAGATGCTGCCGTACACGACCAGCACCTACTGGAGCCTGCTCAAGCAGACGATCACGCCGCTGCCGGCACCGCAATAAGCGGGCATCGCCCGGCAGGTGACGGCCGGCATGGCCAACAAAAAACCCGCGCAGCGCAAGCTGTCGCGGGTTTTTTGTTGCAGCGGAGCCGGATGCTCAGCGCGAGGCCAGGTACTCGCGGAACTCCTCGGCCACTTCCTTGTGCTTGAGCGCCAGCTCCACCGTGGCCTTCAGGTAGCCGAGCTTGCTGCCGCAGTCGTAGCGCACGCCGTTGTAGCGGTAGGCCAGCACCTGCTCGGCCGACAGCAGCGACTGGATCGCGTCCGTGAGCTGCAGCTCGCCGCCGGCGCCCGGCTTGATGTTGCGGATATGGTCGAAGATGCGCGGCGTCAGGATGTAGCGGCCGACCACGCCCAGGTTCGACGGCGCAGCCTCCGGTGCCGGCTTCTCGACGATGCCCGACATCTTGATCACGCTGCCGTCCTCTTCCCACGGACGGCCGTCGACCACGCCGTACGAGCGGCTCTGCTCGCGCTCGATCTCTTCCACGCCGATCACCGAGCAGTTGTAGTGCTCGTACAGATCGACCATCTGCTTCATTACCGGCGGAATGCCGTCCAGCAGGTCATCGGCGAGGATGACCGCGAAGGGCGCGTTGCCGACCAGCTTTTCGGCGCACAGCACTGCGTGGCCCAGGCCCAGCGCTTCCGGCTGGCGCACGTAGAAGCAGTCCACGTGCGACGGCTTGATCGAGCGCACCACTTCGAGCAGCGCGGTCTTCTGCTTGGCTTCCAGCTCGGCTTCCAGCTCGTAGGCCTTGTCGAAGTGGTCTTCGATGGCGCGCTTGCTGCGGCCGGTCACGAAGATCATCTCGGTGATGCCGGCCGCCATGGCTTCTTCCACGGCGTACTGGATCAGGGGTTTGTCGACCACCGGCAGCATTTCCTTCGGGCTGGCCTTGGTGGCGGGCAGGAAGCGGGTGCCCAGTCCCGCGACGGGGAAGACGGCTTTGGTGACGCGTTGCATCGGGTTTCCTTGGTATCGTTATGAGTTCGTTGCGCCGGCTCAGGCGGTCTGTACCGGCAGGCGCGCGATCTGGGCTTCGAGCTTGCCGAGCGTGGCCTTGAAGTCCGCCATGCGCTTCTGTTCCTGCTCCACCACGGCCGCCGGCGCGCGGGCGACGAACGACTCGTTGCCCAGCTTGCCTTCGCACTTGACGATCTCGCCGCGCAGGCGATCGATTTCCTTCGACAGGCGCGCGTGCTCCGCCGCCACGTCGATCTCGATCTTCAGCAGCAGCTTGTTCTCGCCGACGATGGCGATCGGCGCGCCCGCGCCGTCCTGCTCCATGGCGGCGGCATCCGTGTAGACCTTCACTTCCGACAGCTTGCCCAGCGCCTGCACGTAGGGCGCGGCGGCCTGCAGGAATTCGGCGTCGCCGTGGGCGTACAGCGGCACGCGCTGCGCGGGGGAGAGGCTCATCTCGCCGCGCAGGTTGCGGCAGGCATCGACCAGCGTCTTGAGCTGCTGTACCCATTGCTCGGCCTGCTCGTCGATCTTGGCCAGCACGGCGCGCGGGTATTCCTGCTGCGCCAGGCTTTCGGTGCCGTCGCCCTTGGCGCGGCCGGCCATCGGCGCGACCTTCTGCCAGAGTGCTTCGGTGATGAACGGGATGATCGGATGCGCCAGACGCAGCACCGTCTCCAGCACGCGCAGCAGCGTGCGGCGGGTGGCGCGCTGCTGGGCCGGCGTGCCGGTCTGGATCTGCACCTTGGCCAGCTCCAGGTACCAGTCGCAGTATTCGTCCCAGACGAACTTGTAGATGGCGTTGGCGATGTTGTCGAAGCGGTAGTCGGCGAAGCCCTTTTCGACTTCGGTTTCCACGCGCTGCAGCAGCGAGACGATCCAGCGGTCGGCCGGCGAGAAGTGCAGGGCGCCTTCCGGGCCGCAGTCGCCGACGCACTCCTGCATGCCGCAGTCCTGGCCTTCGGTGTTCATCAGCACGAAGCGGGTGGCGTTCCACAGCTTGTTGCAGAAGTTGCGGTAGCCCTCGCAGCGGCTGGAGTCGAAGTTGATGTTGCGGCCGAGCGTGGCCAGCGACGCGAAGGTGAAGCGCAGCGCGTCGGCGCCGAAGGCGGGGATGCCGTCCGGGAATTCCTTGCGCGTGCGCTTCTCGACGTTGGGCGCGTCCTTCGGGCGGCGCAGGCCGGTGGTGCGCTTGGCCAGCAGCGGCTCCAGCGCGATGCCGTCGATCAGGTCGACCGGATCGAGCGTGTTGCCTTCGGACTTGCTCATCTTCTTGCCTTCCGAGTCGCGCACGAGGCCGTGCACGTAGACGGTCTGGAAGGGCACTTCGCCGGTGAAGTGCAGGGTCATCATGACCATGCGCGCCACCCAGAAGAAGATGATGTCGTAGCCCGTCACCAGCACGGTCGAGGGCAGGAAGTGCTTCAGCTCGGGCGTGTCGGCCGGCCAGCCCAGGGAGGAGAACGGCACCAGCGCCGACGAGAACCACGTGTCGAGCACGTCGTCGTCCCGGGTGAGGGCGCCGGTCAGGCCCTTGGCCGCAGCTTGTGCCTTCGCCTCTTCTTCCGTGCGGGCAACGTAGACGTTGCCGGCCTCGTCGTACCACGCCGGAATCTGGTGGCCCCACCACAGCTGGCGCGAGATGCACCAGTCCTGGATGTTGTTGAGCCACTGGTTGTAGGTGTTGACCCACTGCTCGGGCACCAGCTTGATCTTGCCGCTCTGCACCGCATCCAGTGCCACCTCGGCGATCGAGCGGCCCGGGAAGCGCGTGCCTTCGGGCGCCGGCTTGCTCATGGCGACGAACCACTGGTCGGTCAGCATCGGCTCGATGATGACGCCGGTGCGGTCGCCGCGCGGCACCATCAGCGTGTGCTTCTTCACTTCGGCCAGCAGGCCCAGCGTTTCCAGGTCGACCACGATGCGCTTGCGGGCCTCGAAGCGGTCGATGCCGCGATAGGTCGCGGGCGCGGTGTCGGCGATCTTCGCTTCCAGCGTCAGCACCGAGATCTGCGGCAGGCCGTGGCGCTGGCCGACGGCGTAATCGTTGAAGTCGTGGCCCGGGGTCACCTTGACCACGCCGGTGCCGAACGCGCGGTCGACGTATTCGTCGCCGATGATGGGGATCTCGCGCCATTGGGTCGTGTCCAGCGCATCAGTATCGGCACCAGCAGCGCCGGACAGCGGCAGGCGCACGGTCTGGCCGATCAGGTGGGCATAGCGCTCGTCTTCCGGATGCACCATCACGGCCACGTCGCCGAGCATGGTTTCCGGGCGCGTGGTGGCGACCGTCAGGTGCGTGAGGCCGGTCTTGGCATCGGGCTGGGCCAGCGGGTAGCGGATGTGCCACAGCGCGCCGTCTTCTTCCTCGCTCACGACTTCGAGGTCGGACACGGCGGTGCCCAGCACCGGGTCCCAGTTGACCAGGCGCTTGCCGCGGTAGATCAGGCCCTGCTCGTACAGGCGCACGAACACGTCGCTGACTGCGCGCGACATCTTCGGGTCCATCGTGAAGTACTCGCGCTCCCAGTCGATCGAGGCGCCCATGCGGCGGATCTGCCGGGTGATGGTCGAGCCCGATTCCTCCTTCCATTCCCAGACCTTGTCGACGAAGGCCGGGCGGCCCAGGTCATGGCGCGAGATGCCTTGGGCGTCCAGCTGGCGCTCCACCACGATCTGCGTGGCGATGCCGGCGTGGTCGGTGCCGGGCACCCACAGCGTGTTGGCGCCCTGCATGCGCGCGTGGCGCGTCAGGCCGTCCATGATGGTCTGGTTGAAGGCATGCCCCATGTGCAGCGTGCCGGTCACGTTCGGCGGCGGCAGCTGGATGCAGAAATCCGGGCGGCCGGCTTCGAGCGTTGCGCGGGAGATGCCCATCGCTTCCCATGCCGCGCTCCACTTCTGCTCGATGGCGGCGGGTTCGAAACTCTTGGCAAGGGACTGGTTCGGATCGGTCATGCTGGGAAGGGGCACAAGAAGACGTTTGGCCCGGGAAAATGGCGGGCGAAAGCTTGGAATTATACGGCCTGTCGATGGCCGGCACGGGCGAAGCGGGCGAGGTGGCCGGTATAATTTCCGGATTCCGCAAAGGCCCTCCCCGCATGTCCGAACTGCTCGCTCACCTGAACCCCGAACAACGCGCTGCCGTCACGCTTCCCGACGAGTCGGCGCTGATCCTGGCCGGGGCGGGCAGCGGCAAGACGCGCGTGCTGACCACCCGCATCGCCTGGCTGATCCAGAGCGCCCAGGTGTCGCCGTCGGGTGTGCTGGCCGTCACCTTTACCAACAAGGCGGCCAAGGAGATGAACGCCCGGCTGTCGGCCATGCTGCCGATCAACACGCGCGGCATGTGGATCGGCACCTTCCACGGCCTGTGCAACCGGCTGCTGCGCGCGCACTACCGCGACGCCGGGCTGCCGCAGACCTTCCAGATCCTCGATACGCAGGATCAACTCTCGGCCGTCAAGCGCCTGCTCAAGTCGCTGAACATCGACGACGAGAAGTTTCCGCCGAAGAGCGTCCAGTACTTCATCAATGGCGCCAAGGAGCAGGGCCTGCGCGCGGGCGACCTGGAGATCGCCAATGAGTTCGACCGCCGCATGGCCGACCTGTACGCCGCCTACGACGCGCAGTGCCAGCGTGAAGGCGTGGTCGACTTTTCAGAGCTGCTGCTGCGCTGCTACGAGCTGCTGCGCTACAACGATGCGATCCGCGTGCACTACCAGCGGCGCTTCAAGCACATCCTGGTCGACGAGTTCCAGGATACGAACAAGCTGCAATACGCCTGGCTGAAGATCCTGGCCGGCCTGGGCGAGGCGGGCGTCACGCCCAACGCCATCTTCGCCGTGGGCGACGACGACCAGAGCATCTACGCCTTCCGTGGCGCCAACGTCGGCAACATGGTGGACTTCGAGCGCGAATTCCGGGTCGCGCACCGCATCAAGCTGGAGCAGAACTACCGTTCGCACGGCAACATCCTGGACACGGCCAACCACCTGATCGCCCACAACACCCGCCGCCTGGGCAAGAACCTGCGCACCGACGCCGGCCACGGTGAGCCGGTGCGCGTCTACCCGTCCGCCACCGACGGGCAGGAGGCCGGCTGGATCGTCGAAGAAATCCGCGAGCGCATTGCCAGCGGCACGGCGCGCTCCGAGATCGCCATCCTGTACCGCAGCAACGCGCAGTCGCGGGTGATCGAGCATGCGCTGTTCTCGGTGGGCATTCCCTACAAGGTGTATGGCGGGCTGCGCTTCTTCGAGCGCGCCGAAATCAAGCACGCGCTGGCCTACCTGCAACTGCTGGAGAACGCCGACAACGATGCCGCCTTCGGCCGCGTGGTCAACTTCCCGGCGCGCGGCGTCGGGGCGCGCTCGCTGGAGCAACTGCAGGATGCGGCCAAGCTGTATGGCGTGTCGCTGACGGCGTCGGTGCCGTACTTGACCGGCGCGGCGGGGACGAAGCTGGCGGCGTTCGTGCGGCTGATCGAGCAGATGCGCGCCGACACGCGCCAGATGACGCTGCCCGAGATCGTCCAGCATGTGATCCACGCCAGCGGCCTCATCACGCATTACCAGGGCGAGAAGGAAGGCCTCGACCGCATCGAGAACTTGCAGGAACTGGTGACCGCCGCCCAGGCCTTCGTGGCCGAGGAGGGCTACGGCGTCGATGCCATCGCCACCGCGCTGCCGATGCGCCACGACGCGATGCTGCGCATCGAGGGCGGCGAGACGGACAGCGATGCCGTCACTGAGTTGGTGGTCGATGAAACGCCGACGGAGATGACCCCGCTGGTCGCCTTCCTGACGCATGCCTCGCTGGAGGCCGGCGACAACCAGGCCCAGGCCGGCCAGGACGCGGTGCAACTGATGACCGTGCACGCCGCCAAGGGGCTGGAGTTCCACGTCGTCTTCATCACCGGCCTGGAGGAGGGCCTGTTCCCGCACGAGAACAGCCTGCAGGACACCGACGGCCTCGAAGAAGAGCGTCGCCTGATGTACGTGGCCATCACCCGGGCGCGCGAGCGCCTGTACCTGTCGTTTGCGCAGAGCCGTGTGCTGCATGGGCAGATCCGCTACCACATCCGCTCGCGCTTCTTCGACGAGCTGCCGGAAGCGACGCTGAAGTGGCTGACGCCGCCGCAGGCCGGCTACAGCCCCACGCGCCGCGCGCAGGGCGGGCAGGGCGATAGCGCCTGGGGCCGCGAGTGGTTCAAGCGCCCCGAGCGCGGCGACAACGAGGCCTACACCGGCCGCCCGACCGGCGGCATGGACACCGGCAACACCTACGCCGACACCAAGCGCGCGGCCGGAACGGGCTTCCGCGTCGGCCAGTCGGTGTTCCACAGCAAGTTCGGGGAAGGCGTCATCACGACGCTGGAAGGTGAAGGCGCCGATGCGCGCGCCCACATCAAGTTCAGCCGGCACGGCGTGAAGGTGCTGGCGCTGGGCATCGCCAAGCTGGACCCGATCAACTGACCTGACCGGGCCCGTGTTCCGCGGGCCGGACGCTCAGGCCGCCCTCAGGCCACCGTATCGGTGGCCTGGCCGGCGGCCTGCGTCACGTTGAAGCAGCCCCGATAGGTGGCGTAGAACGAGCAGTACAGCACCGCCATCACCAGGATCCGGTACGGCGTGGCGATCAGCGGAGCAATGTTGTTGGCGCCGCCCGAGGCGAACAGCGCATCGATGAACAGCGGCACCGCGATCAGCAGCACCGCGAACAGCACGCCGTACAGGATGAAGGCCGCGCGGTTGCGCCAGATCGCGATCCAGCTGAAGAACAGCGCCTTGCCGACCGGAATGCCGTGCCACGCCACCAGCAGCGGCGAAAACCAGAACAGCACCGCCACCGGGATATACAGCACCGAGCCCATCACCATGGCCAGATAGAACTCGCGGATGGCGTCGGTGGTGAGCGGCTTGTCGCTCAGGATCGTCGTCAGCGTGTCGACATCGACCATCGTCATCAGCAGGCCGCTGACGATCAGCACCAGCACCGAGTACAGCGCACCCAGCCGCAGCAGGCCGCGCAGCGCGTCCTTACCGTAGGCCCGGAAGCCGGCGACCAGCGATGCCGGGCCGATGCGCTTGCCCGCCACGGTATCGCGGCAGGCCGACATGAAGCCCACGAAGATGGCCGGATTGGCCAGCAGGATGGCGACCACGCCGATGGGCGGCAGCAGCACCATCAGCAGGTTGACGGAAAACAGGTAGATGAACAGCAGCAGCAGGAACCCGATCGGGTTCTTGCGGAACAGCCACGCACCCTGGCGCAGCCAGACGTAGCCCTGCTTGCCGGAGACTTCGATCAGTTGCATGGTTCGGGAATATCCAGTGTCAGCCCTTCGGCGCGCACCCGTTCGCGCAGCACACGCTCGAAGTGGGTCGGATCATGCGGTTGCAGCAGTTCGGCGTCGCGCGGCAGGTGGAAGTCCCACAGGCGCGATACCCAGAAGCGATAGGCCGCGGCGCGCAGCATGTCCCGCCAGTGACGGGCCTCCGCGTCGGTGAAGGGCCGCACCGCATGATAGGCGCGCAGCATGGCGCGCATCCGTTCGGCATCGAGCACACCCGTGGCGAGATCGACGCACCAGTCGTTGACGGTCACGGCCACGTCGAACAGCCATTTGTCGACGCCGGCGAAATAGAAATCGAAGAACCCGCCCAGGCGCTCGGGCTGGCCGTCCGTGGCCGGCTCGAACAGCACGTTGTCGCGGAACAGGTCGCAGTGGCACGGGCCCTCGGGCAGGGCGGCGTAGTCGTCGCTGCCGAAGAAGCGCTGCTGGTGGGCCAGTTCGGCGACCAGCAGCTCGCGCGTGGCGCCCTGCACGAAGGGCTGGATGTCGGGCACCACTTCGTTCCACCACGGCAGGCTGCGCAGGTTGGGCTGGTGCCGCGGGTAGTCGCGGCCGGCCAGGTGCATGCGCGCCAGCATGTCGCCGACGATGGCGCATTCGCTCGTCGTGGGCGCCAGGTTCGAGCGGCCGGGCAGGCGCGTCACGATGGTCGCCGGCTTGCCCTTGAGCGGGCGCAGGATCGCGCCGTCGCGGCCGGGAATCGGCGCCGGCACGCAGATGTCGTGCTGCGCCAGATGCAGCATCAGGTACAGGTAGAACGGCAACTGCTCGCCGGTCAGCCGCTCGAACAGCGTGACGACGTACTCGTGCGTGGCACCGTCCTTCTCCGTGGTCAAGAAGAAGTTGGTGTTTTCGATCCCCGAAGGAATGCCGCGCAGCGCGCGGACCGTGCCCACGTCGTATTGCTCCAGCCAGAGGGCGATCTCGGCGTCGGTGACCGGGGTGAAAACAGCCATGCTATGAAACGGAAAACGGTAAAAGGAAACGCGGCGGCCAGATGGGCTGGACCGCCGCTCGGCGCCGGCAAGGCGGCGCGGATCTCAGAACTTCAGGATATTGACCGAGGGCAGGCGGCTGTTGTCGCCGTCGCGCTCGCGGATGCGCGGCGAGCTGTCTTCGGGCTTGCTCATCTGGTACGACGTCCCCATGCCGGATTTGACATGGATGTCGGGGGCCTGGCCCTTGACGCGGTACTCCTCGATCTGGGTGCCGTCGTTGTCGCGATACTCGAAGCTCGGCTTGACGGTCTCGTGGTGGATCGCGCCGCGCGTCGGCTTGGCGATCGGCTGGTTGTTGATGGCCTTCACGTCGGGCAGGTCGAGGCCGGCGCTATCCGGCGTCACTTCGGCGTGCGCGGGCAGGGCGGGCAGGACGAGAAGGCAGGCGGCGAGGGCGGCCAGCGCGCCCGCATGGCGCATCAGGCGCACGCGCGGGACAGCGCAGACCGCCGGGGAAAACAGCGAATCCATGATGGACTCCAGCAATGGTCCGAGACTTCACATTCTAACAGTCCGGGACCTTCGCCATCGTCCACCCGACCGGTGCTGTTGCCTACAGGTAGAACATCTCTTCCTTCGGCGGGATCGGCGAGACGCCTTCGCGCTTTTCGTAGAACTCGTAGACCGCGTCGAGCGCGTCCTTCGGTTCGTCGACGATGCGCATGATGTCGAGGTCGTGCTCGGCGATCAGGCCCATCGGCAGCAGCGTGAAGCGGAACCAGTCGAGCAGGCCCTTCCAGAAGTGGCTGCCGAACATGACCACCGGCACGCTGCGCGATTTGCCGGTCTGGACCAGCGTGAGCACCTCGGCCAGCTCATCGAGCGTGCCGAAGCCGCCGGGCATCACGATGAAGGCATCCGAGTTCTTCACGAAGGTGACCTTGCGCGTGAAGAAATGGCGGAAGCGCATCGAGATGTCCTGGTACGGATTGCCCTGCTGCTCGTGCGGCAGTTCGATGTTCAGGCCGACGCTGGCCGACTTGCCGCCGTGCGCGCCCTTGTTGGCCGCCTCCATGATGCCGGGGCCGCCGCCGGAGATGACGGCGAAGCCCGCATCCGAGAACAGCCGGGCAATGTCGATGGTGCGCTGGTAGTACGGCGAATCCTCGCGCAGGCGCGCGCTGCCGTAGATCGAGACCGCCGGGCGGATCTCCGAGAGGTACTCGGTCGCCTCGATGAACTCTGCCATAATCGTGAACATCTGCCAGGAGGCGCGCGCTTTCTTCGAGGTGGCGCGTTCCTCATCGGCGAGTGCCCGCAGGCTGGGGATCATCTTGCGTTCGGCGCGGCCGTGCGCGGCGTCGGATTTGGCAGCCGCATCCGCAGCCGCATCCGCGGCCCGATGCTCGGCGCCGACCGTCACGTTGACGTCCATGTCGGCCGCCGTGGCCTGATGGGCCGGCCGTACGCCGATCAACTCGGCCGCGGACACGCCAGCAGCCTGCTTCGCCACGCCGCCTTCAGCGGAAGCGCCATTGTCGGAAACGCCGTCGGGCGTTCCAGTCACATTAGAGTCCATGGGAATGTCGGAAAGTCAAGAAACGCTGTTGCTCGTCGATGGCTCGAGTTATCTGTACCGTGCTTATCACGCACTGCCCGACTTGCGCAATGGAGAAGGGTTTCCTACCGGGGCCATCTACGGCATCGTGAACATGCTGCGCAAACTGCGCAACGACTACCCGGCCAAGTATAGCGCTTGCGTTTTCGACGCTAAAGGCAAGACCTTCCGCGACGAGCTGTACCCCGCCTACAAGGAGCACCGGGCGCCGATGCCCGATGACCTGCGCCAGCAGATCGAGCCGATCCACGAAGCCGTGCGCGCGCTCGGCTGGCCCATCCTGATGGTCGACGGCGTGGAGGCCGACGACGTGATCGGCACGCTAGCCGAACGCGCCACCCGCGAGGGCGTCCGCACCGTCGTCTCGACCGGCGACAAGGACCTCGCCCAACTGGTGAACGACCATGTCACGCTGGTCAACACCATGAGCAACGAGACGCTCGATCCGGCCGGCGTGCTGGCCAAGTTCGGCGTGCCGCCCGGGAAGATCGTCGACTACCTGTCGCTGATCGGTGACACCGTGGACAATGTGCCGGGCGTGCCCAAGGTGGGCCCGAAGACGGCGGTCAAATGGCTCGGCGAATACGGCTCGCTCGACAGCGTGATCGCCCGCGCCGGCGAGATCAAGGGCGTGGTCGGCGAGAACCTGCGCAACACGCTCGACTGGCTGCCCAAGGGCCGCGAGCTGCTGACCGTCAAGACCGATTGCGATCTCGCCACGGAAGTCCCGACCTTCGAGGCCCTCATCGATGGCGGCGAGGATCGCGCCAAGCTGGTCGACTTCTTCGGCCGCTACGGCTTCAAGACCTGGCTGCGCGAGGCCAGCGGCGAAGCGCTGCCGGATACCCGCAGCGTGGGCGCGGCGCGCAAGGCCGCCACGCCCGTCAAGCAATACGCACCGGAGGCCGCAGCGCAGCAGGCCAGCCTGTTCGACGTCGAAGCGCCGCCGGCCGAAGTCAAATACGAAACCGTCACCACCGAAGCGCAGCTCGAATCGTGGATGCGGTTGCTGGAGGCGTCGGCGCTGGTCTGCATCGACACCGAGACGACCTCGATCGATCCGATGCAGGCGCAGCTGGTGGGCCTTTCGCTGTCGGTCGAGCCGGGCCAGGCGTGCTACATCCCGGTCGCGCATCGCGGGCCCGATGTGTCGGGGCTGGAAGCCGCCGGGCAGCTCCCGCGCGAGGCCGTGCTGGCGCGCATGAAACCGTGGCTGGAGGACGCGTCCCGCAAGAAGGTCGGCCAGCATTTGAAGTACGACGCGCACGTGTTCGCCAACCACGGCATCGCGCTGCGCGGCATCGCGCACGACACCATGCTGCAGTCGTACGTGCTGGGCTCGCACCGCAACCACGGCATGGACGCGCTGGCCGAGCGCGTGCTGCACCTGAAGACCATCACCTACGAAGAGGTCTGCGGCAAGGGCGCGTCGCAGATCGGCTTCGATGAGGTGCCGCTCGACCGCGCCACCGAATACGCCGCCGAGGACGCCGACATCACGCTGCGCCTGCACCGCGCGATGTATCCCAAGGTGGCCGAGGACGACAAGCTGCGCTACGTCTACGAGCAGATCGAGATGCCGACCTCCATCGTGCTGCAGAAGATGGAGCGCAACGGCGTGCTGATCGATGCCGAGCGCCTGGCCCGGCAGAGCACCGGGCTGGGCCAGCGCTTGCTGGAGCTCGAGCAGCAGGCCTATGCGCTGGCCGGTCAGCCGTTCAATCTGAATTCGCCCAAGCAGATCGGCGAGATCTTCTTCACGCAGCTCAAGCTGCCGGTCATCAAGAAGACCGCCAGCGGTGCGCCGTCGACCGACGAAGAGGTGCTGCAGAAGCTGGCCGAGGACTACCCGCTGCCCAAGCTGCTGCTCGACTTCCGCGGCCTGGCCAAGCTCAAGTCCACCTACACCGACAAGCTGCCGAAGATGGTCAACCCGCAGACCGGCCGGGTCCACACCACCTACGGGCAGGCGACCGCCGTCACGGGCCGGCTGGCCTCGACCGACCCGAACCTGCAGAACATCCCGGTGCGCACGGAAGAAGGGCGGCGCATCCGCGAAGCGTTCGTCGCGCCGGCGGGCAGCGTGATCGTCTCGGCCGACTACTCGCAGATCGAGCTGCGCATCATGGCCCACCTGTCCGAGGACGAAGGCCTGTTGCGCGCCTTCCGCGAGGGCCAGGACGTGCACCGCGCCACCGCGGCCGAAGTCTTCGGCGTGACGCCGCTGGAGGTCACGGCCGAGCAGCGCCGCTACGCCAAGGTCATCAACTTCGGCCTCATCTACGGCATGAGCGCGTTCGGGCTGGCGAGCAACCTCGGCATCGGCCGCGATGCCGCCAAGCTCTATATCGACCGGTATTTCGCGCGCTATCCCGGCGTGGCCCGCTACATGGACGAGACCCGCCTGGTCGCGCATGAGCGCGGCTACGTCGAGACGGTGTTCGGCCGCCGCCTGTGGCTGCCCGACATCAACGGCGGCAACGGCCCGCGCCGCCAGGCCGCCGAGCGCGCCGCCATCAATGCGCCCATGCAGGGCACCGCCGCCGACCTCATCAAGCTGTCGATGCTGGCCGTGCAGGACTGGCTGGATGGCTCGCCCAGCGCCGGCAAGCCCGGCGTGCCGATGCGCACGCGCCAGGTCATGCAGGTACACGATGAACTGGTGCTGGAAGTCCCGCAGGAAGAGCTGTCGCTGGTGCGCGAGCGCCTGCCCGAGCTGATGTGCGGCGTGGCGGCGCTGCGCGTGCCGCTGGTGGCCGAGGTGGGCGTCGGCGCGAACTGGGAAGAGGCACACTGACGGCGGCGCTGCGGCGGACTGTCGCAGGCGGTTGGCTGCCACGGCAGCGTCAGTGCGGGCGGAGCGTGTGTGCTGCGCGATCCACCCCTTCCGCGCCCAGTTTCGCGAGCAGGCGGGGTTGCGGCGGATATTGCATTGCAGCAAACTGCAGTCGGAAGAACACAAGACTCACAGGAGTAGCAGCATGGCAGGGCAGGTGGATGGCGCGGGTGGTCCGCGCATCGTGGTGGTCGGCGGTGGCGCCGGCGGGCTGGAACTGGCAACGCGCCTGGGCGACAAGCTCGGCAAGCGCCGCGCCGCACGGGTCGTCCTGGTCGACCGCAACCCGACACACATCTGGAAGCCGCTGCTGCACGAAGTGGCCGCCGGCAGCATGGACCCGAACACCCACCAGCTCGAATACGCCGCCCAGGCGCGTTGGCACGGCTTCGAGTTCCAGCAGGGCGAGCTGAAGGGCCTGGACCGCGTCGCCAAGACCGTCACCGTGTCCGGTTGCGTCGACGCCGACGGCACCGAGGTGCTGCCCGAGCGCACCCTCGCCTATGACATGCTGGTGCTCGCCATCGGCAGCGTGACGCATTTCTTCGGCGTGCCGGGCACGGCCGAGCATGCGATTGCGCTGGATGCCGCGTCGCAGGCCGAGCGCTTCCGCCGCAAGCTGATTTCGGCGTGCATGCGAGCGCAGAACGGCGTGGGCGATGCGCGCGCGCAGGTGGACATCGCCATCGTCGGCGCGGGCGCGACCGGCGTGGAACTGTCGGCGGAACTGCGCAACACCGCTCACGTACTGGCGGCCTACGGCCTGCACAAGCTGGACCCACTCCGCGATATCCGCATCCACCTGATCGAAGGGAGCCCGCGCATTCTGGCCGCGCTGTCCGAGCGCGTCTCCAGCGAGACCACCAAGCTGCTGCAGAAGCTGAACGTGGAGGTGATCACCGGCGAGCGCGTCAACCAGGTCACCGACAGCGCGGTCAAGACGCTCAGCGGCAAGTCGATCCCGGCCGATCTGACGGTGTGGGCGGCGGGCATCCGCGCGCCGTCGATCCTGGGCGAGCTGGGGCTGCCGGTGAACAAGCTGGGGCAGGTGGTCGTCTCGCGCACGCTGCAGGCCGAAGGCGATGACGCCATCTATGCCTTCGGCGATTGCGCCAGCTGCCCGTGGCCCGAGGCATCGACCAGCGTGCCGCCGCGCGCCCAGGCCGCCCACCAGCAGGCGACCTATCTGTACAAAGCCTTGTGCCGCCGGTTGGAAGGCAAGCCGGTGGAGCCGTTCGGCTTCAAGGACCTGGGCTCGCTGGTGTCGCTCGGCCACTTCAGCGCGGTCGGCAGCCTGATGGGCGGCCTGATCGGCGGCACCATGTTCATCGAGGGGATGATGGCGCGGCTGATGTACACGTCGCTGTACCGCATGCACGTGATGGCGCTGCACGGCTTCGTGCGCATGGCGCTGGATACCGTCACGCACTGGCTGCGCAGCAAGACCAATCCGCGGGTCAAGCTACACTAGCCGCTTCGTTGACCGCCGCCTGCGGGCGCTTGGGAGAATGCGATGCATGAGCTCGACGCAGAACTGGAAAGCCTGGTGCCCGGCCGCAGCTTCGACCGCCGCAGTTTCGTGAAGACGGCGTTGGGTTCGGCGTTTGCCGCGGCGGTGCTGCCGGTGTCGGCGCAGGCCATCCACACCGATTTCAACGGGCTGACGGTGGGCGAGGTGAGCGTGCCCGTCGGCGATTTCAAGGTGCCCGCCTACCGCGCCCAGCCGGAAGGCAAGACCGGGCTGCCGGTGATGATCGTCGTCAGCGAGATCTTCGGCGTGCATGAATACATTGCCGATGTCTGCCGGCGCTTCGCCAAACTCGGCTATCTCGCCATCGCGCCCGACCTGTTCGTGCGCCAGGGCGATCCGCAGTCGTACGGCACCCTCCAGGAACTGCAGGCCAACGTGATCTCCAAGGTGCCTGACGCGCAGGTCATCGGCGACCTGGACGCCACGGTGGCGTGGGCCGGGCAGAACGGCGGCGATCCGGCGCGCATCGGCATCAACGGCTTCTGCTGGGGCGGGCGCCAGGCCTGGCTGTTCGCCGAGCACAGTCCCGACATCAAGGCCGCGGTGGTGTGGTATGGCCACCTGAAGGGCACTGCGACCGCGCTGCAGCCGGCGTTCCCGATCGACAAGGTGGCCGACCTGAAGGCGCCGGTGCTGGGCCTGTATGGCGCCAAGGACACCGGCATCACGCAGGACGCCGTCCAGGCCATGAAGGCGGCGCTGGAAACATCCGCCAATCCCAAGGCCAAGGCCTCGCGCATCATCGTCTACCCGGACGCCGGCCACGCGTTCCATGCCGACTACCGGCCCAGCTATGTCAAGGCGGACGCCGAGGACGGCTGGAAGAAGTGCCTGGCCTGGTTCAAGGCATCGTCTTATACACAAGTCCCCAGCATGAGAAATCAGCTTGAGACCCTCCAAGGCTTGTAACCCCGAGCCGGCTCGCGTTTACTCTCACTTTTTGCGTGAACGCCTTGGCCCTGAACAAGATCCACTGGACGGAAGTCGAATTCGCCCACCTCGACCTTGGCGACACGCGCCTGAACAAGCGAGCGAGGATATTGATGCAACGATTGGCAGCCAAGCCGACGGCCGGTGTGCCGCAAGCCTGCCGGGGCTGGGGCGAAACGATGGCGGCATACCGCTTCTTCAACAACGAAGAGGTCGATTGGCGCGACATCCTTGCCCCACACTGGCAGCAGACCGAGCAGCGCATGGCCGCCCACCCGGTGGTGCTGTGCCTGCAGGACACCACGGAACTGGATTTCAACGGGCGCGGCGCGGCCGGGCTCGGAGCCTTGTCCTACGAGGCGCAGCGCGGCATGTATCTGCACCCGACCTACGCGGTGACGCCGCAGCGTGAGCCGCTGGGCGTGCTCGATGCGTGGATGTGGGCGCGCCAGCCCAAGGATGCACAAGGCAAGCGCGGCGACCAGAAGGAGAGTCTGCGCTGGATCGAGGGCTACGAGCGCGTGGCCGATCTGGCAGCGAGTCTGCCCGGCACGCGGCTGGTGTACGTGGCCGACCGGGAAGCGGACATGATGGCGCTGATGCAGCGCGCGCAGGAACTGGGCACGCCGGCGGACTGGCTGATCCGCGCCGCCCACGACCGCGCGCTGCCCGAAGGCGTCAAGCTGTGGGCGGCCACGACCGAGGGCGAGGCGCTGGGCGAGATCGCCTTCACGATGGGCTCGCGCCATGGCGTGCGCGCACGCGAAGTGCGTCAGCACGTGTGGCTCAGGCGCGTCGAGTTGCCGGCCGATCGAGGCCAGCGTGTCACGGCTACGTGCCTGGTGGCGCGCGAGTTCGGCGCGCCGGCCGGCACCAAGCCGATCGAGTGGCGCCTGCTGACCAACCGCGCGGCCACGACGTTGCAGGAGGCGATCGAGTTGATCGACTGGTATCGGGCGCGCTGGGAAATCGAGATGCTGTTCAACGTGCTCAAGAACGGTTGCCGGGTGGAGGCACTGCAACTGGGGGCGATCGAGCGGCTGGAGCGGGCGCTGGCGCTGTATCTGGTGGTGGCTTGGCGCATCGTCCATCTGATGCGCATGGGGCGCACCTGCCCGGATCTGGATGCCGAATTGTTCTTCGACCCTGACGAGATTCGCGGCGCCTATCTGCTGAGCCGCGCCAGGCAGCCGGCCCGGCCCAAGCTGAATGAAGTGCTGCGCCTGATCGCCAGTCTGGGCGGCTTCCTCGGCCGCAAGGGCGATGGCGAGCCCGGCGCCAAAGCCATCTGGCTCGGACTCAAGGACGTTCATGTCGCGGCCAAAACCCTGCAAGCGCTACGCGCGGTGGGCGACTCCGCTAGTTGTGTATAAGACGATGGGTTCAAGGACCACGGCGTGGCGTAGCCCCGCATCCATCCGACACGAAAGGCCCCACGCGGGCCTTTTGTTTTGCGGCGATGCTGGCAAAGGCCGGCAAAGGCGCATACAATGCCTTTCTTCTTGCAACTCTGTTGCGTTTGTTGGCGACCGCCGCATGACCGCTGATTCCACCCTGTTAGGCATTCTTCTCGCTACCGCGCTGTCCGGCATCGGCAGCATGGCCGGCGCCGCCGCCCTGTCGCTGACCGTGCTGGCGCGCGTGGTCGACCGCATGGTCAGTTTCTCCGTCGGCGTGCTGCTGGCGACGTCGCTGCTGCACTCGCTGCCCGAGGCGTTCGAGTCGCACCACGGCATCGAGCCCAATACCCACGCCCTGTTCGCCACGCTGCTGGCGGGGCTGCTGGGGTTCTTCCTGCTGGAGAAGATTGCGCTGATCCGCCATTCGCACCATCACGAGGGCGACGGCCATGGCCACCACCACGGCCATGACCGGCAGGAGGCGGGCCGCAGCGGGCTGATGATCCTGGTGGGCGACGGCTTGCACAATTTCTCCGATGGCATCGTCATCGCCGCGGCCTTCCTGGCCGACACGCGCGTCGGCATCGTCACCGCGCTGGCGATCGCGGCGCACGAGATCCCGCAGGAGATCGGCGATTTCATGGTGCTGCTCAACGCGGGTTTCTCCAAGACACGCGCCTTCGTCTACAACCTGATCTGCAGCGTGTGCGCGCTGGTGGGGGCGGTGCTCGGCTATTACCTGCTGGATCGCATGTCGGCGTGGATTCCCTACGTGCTGGTGGTGGCCTCCAGCAGCTTCATCTACATCGCCGTGTGCGATCTGATGCCGCAGATGAAGCGCCGGCCGCGCTGGCAGGAGTCCGCCGTGCAGATCGCGCTGGTCACGGCGGGCATTGCGATGATCTTTCTGCTGACCGACGGTCTGCACCACCACGTGCATTGATCGTCCGGCGAGCGGAACCGCATGAAAAAGAAAGCCCGGCAGTGCCGGTAATGCCGTTCAGTTAAGCATGACTTGGCAGGCTCACGGCAACGAAAACTGCGTCGACAACAAGGAAAAAGGCCGCTCCGACGTCAATCGGAGCGGCCTTTTTTGCCTTAACTGAACGGCATTACGGCAGTGCCGGGCTTTTTGCTGGTCGCGCCGGGGGCCGGCGTCATGGATTCGGTCCGGTGGCCACCGGGCGCGAGGGGTCGCTGACCCACTCGCTCCACGAGCCGGCATAGAGCGCGGCGCCGGGCAGCCCGGCCACTTCCATTGCCAGCAGGTTGTGGCTGGCGGTCACGCCCGAGCCGCATTGCAGCACGGTGTCTTCCGGCCGGGCGCCGGCCAGCACGGCCTCGAAATCGCTGCGCAGCTGGGGCGCGGGCTTGAAGGTGCCGTCGGCCTGCAGGTTGTCGCGGAAGAAGCGGTTGCGCGCGCCGGGGATATGGCCGCCGACCGGGTCGAGGGTCTCGTTCTCGCCGCGGTAGCGGTCCGGTGCGCGGGCGTCGATGATCGGCAGGGTAGGCTGGCCCAGGCGCTTGAGCACCAGGTCGGCCGTCATCAGCGGTACCAGGGACGGCTTGCGGCTCAGGTTGCCTGTTGCGGTGCTCAGTTGCAGTTCGTCCGGCACCACGCTGTCGATCGGCAGGCGCGCGGCTTCCCAGGCCGGCAGGCCGCCGTCGAGCACGGCGACGTCGGCATGGCCGACCCAGCGCATCAGCCACCACAGCCGCGCCGCGAACATGCCGGCCTGCCGGTCGCAGGCGACGATCTGGGTGTCGTCGTTCACGCCCAGCGCGCGCAAGCGGGCGACGAAGGCATCGGCATCGGGCAACGGATGGCGGCCGTTGGTGCCGGTCTTGGGCCCCGACAGCTCGTTGTCCAGGTGCAGGTAGAACGCCCCGGGGATGTGGCTCGCGCGATACGCTTCGCGCCCGGCGGCCGGGTTGGCCAGATCGAAGCTGCAGTCGAACACGATCGTGCTGCGGGACGCGCTCTGCTGCAGCGCGGCGAGCTGGGGTGCGGTGATCAGCGTGGCATAGCGGGGAGCGCGTTCGCTCATACAGGCAATCTCCTGGATCGAAGAGTCGGAATCAGACTTCCGGATGGATCTCGGCTTCCGGCCCCGACACGGCGGTCTGCGGTGTCGGATGCGCAACGCCCGACTGGCGCGCGCGCATGACCGTGGTGACGATGCCGCTGCCGATGATGAGCGCCATGCCCATCCACGACAGCGCGTTGAGGTGATCGTGCCACAGCAGCATGCCCCATCCGCTCGCAAAGACGATGCCGGTGTACTGGAGGTTGGCCGTCAGCAGCGTGTTGCCGCGCTTGTAGGCCCGCGTCATGGCGGTCTGGCCGAGCGTGGCCAGCAGGCCCACGGCCACCAGCAGCCAGGCGCTCTGCCAGGTATGCGCGTGGGCGCCGGCGATCAGCATCCACGCGCCGCCGGCGATCGAGCTGACCAGCGAGAAATAGAAGACGATGCGCGCCTCGTTCTCGCCCAGGTCGCCCAGCTGGCGGACTTCCACGTAGGCCAGCGCCGTGAACACGCCCGACACCAGTCCGATCATGCCGCCCGTCATCTGCGACGGGCCGACGCTCGGTTGCAGCAGGCAGATCACGCCGACGAACGACATCAGGATCGCCGTGACCATCTTGCGGTCGGCTCCGCCGGCCTTGCCGGCCAGCGTGGCGCCCGCGCCGATGATGAGCGCGATCCACACCGGTGACATGTAGTTGAGCGTCATGGCGGTGGCCAGCGGCAGCAGGCTGATCGAGCTGAACCACAGCAGCAGCGAGGTCACGCCGAACACGCTGCGCTTGATGTGCGAGGCGAAGTGGGGCGTGCGCACGCCGGCCCCCGTGTGGTACAGCACCGCGCCCATCAGCACCACGCCGATCAGGCTGCGGTAGAAGACGATCTCGCCGGTGCTGTAGTGCGCCGAGGCCAGCTTGACGCAGACCCCCATCGCCGAGAACGCGAAGGCCGCGAGCACCATCCAGAGCGATTGGCGGGACGAGCTGGTCGTCTGCTGGGCGATGGGCATGGTGTGGTCGGTCGACATGGGCGGGGCGAAAAAAAACGGTGCACGCCGCGCGCGTGCACCGTTTACATTGTCACTCCGTTGGCGCTTGGGCGCCAGCCGTGCCGCGGCGGACGGATCAATAGTCCATCACGCGGCGATACCACTCGTGGAAATGCTGCATGCCGTCTTCCATCGGCGACTGGTACGGCCCGATCTCGCTGGTGCCGCGCTTGAGCAAGGCCAGCCGGCCGGCATCCATGCGTTCGGCGATCTCGTCGTCCTCGATGCAGGTCTCCATGTAGGCAGCGCGCTCGGCCTCGACGAATTCGCGCTCGAACAGCACGATTTCTTCCGGGTAATAGAACTCGACCACGTTGCGGGTCTTGCTCGGGCCCAGCGGATGCAGGGTCGAGACCACCAGGACGTTCGGGTACCACTCCACCATCACGTTCGGGTAGTACGTCAGCCATACCGCGCCGTACTTGGGCATCTCGCCGTTGTTGAAGCGCAGCACGGCGTCATGCCACTTCTGGTAGGTCGCCGTGCCGGGCTTGCGCAGGCCGGCGTGGATGCCGACCGTCTGCACGCTGTACCACTCGCCGAATTCCCAGGTCAGGTCGTCGCACGAGACAAACTGGCCGAGGCCGGGGTGGAAGGGCACGACGTGGTAGTCCTCCAGGTAGACCTCGATGAAGGTCTTCCAGTTGTAGTCGCAGTCGTGCACCTCGACATGGTCGAGCATGTAGCCGGAGAAATCGAGGTCGCGCGCCACGCCCAGGCGGGCGAGGTCGTTGCGCACGTCGCGCTTGCCCTCGAACAGCAGGCCGTTCCAGTTTTGCAGCAGCGAGCGCGACAGGTGCACGCACGGCTGCCGCTCGAAATGCGGCGCGCCCAGCAGTTCGCCCTTCAGGTCGTATGTCCAGCGGTGCAGCGGGCAGACGATGTTCTGGGCATTGCCTCGCCCATTGAGCATGATCGCCTGGCGATGCCGGCACACGTTGGATAGCAGTTCGACGCCGTTCGGATTGCGTACCAGCACGCGGCCTTCGGCCTCGGCGGCAAGCGTGTGATAGTCGCCCACCTCGGGCACCATCAGCTCATGGCCGACGTAGCTCGGGCCATGCTTGAACAGGCGTTCGATTTCGGTTTGGTACAGCGCCTCGTCGAAGTAGGCGGAGACGGGCAGCTGGGTTTCAGACGGCACCAGATTCAGCGCGGTGCTGAGATTGGACATTATCCCCACTCCCAAGAACGGTGAAAGCAGTGAACAACCCAACCATCGAAAAATCGATATGGGAAAGAACGCCATCGGCGGGCGGCATGGCCGCCGTGCGGGGCAGCGTGCTGCTGGCCCGGCCTTTGGAGGAAAAAGGGCGATTGTACCCCAGGGCCACTGATAAGTCTCTGATTTCTGTCAGATTTTGGCGGCAGGCTATCTCGCCCGGGCGGGTCCGCTTTCGTCCGTCGGCGTGGTGCGAGCGCTCGCTGATCGTGATGCCGCCGGCACGCGGAGCCCGCGTGGAATTGCCGTAAAATGCGGGACTGTTCCTTCCTTCGCGCAACCGGCATGCCTCGTGCCCAAGACGTCGCCCCGAGCGATGCAACCCTTTCCTCTCCAGCGACCCCAGCTTCCTATGAGGCGGCCATGGCTGAACTCGAAACCCTCGTCGCCAGCATGGAGTCCGGTGAATTGCCGCTGGAAGCCTCGCTGGCGGCATATCGCCGTGGCGCCGAGCTGGTCAGGTATTGCCAGCAGGTGCTGGAGCGCGTCGAGCAGCAGGTGCGCGTGCTCGACGGCGATGCCCTGAAGCCCCTGGCGGGCGAAGGCACGAACGAACAGGGCGGAGCATGAGCGATTTCGCCCATTGGATGGCCGCCGTCGTTGCGCGGACCGAAAGCGCGCTCGAACGCGCCCTGCCCGGCGAGCTGGTCGCGCCGCAGCGCCTGCATGCGGCGATGCGCTATGCCACGCTGGGAGCCGGCAAGCGGGTCCGCCCCCTGCTCGCACATGCTGCCGGGGCGCTGGGCGAGGCATCGCCCGAGGCGCTGGATGGCGTGAGCTGCGCGGTGGAGATGATCCACGCCTATTCGCTGGTCCACGACGACATGCCCTGCATGGACGACGACGACCTGCGCCGAGGTCGCCCAACGGTGCATCGCGCCTATGATGAAGCGACGGCGCTGTTGGTCGGCGACGCGCTGCAGACCCAGGCCTTCATCGCGCTGGCCGAGTTGGGCGCGGTGAACCCGGCCACGCGCGCGGGGCTGGTCGGCGAGCTGGCGCGCGCGTCCGGTTCGCTCGGCATGGCGGGCGGGCAGGCGATCGATCTGCAGAGCGTGGGCGTGGCCCTGTCGCAGGACGCGCTGGAGACCATGCACCGCATGAAGACCGGCGCGCTGTTGCGGGCAAGCCTGCGCATGGGCGCCCTGTGCGCCGGCGTGAATGCCGCGGCGCTGGAACAGGTGGACGCCTACGCGGGCGCGGTCGGGCTGGCGTTCCAGGTGGTCGACGACATTCTCGATGTGACGGCCGATACCGCCACGCTGGGCAAGACCGCCGGCAAGGATGAGGCCAACGACAAGCCGACCTATGTGTCGATCCTCGGCTTGGAGCGCGCGCGGGCGCTGGCCGATGCGTTGCATGCCGCGGCGGGCGTGGCGGTGGCACAGCTGTCCCGCGAACTGGGTGACGCGCGCACCGCCAGGTTGGCCGGGATGGCCGACCTGATCGTGTGGCGTGGCCACTGAACAACATTGCACTGACATTCGAAGTCTTTGCCTAGACGCCCGAGCGGCGGTCTCACATGACGTACGAACTTCTGAACACCATCGACGCTCCGGCCGAGCTGCGCCGCCTGGACCGTCGCCAGCTCGGTACCCTGGCCGATGAGCTGCGTGCCTTCGTGCTCGAATCCGTCGCGCAGACGGGGGGCCACCTGTCGTCGAACCTGGGCACGGTCGAGCTGACCATCGCGCTGCACTACGTCTTCAACACGCCGGACGACCGTATCGTGTGGGACGTCGGTCACCAGAGCTATCCGCACAAGATCCTGACCGGCCGCCGCGAGCAGATGGCGACACTGCGCCAGCTGGACGGCATCTCCGGTTTCCCGCGCCGCAGCGAGAGCCAGTACGATACCTTCGGCACCGCGCATTCCTCCACCTCGATCTCGGCCGCGCTGGGCATGGCGCTGGGCGCCAAGACGCAGGGCGAGAACCGCGTCGCCATCGCCGTGATCGGCGACGGGGCGATGAGCGCGGGCATGGCCTTCGAGGCGATGAACAACGCCGGTGTCTATCGAAACCTGCCGCTGGTGGTGGTGCTCAACGACAACGACATGTCGATCTCGCCGCCGGTGGGCGCGCTCAACCGCTACTTCGCGCGGCTGATGAGCGGCCAGTTCTACGCCGCCACCAAGAAGGGCGTGGAGAAGCTGCTGTCGGTGGCGCCGCCGGTGCTGGAGTTCGCCAAGCGCTTCGAGGAGCACGCCAAGGGCATGCTGGTGCCGGCGACGATGTTCGAGGAATTCGGCTTCAACTACATCGGGCCGATCGACGGGCACGATCTCGAATCCCTGGTGCCGACGCTGCAGAACATCCGCCAGCGCGCGCTGGAGGGCGGCCGGCCGCAGTTCCTGCACGTGGTGACCAAGAAGGGGCAGGGCTACAAGCTGGCCGAGGCCGATCCGATCCTCTATCACGGCCCAGGCAAGTTCAATCCGCAGGAAGGCATCAAGCCCGCCGCGCGCCCGGCCAAGGTTTCCTACACGCAGGTGTTCGGCCAGTGGCTGTGCGACATGGCCGCCGCCGACAAGCGCCTGGTCGGCATCACGCCCGCCATGCGCGAGGGCTCGGGCATGGTGGAGTTCGAGCAGCGCTTCCCCGACCGCTATTACGACGTCGGCATCGCTGAGCAGCACGCCGTCACCTTCGCCGGTGGCCTGGCGTGCGAGGGCCTCAAGCCGGTGGTCGCCATCTATTCGACCTTCCTGCAGCGTGGCTACGACCAGTTGATCCACGACGTGGCGCTACAGAACCTGCCGGTGGTGTTCGCGCTGGATCGCGCGGGCCTGGTCGGTGCGGACGGCGCGACGCATGCCGGCGCTTACGACATGGCCTACCTGCGCTGCATCCCCAACATGATGGTGATGGTGCCGGCCGACGAGAACGAGTGCCGCCAGCTGCTCAGCACGGCGTTCGCCCAGGATTGCCCGACGGCGGTGCGCTATCCGCGCGGTGCCGGCACGGGCGCGGCGGTGCAGCCGACGCTGGAGCCGCTGCCGGTGGGCAAGGCCGAGGTGCGCCGCGCGTCCACCGCGCCGGCGGGCCAGCGCGTGGCGATCCTGGCCTTCGGTTCGATGGTCGCGCCGGCCGCCGCCGCCGCTGAGCGCCTGGATGCCACCGTGGTCAACATGCGCTTCGTCAAGCCGCTGGATGTGGCCTGCGTGCTGGAGATGGCACGCACCCACGATTACGTGGTCACAGTGGAAGAGGGCTGCGTGATGGGTGGCGCCGGCAGTGCCTGCCTGGAAGCGCTTGCCGCCGCCGGGGTGGCCACGCCGGTGCTGCAGTTGGGCTTGCCCGACCGCTTCGTCGATCACGGTGATCATGCGGCGCTGCTGGCGCTGTGCGGACTGGATGCCAACGGCATCCTGGCGTCGATCCGCGAGCGCTTTGCCGTGCAACCGCGTGCGGCACAACCGCGCGTGGCGTAGAGAGCACTTTGCGATAGGCCGTTTCAATCACCCGCATTGCCACTGCGGGTTTGAGCAGCCGACAGCAGAGGTGGAAAATTTATCTTACACTGCGTCCGTTTTTCGTGAATTGTGTGCGCAGTCGCGGGATGGGTCGATTGGATCACTTGAGGGGTGGTCGCCTTCAATCCGGTTCCGCGGTTTCACACTCGTTGCGTGCCGGCCGACTGCGATGGCCGGGCGACCGTAAAGGAAACCGACCATGAATGATATGAACCCGGGCTTCGTGATGCCGGACGTGCAGTCCAGCCACGATACCCGTCAGATTCCGATCCAGCGCGTGGGCGTGCGCGGCGTGCGTTACCCGATGTCGCTGCAGACGCCGTCGGGCGTGCTGAGCACCGTGGGCACCTTCAACCTGGATGTGCACCTGCCGGCCGATCAGAAGGGCACGCACATGTCCCGCTTCGTCGCGCTGCTCGAAGAGGAGCGCGAGCCGCTGAACCTGGCGCAATTCCAGCTGCTGCTGGAAAAGATGCTGGAGAAGCTCGAAGCCGACGCCGGCCGCATCGAAGTCAGCTTCCCGTATTTCGTCAGCAAGACCGCGCCGGTGTCGGGCGTGCAGTCGCTGATGGACTACGAGGTGACGATGATCGGCGAAGTGCGCGATGGCCACACCACCGTGCGCGTCAAGGCTCTGGTGCCGGTGACGAGCCTGTGCCCATGCTCCAAGAAGATCTCGCAGTACGGCGCGCACAACCAGCGCTCGCACATCACCATCGACGCGGAGCTGGCGGCCGATACGCCGGTCGAGGCGCTGATCCGCATGGCCGAGGAAGAAGCCTCGTGCGAACTGTGGGGCCTGCTCAAGCGTCCGGACGAGAAGTTCGTCACCGAACGCGCGTATGAGAACCCGAAGTTCGTCGAAGACCTGGTGCGCGACATCGCCATGCGCCTGAACGAAGACGACCGCATCGTGGCCTACACGCTGGAAGCGGAGAACTTCGAGTCGATCCACAACCACAGCGCCTATGCCCTGATCGAGCGCGACAAGCGCCGCGCCGGCTGATCGACGCCACCCCACGGAAGAAGCCGCTCCATCGAGCGGCTTTTTTCATGCCTGCCGGATGCGGATGTCTTCCAGGTCCCAGCGCGGCGTGACGCCGTAGCCGTAGCCTGCTTGGACTTGGCCGGGGTCGGCCTGCAGCCGCATCGCGCCGGCGAAGGCGATCATGGCGCCGTTGTCGGTGCAGAACTGAAGGTCGGGGTAGTAGACGCGCAGGCCGCGCTTGCCGCCCTCGGCGTTCAGGCGCTCGCGCAGCTGGCGGTTGGCGCCCACGCCGCCCGCCACCACGATGCGCTTGAGGCCGTGCTCGCGCGCGGCGCGCAGCGTCTTGGCGACGAGCACATCGACGATGGCATCGACGAAGGCGCGGGCCAGGTCGGCGCGCGGCTGTTCGCACGCCTCGCCGCCGTCGAGATTGAGCTTGCGCACCTGCGTCAGCACGGCGGTCTTCAGGCCGGCGAACGAGAAATCGAAATTGCCTGAATGCAGCATCGGCCGGGGCAGCTCGAACGCGCCCGGGTTGCCGAACTCGGCCAGCCGCGAGACGGCCGGGCCGCCGGGATAACCGAGGCCGAGCAGCTTGGCGGTCTTGTCGAAGGCCTCGCCGGCAGCATCGTCGAGGGTCTCGCCCAGCAGCGTGTACTGGCCGACCGCATCGACGCGCATCAACTGCGTGTGCCCGCCCGACACCAGCAGCGCCAGGAACGGAAACGCGGGCCGGTCCGCCTCCAGCAGCGGCGAGAGCAGATGCCCTTCCAGGTGATGCACGCCCACCAGCGGCTTGCCCAGCGCAAAGCCCAGCGCATTGGCGACCGAGGCCCCCACCAGCAGCGCACCGGCCAGTCCGGGCCCTTTCGTATAGGCGATGGCGTCGATGTCCGTGCGGCCGACGCCGGCCTCGGCCAGCACGTCCTCCAGCAGCGGGATCACGCGGCGGATGTGGTCGCGCGAGGCCAGCTCCGGCACCACGCCGCCGTAGTCGCGGTGCATGGCGATTTGCGAGTAGAGCGCGTGCGCGCGCAGGCCGGCATCGGTGTCGTACAGGGCGACGCCGGTTTCGTCGCAGGAGGATTCGATGCCGAGGACCAGCATGGCGCGTGAAGGCGTGAGGAAATGCAATGGGAAGGCCGCCGAAGATAGCACAAGTTAAAATGCGCGGTTTTCGTACAGACAGGCAACCAAGGGGCGGCGCGGCGATCATGATGCGGTGCGATGTAGCGGTGATCGGCGCGGGCGCGGCCGGGATGATGTGCGCGGCGGTGGCCGGGCAGCGTGGTGCGCGCGTGGTGCTGATCGACCACGCCACGAAGCTGGCCGAGAAGATCCGCATCTCGGGCGGCGGGCGCTGCAATTTCACGAACCGCAATGCGGGGCCGGCCAACTACCTGTCGAACAACCCGCATTTCTGCCGCTCGGCGCTGGCGCGCTACACGCCGCAGGACTTCATCGGGCTGGTTTCCGGCTACCGGATTCCCTATCACGAGAAGCACAAGGGCCAGTTGTTCTGCGACGACAGCGCGGAAGACATCATCCGCATGCTCGAAGCCGAGTGTGACAAGGGCAACGTCCTCTGGCGCGCCGGCTGCGCCATCGCCGAGGTCGGCAAGGCCGGCGATGCCTACCGCCTGGCCACCAGCGCCGGCGAGATCGTCGCCGACAAGCTGGTGATCGCCACCGGCGGGCTGTCCATCCCGAAGATCGGCGCGACGGATTTCGGTTACCGCATCGCCCGCCAATTCGGCCTGAAGATCGTCGAGACCCATCCGGCGCTGGTGCCGCTGACCTTCCAGGCCGAGCATTGGGCGCCGTTCGCCGCGCTGTCGGGCGTGTCGATGGAGGTGGACGTGACGGTCGCGCCGCCGGCGGCTGCCGGCAAGGCGGGCCATCGGGGCAACCGGGGCGGCGCCACGACGTTCCGCGAAGACCTGCTGCTGACGCATCGCGGCCTGTCCGGCCCGGCAGTCCTGCAGATTTCCAGCTTCTGGAGCGGCGGGCAGCCGCTGTCGATCGACCTGCTGCCCGACACCGATGCCGCGCAATGGCTGTGCGGCGAGAAGGCCGGTTCGCGCAAGCAACTGGGGACGGTGCTGGCGCAGCACCTGCCGGAGCGCGTCGCGCAGGCGTGGTGCGCCACCCATGGCGCCAGCCCGCACGCGCCCATCGCCGAGTTGTCCGACAAGGTGCTGCGGACCCTGGGCGGCGCGCTCAACCGCTGGGAGCTGACACCGTCGGGCAGCGAGGGCTACCGGAAGGCCGAGGTCACCCGCGGCGGGGTCGACACGCGGGCGCTGTCGTCCGCCACGATGGAGGCGCAGGCCGCGCCCGGACTGCACTTTATCGGCGAGGTGGTCGATGTGACGGGCTGGCTGGGCGGCTACAACTTCCAGTGGGCCTGGGCTTCCGCCGTGGCGACCGGGCTGGCGGTGGCTGGCGGCTGAACGGGCCCGGATTGCCCCGGTTCTGTGCTACGATCAATGATCCACGTAGTTCTACGTTTGCAACCCGCTGGGCGTGCCGCCCGAGCGGGTTTTGCCGTTTATCGGAGTTTCGAATGTCGCTGAAGGCACAGATCACGGAAGACATGAAGGCCGCCATGCGCGCCAAGGAAATGGACCGCCTGGGCACCATCCGCCTGTTGCAGGCCGCCATCAAGCAGCGCGAGGTGGATGAACGCATCGAGCTGGACGATGCCGCCGTGCTGGCCGTGCTCGACAAGATGATCAAGCAGCGCAAGGACTCCATTTCGCAGTTCCAGCAGGCCGGCCGCGATGATCTGGTCGCCAAGGAATCGGCCGAAGTCGTCGTGCTGCAGGCCTACATGCCGGCGCAGCTGTCGGACGCCGAGGTCGACGCCGCCGTGCGCGATGCCGTGGCCAAGGCCGGCGCCGCCGGTCCGCAGGACATGGGCAAGGTGATGGGCCTGCTCAAGCCGGCCCTGGCCGGCCGCGCCGACATGACGCAGGTCTCGGCCCGCGTGAAGGCCGTGCTGGCCGGCGCCTGAGTCCGGTCGCGTTCCGTCATCCGCAAGGCGCGCCCCACGCGTGATTCCGCAGCCGTTCATCGACGATCTGCTCAACCGCGTCGACATCGTCGACGTGGTGGGCCGTTACGTGCAGCTCAAGAAGGGCGGCGCCAACTTCATGGGGCTGTGCCCGTTCCATAACGAGAAGTCGCCGTCGTTCACGGTGTCGCCGACCAAGCAGTTCTATCACTGCTTCGGTTGCGGCGCGCACGGCTCGGCGATCGGCTTCCTGATGGAGTTCTCCGGGCTGTCGTACGTCGAGGCCATCCGCGATCTGGCGCAGTCGGCCGGCATGGTGGTGCCGGAGGAGCGCGGCGGCCTGCCGCCCGCCGCCCGCGCCGAGCGGCAGGCCAAGACCGTCGCCCTGGGCGACGTCATGGCGCGCGCCAGCGACCACTACCGCAAGCAGCTGCGCGGTGCCCCTGGCGCCGTCCAATACCTCAAGGGCCGCGGCCTGACCGGCGAGATCGCCGGGCACTTCGGCCTGGGCTACGCGC